>JAZBOO010000405.1:0-3197 GCA_036351155.1 Candidatus Krumholzibacteriia bacterium | reverse complement strand
TTCATCGCGTCCGCTGGCCTTGCCCAGCCGCCTCCTGGTTGTTCAGGATTCCCCCGAACCGGAGCTTCCCCGCCCCGTGGATGTGACCGTTCAGGTCTGTCCCGGTGCGGTCACGGTGGCCTCGGGCCGGGCCCCTCCTCGTTTCCTCCACTGCTGATCTGTGGGGCAGGCCATCGGGCCTCCGCCACGCGCATCTGTTCTGTTCCGGAACCTGTACCGATTGTGGAGGACATCATGTACGTACGCATTGACCAGTGGGTCCTTTTGACCCTGAGCCTGGTTCTTTTGATCACCGTCCATCTGACCGGATGCGGTGAAGACCTGACCTCGGAAGGTCCACACGACCACGGTTCGTCCAGCACCGAGATGATGGAGGTCACCCAGTGGTCCGACTCCCTCGAAGTCTTTGCGGAGTTTCCCCACCTGGTGGCCGGCCGACAGGCTCACCTCATGCTCTTCCTGACCCTGTTGCCCGATGGTGAGCCGGTGGCACAAGGTGCGATCAATCTGGTCTGGACCCATGAGGCGGGCCACCATACCAGTCGGGTGATCAGGCAACCCGATCAGCCGGGCCTGTATCATATCGATGTGCAGCTTCCCCAGGCGGGCCGCTGGTCCCTGCGGGTGAGCCTGGACGATGGGGGACGGAGCGCCGAGATCGCGGGGATCCACGTGGCGGCGTCCGATCTGGATGCCCTGCATCACCACGGCCCCGAGCTGGCCGAAGGTGATGGCCTGGTGACCATGACCAAGGAACAGCAGTGGCGCCTGGGCGTGGTGGGGACTCCCGCGGTGCGCCGCGGCTTTACCCAGCCCTTGCGAGTGGCTGCCAAGGTTGAGGCCCCTCCCTCCCGGCGCATCGTGGTGACGACCGCCGTGGGAGGACGGGTGGGTCCCTCACAAGAGGGCCGGGTCCCTGTCCTGGGCCAGAAGGTTGAAGCAGGACAGATTCTGGGAACCATCAGGGTACCGATGACCGGCAATGCGAAGGACCTGGCCGAGGCCGAGGCCGATCTGATCCGCGCCAACGAGGACCTGCAGCTGGCCGAGGTGGAGCTGGAGCGTGCGGAGTCACTTTTCGAGGCCGGAGCGGCGTCTCGCCGTCGAGTCGAGGAGGCCAGGGCCGAGGTGGTGGCAGCCCAGGCGCGCCAGTCTTCGACACGCCGTTTGCTCATCGGTGAAGAGCCCATACAGCAAATCGTGTCGCCCATTGCCGGCATGATCGTGGCTGTCCACGCCGGGCCGGGCGGTTTTGTGCAGGCGGGCGATGCGGTGGTCACGGTCCTGGATGCCTCACGGGTCTGGGTCCGCGGTCATATTCCCGAAACGGCCCTGGAAGACCTGCCGCCCCAGCCGGAAGCCCGGCTGGGCATCCACGGGGCCCTGCGGGAAGCCTGCAATATCGAAGGGGCCGAGTTGATTTACCTGGCTCCGGAAATCGACCCCGCCACCAGGACGGCGGCGGTGGTCTATGCGGTGGATAATCACGACCTGCACCTGCGGCCGGGCCAATCCCTGGGGTTGGCCCTGGACACCATCACCACCCTCGACGGCCTGGTGATTCCCGTGAGCGCCCTGGTCGATGAGCATGGCCAACCGGTGGTTTTCGTCCAGGTGGCCGGTGAGACCTTCGTCAAGCGGTACGTCCAGCTGGGTGGGCAGGATGGGGAGGTGGCGCTGATCACCTCGGGTCTTCGCGAAGGGGACCGGGTGGTGGTGCGTGCCCCCTGGGCCGTCAAGCTGGCCGCCACTTCCACCGCCTTGCCCGGTCACGGGCACGCCCACTAGGAGGTCGTCATGAATGCATTGATTCTTGGCGCCCTGCGCCATCGTCCCCTGGTGATTGCTCTGGCCCTGCTGGTCAGCGGGTGGGGCATTTACACCACCCTCGGCATGCCCATCGACGTGTTTCCCGATCTGACGGCACCCACGGTGACCGTCATGACCGAGGTGCCTGGGATGGCTCCGCGCGAGGTCGAATCGCTGGTGACCTATCCACTGGAAACCGCGCTGAACGGAGCCTCGGGGGTGCGTCGCGTACGGTCGGCTTCGGCCGTCGGCCTTTCGGTGGTGTGGGTGGAATTCGACTGGGGTTTTCCCCGCTACACCGCCCGCCAGGTGGTGAGTGAACGGGTGGACATGGTGGCCGGAGAGCTGCCCGCGCAGGCCGATACCCCCGTCATGGCGCCGGCCTCTTCCATCATGGGCGAGATCCAGTTTCTGGGTCTGGTGTCCGAGACGGCCGATCCGATCAACCTGCGTGGGGCTGCCGAAACCGTGGTCCGGCGGCGACTGCTGGCGGTGCCTGGAGTCAGCCAGGTGAGCGTGCTGGGGGGTGGCGACAAGCAGTACCAGGTGGTGCTTGATCCGGAGCGGTTGCGTTTGTCCAACCTGGGGGTGGGCGATGTCGCGGCGGCTCTGGAGGCTGCCAACCGCAACGTCTCGGCCGGCTTCAGTCTGGAAAGCAGCACCGAGTATGTGGTGCAGGGATTCGGCCGGGTGGAAAGTTTGACCGACCTGGAAGAAGTGGTGGTGGCTCACCGGGACGGGGCGCCTCTGCGGGTGGTGGATCTGGGCGAGGTGCGGCTGGGCCAGGGGCCGGTGCGCGGTCTGGGTGCGGTCAACGGTAAGCGCGCGGTGATCCTGGGCGTCCAGAAACAACCGGAGGCCAACACCCTGGAACTTCAGAAGCGTCTGGACGTGGTGTATCAGGATCTGGTGCGGGATCTCCCCGAGGGAATGACTCTCAACAGCGATCTTTTCCGGCAGTCTGATTTCATCGCCAGCGCCGTCCGCAACGTGGAGCACGCCCTGCGCGACGGGGCCTTGCTGGTGGTCCTGGTGATGGTGCTGTTCCTGGCCAATGTGCGGGCCTCGGTGATCACCCTGGCCGCCATTCCGCTGTCGATTCTGCTGGCGGTTCTGGGCTTGCGGGCCTTCGGTGCCACCATCAACACCATGACACTGGGTGGTATTGCCATCGCGGTGGGCGCCCTGGTGGACGATGCGGTGATTGACGTGGAAAACGTGGTGCGCCGCTTGCGGGAGAATGGAGCGCGGCCGGTCGCAGAGCGACGCCCCGTGCTGGCGGTGGTTTACGGGGCCACCCTGGAAATCCGCAACAGCATCACCTATGCCACCTTCATCATCATGCTGGTTTTCGTGCCGCTGTTCTTTCTCAGCGGTGTGGAGGGTCG
>JAZBOO010000404.1:0-5568 GCA_036351155.1 Candidatus Krumholzibacteriia bacterium | reverse complement strand
TCCAGCTGGCTGATCAGGTCCGGCCGTTCGGGCGCTGCACCCGTTGCAACGGTCTGGTGGAGCCGGTGGCCAAGGCCCAGATCCTGGAGCTCATTCCGCCGCGCACCCGGCGCTGGCTGGACACCTACACCCGTTGCACCGGCTGCGGCCATATTTACTGGGAGGGCACCCACGTGACTGCCCTGCTGAAAAGGCTGACGGCAATCCAGGCTGGACGCCCCGGATCCCAGGACCCAGAATTGGGCCCATGATTGCACGCACCGTCATCGATTTGCCCCTGGAACGCCCCCTGTGGGAGTGCGCCGCCCTGTTGTCTCGGGGTGAGCTCTGCTTTTTGCTGGACAGCGCCATGGATCCCCAGCGGCTGGGACAGCGCACCTACCTGGGCGGGCAGCCGCCCGCTTTGCTGACCGGAAAAAGGGAAGAGAACACCGGCGCTGGACAGGGTGTGCTCTTCCGGCTTCAGCTCACCCGCTGGATGCTGCCCGATGGGACCATTCCGCCGCGGCCTCTCCAGTCCACCTGGACCGGCGATCCCTTCGCCGCCCTGCGGAATCTGCAGGCCGAGTATGGTGCCCCGCTCCTGGATCAATCCTCGCCTTCCGGCTTCGCAGGTGGCCTTGTGGGCTTTTTTGGCTACGAGGTGGGGCACGCCCTGGAAAGTCTGCCGGACACGGGTCGACCCGACCCCGACCTGCCCGATCTGGCTTTCATGGTGGCCGACATGGTGGCCTGCGAAGATCACGCGACCGGCCGGCGCACCCTGACGGTGACCGGACGTGGGCAAGACCAGGAGCGCGCCCGTGGCCAGGCCGAGACCATGGCCGGTGACTGGCAAGCTCTGTTGCAGGAGCCGCTGCCGCCCAGGTCCGATGCTCCCGTTCCCACTCCCCCGCTCCGCAGCGACTTCGACCAGGCCGGCTATTGCACCGCGGTGGACCAGTGTCGCGAACACATCTTGGCCGGAGATGTGTTCGAGGTCTGTCTGACCCACCGGATGCATACGGAATTTGGCGGAGATCCCTGGAATCTGTACCGCCGACTGCGGGAGTCCACGCCCGCGCCCTTTGCGGCCTATCTGCAATTCGGGGATTTCCAGATCCTGAGCGCTTCCCCGGAACGGTTCCTGAAGCTGGATGAGGACAGGGTGGCCGAGAGCCGTCCCATCAAAGGCACCAGGCCCCGGGGAACAGACCCCGCCCAGGACGCCCAGCTGCGCGAAGACCTGGCCACCAATGAAAAGGACCGGGCCGAGAACCTGATGATCGTGGACCTGGTGCGCAGCGACCTGGGACGCGTGGCGGAAATCGGCTCGGTGGAGGTGCCCGAGCTCATGGTGGTCGAGGAATACGCCACGGTATTCCAGCTGGTGTCCACGGTGGCGGCGCGCCTGCGCCCCGAATGTGACGCCCTGGACCTGGTGAAGGCGTGCTATCCGGGAGGCAGCATGACCGGCGCCCCCAAGATCAGGGCCATGGAAATCATCGACAGTCTGGAACCTGTACAGCGCGGAGTGTTTTCGGGGGCGATCGGCTATCTCGACCGGAGCGGGATCATGGACCTGAGCATCGTCATCCGCACCATCGTGTGCCAGGATGGGCGGGCCCACTTCGGCGTGGGCGGAGCCGTGACCGCCGACAGCTCGCCCCTCGCGGAATACCAGGAAACCCTGGACAAGGCGCGGGCTCTGGCCCGGGCGCTGGGTGCCGCACTTCCGGAATGATCAGCCCAGCTCCTCCAGGAACCGCAAGCTTCGCGTTCCGTACCAGGAATAGCTTTCCCCGTCAATCAGGCCGCAGCTGAAACCCAGATCCAGCAACTCCTCACGGTCCCGGGCAAAAGGATAGGGCTCGCTGGAGAACAGCAGAGCCGTGGTGGCGGGATCCAGATCGGTCAGCTGGACCTCGGGGTACTTTTCCTCGTGGGGAATGAGACGGCCGGCCAGGCCCACCTGGGCGAGCATGGAATGGATGAAGGTGCCCTGGCCGATGGCCATCCAGGGCCGCCGCCAGATCAGGTACTCGGCCCGGGTCTGGCCTGCCGGCGGGCGCCACCACTGGAGCATGCCGGGCAGCTCGGCGAGCTGGCGGTTCTTTCGTGGCTGGGCCACCACCTGGTCCCACCGTATGGCCACCTCAGCCAGTGAGGATGACCCCAGAAGCTGGGCCAGTTCCCCCAGCTGAGCGCCCACATCATGCACCGAGGTGATGTGCACCGCGTGATGAGGGAAAGGACAGCTGTCGGCCATTTCCCGGGTGTTCTCTTCTCGATCCAGGATCACCAGGTCGGGTTCAAGGGGCTCGGCCACAGACCAATCGACCTGCTTGGTTCCCCCGATGGCCGGAATGCCCTGCACCACGGGTGCCGGATGAAGGCAGTACCGTGTGCGGCCCACCACGGTCACGCCGCAGTCGATGAGGGTTTCGGTCAGGGAGGGAATCAGACAAACAATCTTCATCATCAAGGGGTCCGATGGCTGGAGCTGGACGGGACGTTGATTGAGCTGTCCCTGAGTATACAGCAATATCACACCCAGACCCACGATCACCCAAAAAATCGGCCGCCAAACCTCCCTGGGCTTGGCGACCGGTTAGAGGGAACCCAAAAGACAAACGGCCTACTTCAAGAGCATCATCCTGCGCTGCTGGGTCTGCTGCCCTGTGTCCAGCCGGTAAAAGTACATCCCGCTGGCCACACCGGAACCGCGCTGATCACGGCCGTCCCAGTCGACGGCGTGGCGACCCTGCGGCCTGGATTCATCCAGCAGAGTGCGGACCAGGCGCCCCCGCAGATCGAACACCTGCAGCTTGACCCGTGATTCCTTCGGCAAGCTGAAGGCGATGGTGGTCGAAGGATTGAACGGGTTGGGATAGTTCTGTCCCAGCTCGACCCGAGCCAGCGGCAGATCTCCGGGCACGGGCACCGCCTGATCCTGGATCACCAGGTTGTCGATGGCCCAGCCCCAGCCATTCAAGAAGCCGTCACTGTAGAGACGGAACCGGAGCAACACCGTATCACCCGCATCGAACGTGTCCAGCAGGTTCAAGGACCGGTTCCGCAGCAATGAGCTGCTGCCGGAACTGCCGTTGTTCCAGGCACTGAGCCAGGCCCCATCGGACCGGGCGTCGTACCCCGGCAACAGCGGCACCCAGTTGACCCCGTCAGAAGTCCCTTCGACGATCACATAATCCCAGAAATCGCTGTCGCCATACTGGCTGCCGTCATTGCCCGGCTCGACCAGCACCACCTCATCGAAGGACACGGTGGCGCCCGCCAGGGCCACCCGGATGGGCACGGTCAGCATGTAGCTGTCGTTGAATCCGTTGGGATAATCGTGGGGCGAGTGGATGGCCCCATTCGAGAAGCCGGCATAGTTGATGACCTGGAAAGCTCCCGTGAAGTCACCACCGCCGCCGCTGTTGAAATCGTTGGTGTAGGTCACCCGGGGCTCCTGCAGCACGATCACCTGGGCGGTCTTGCTGAGCGAATCGATGGACTCGCCGTCCAGGAAACCCCGTGCAAAGGCCGTCCGAAAACCGGCGGCCACCACCGGCACCTGAACCAGAGCATCTTCCTGGTACACGTTGGCCGGCAGCGTTTCGGCCACCACCCCGTCGATGAACACCTGGGTCGAGTCGTACTCCGAGCGGAGGTTCAGGTCCACGTTCAACATTCCGTCCGGTCCCTGCACCAGGTTGTCGATCAGCGGGCGGTACAGCTTGCCGGCGATCAGGGAGGGCATCTTCGTGCTCCAGATGCCGCGGCCGTGGGTCCCGACCACGACCTCATCCTCCACCTCGGCCATGGACCAGACACCCACCGCGGGCAATCCGTTGTCGGCCAGGGCCCAGCTCAGGCCGCCGTCCACCGATTCCACCAGTCCGATTTCGGTGCCAGCCCACATATGATCGGGGTCATCGCTGAACACCTGCAGGTCATACACGGCCACATCGGGAAAACCGTTGGCGCTGGGACTGCCGCCCACAAAACCCGACAGATCGGACCAGGTCTGACCGAAATCTGTGGTGCGAATCATCTTGGGCCGACCGGCAAAGCTGAACATCACATAGGCCGTGGCCGGGTCGGAGGGGTGGGTGGCCAGGCCGGAAATGCCGCCCATGGCCACATCGGTGAAGTTGGGCACGGGGCTGAAGTTCTGGCCGCCGTCGGTGGACAGATGGATCTGAGCCGTATCGTCCATGCGCGAACCGGCCCACACCACATCAGGATCGGCTCGAGAAATTTTCACGTCCATGAAGCTGCTCACCGAACCCCAGGTGGCCTCGGGGATCGAACGGAGTTGCCAGTTGTCGCCGAAATCGGTGGAGCGATACACGCCGCTGGCTCCCACGGCAAACAGCAGATCCGGGGCCAGGTTGCTCTTGGCAATCTTGGTGATGAAGGGCGCGGAGCCCGCGCCGGTGTCGTTCAGACCGTCGGTGGCGTTCTGCCAGCTGAAACCACCGTCGGTCGACCGTTGGAGACCATTGTACTGGTAACCGCCGATCATCTTCTCGGGGTCGTCGAAGTGCCAGGAGGTTTCGTAGCCGTCGCCGCCGATCCCATAGGACCAGAAGGTCAGAGCATCGGGATCCACGCCCGAGAACCAGGACCCGTTGTCCTGCATGCCCCCGAAATAGGCGCTGGCCCCGGGCCGCTTGTCCACCCCGTAGAACTGGGTGGTGATCATGCCGTCCTTGGGCGCCGTCCAGTTCTGGTCGGTGCTGCCGGACAGGCCCACTCCCCCGTCATTGGTATTCAGGATGCGCCAGTTGCCCCCGCCATCATCCAGGATGACCAGTCCGTGGTGGTCCACGTGCACATTACCCACCGACAGCAGGTCGGTGCTGCGGCTGGTGCCGTTGAGCACGATCTTCCACAGCCGCACGCCACCAACGTAGACGATGTTCGGATTTGTGGGATGACAGACGATGGTGTTGTCGTACCAACCCTGGGCGCCCAGCCAGTTGGGCTCCTCGCCGGACTCGAAGGTTTCACTCCAGCTGGTGCCCCCATTGCTGGAGATCCACAGTTCCGAGTGGTCGGCACCTTCGGCCGCAACATACAGGCGGTTGTTGTCCACGGGCGAGATGGCCAGTTCGAAACGGCCGGTGAAGTCGGAGATCCCGCTGTTGATGAAGGCCCAGGTGTCGCCGGCGTCATCCGAGCGCAGGATGCCCCCCTCGTCAACCGTCGCATACAGACGATTGAAATCGGAGGGATCGGCCACCACCTGCTGGATCTTCTTCACCCGGTCGAAATCTCCCAGCTCGGTCGAGGCGAACACCTCGGTCCAGGTCAGGCCGCCATCGGTGGTCTTGAAAATGCTGGACCGGGGCAAGAGCTCCTGCTTGTACCGTCCCACGGTGGTCACGGCGACCACGATGTCAGGATCGGCCGGATCGATCACCAGACGGGCCACATTGTTGAAGGCCGGGTTGTCCACGGTGGACGCCAGGTGAGACCAGGTCTGTCCCCGGTCGGTGGTCTTGAGGATGCCGTTGCCGTTGATGGTATCGACGTTGTAGAAGCTTTCCCCGGTCCCCACGTACATGATGTCCGGGTTGC
>JAZBOO010000403.1:0-2101 GCA_036351155.1 Candidatus Krumholzibacteriia bacterium | reverse complement strand
CACAGCGTGGTCTGGAACGGCACCGACAACAGTGGCAACCGCGCCTCCTCCGGAGTCTATCTGTACCGCCTGATCACCGCCGAAGGAATCGAGGCCCGGACCATGACTCTGGTCAAGTAAGCCAACTTTGCGGGAAGATCATCGCCTCGATCTCCAGCAACTGACCAGAAAGGCCCCGGACGTTCCTGACGCCCGGGGCCTTGTTTCGATCAACCTGCCGGCTCAGATCACTTGATCAAAACCAGCTTGCGCATCTGAGACAGGTTGCCGGCCTTCAAACGCGCCATGTACACGCCGCTGGCCACCTGCTGTCCCTGATTGTCCTTGCCTTGCCACACCACCTCGTGCCGGCCGCTTTCCCTGGTCTCGCTGACCAGGGTGCGCACCAGCGAGCCCTGCAGATCGTAGATCGCCAGCTCGGTGCGGGTGGGCTGAGCCAGATCGAACGCGATGGTGGTCTGGGGATTGAACGGATTGGGATACACTCCGGACAGCGCGGTCACCCGGGGTAGCTCGTCATCGACGGGTGTCAGAGCATTGCCGAAGACCAGCCGGTAGCTTCCGTTCTTCGCGAGGTCGTCCGACTTGGCCTTCCACACCGCCAGGCAGTAGTAGCCCGATTCGGTGATGATGGCCTCGAAGGCCTCGTCCTCTCCCGGTCCGGCGCCCCAGGAGGCGGCTCCAGGGACCACGGAGGCTTTGCTGTAGTAGTCCAGGTTGGCCTGGTACAGCGAGAGGCCCCAGTCCACGTTGCCGCCCAGGTCCTCCAGCTGAACACTGAAATACCCACCCGGCAAATCATCAGGATCGAGGAACACTTCCACCAGGTCCATGATGCGGCCGTTTTCCACATTGGCCGGAACCGTGGGTTCGGTGGGGTTGTTGCCCAGGAAGGTAGATCCCACGTGTTCGGCCGTGTAGCCTGCCGTTCCACTCGAGTTCAGAACCCCGGCATCCATGCCCCCGAACGACACGGTGTTGTAGTTGATCAGCACGAAGTCCGACTGCTCGTAACCCCAGGCGGAAAGAGCCACGTTGGTGCCGAAACCGTTCTTGGTTCCTTCCAGCAAGGGATGCAAGCGGACATCCACATCGCTGCCGGCACCGGGCATGACCGCCATGGCCTGCCACCAGGTGGTGTAGCCGGGAATGCGCAAACCGTCGCAGTTGAACCACAGGGGTTCCCCGCTGGCGATTTCATCCCAGCCACCTGTTCGATCGGGTGGGGCATTGCGGCTCACCACCGAATCGGTGGCCATGTCGAGCGGCGACCACACGTACTGCTCACCGTAGGTGTTGTTGGTCTCGTAGATTTCCTCGATTTCCAGCAAGGGATCGCACCGCAGGTCCAGGGTGTGCCGGCCACCGGGAATGTTCCAGGCCAGATCCCAGTTGAACAGTCCGTTGGTGTTGGCCGCGAAGGCGCCCCAGGAGAACCACGCGCGGTACACACCGTCGATGTAGGCCCGGACCGGGAATCCTTCGGGACTCGGAGAAGGACTGTCGTTGCGGACCGCGAAGTTCAGGTACGTCGACGTCACGTTGCCGTACAGGGTGTCCGGCAAGGCCACGCTGCTCCCCGTGCCGTCATCGGCGGGCCGGGGAACGATGGGCGCGTGCCACCCGGTCGCATACAGGGGCCGGAAATCGGGCGGCGTGGTCTGGATTTCCAGGGTGTAATCCAGCGCATCGCCCCCGTCGGCGGGCTCCCGGAAAACCACCAGACAGTTGTAGCCGGTGTCGGGGATTTCCAGGTCCAGCCGCGCGCGGCCCGTGGTGTAATCGGTCACCGCCACCGCGTCGTAACTGGTCAAGGATCCCGTGTCAAAGGTGGACGGCAACCAGGCCACCTTCAGGGGTGCACTGCCCGGTTCCACGTCGACCGTCACGCTGACAAAGCCCGTGTGATCGGAGTTCACGTAGAACTCGCGCAGGTCCAGATAGTCGTACTGGGCCATGTTCAGGGTCAACGAATCACCGAAGGCAAACGTGGTGCTGATCTCGTGGACCGCACGGTAAGTGCTCCCGCTGTCGGAGTTATTCAGGACTCCCACGTCCCACGCCGTTTCACTCACCACGTTGCGGTTGGTCAGCACCGCAT
>JAZBOO010000402.1:0-3571 GCA_036351155.1 Candidatus Krumholzibacteriia bacterium | reverse complement strand
CCCCAGATCGCCAACCAGCTGGGCTGGGCGGCCGCCGAGATCGGGCGTCAGCCCTGGATCGTTTACGAGCTGATGCGCACCGCCCATGGCGTGAGCGACACCGTATCGGCCAGCCAGGTGCTCGTTTCCCTGATCCTTTTCACCGTCATCTATGTCACCCTGTTCGTGGTGTTCATCGTGCTGCTGGACCAGAAGGTGCGCAAGGGTCCACTGAAAGCCGACTGGCCCGATGAACGGCCCACCCACCGCAAGGAGGTGTCCCCATGACCCCCGACTTCTACAACATCATCTGGTACATCCTGGTGGGTGTGTTGCTGACGGGATACGCCATCCTGGACGGATTCGACCTGGGCGTGGGCGCCCTGCACCTTCTGGCGCGGGGAGACGAAGAGCGTCGTGTGTTCTTGAACTCCATCGGCCCCTTCTGGGACGGCAACCAGGTGTGGCTGGTCACCGGAGGCGGTGCTCTGTTCGCGGCCTTCCCCCACGTCTACGCCACGGCCTTCAGCGGATTCTACATGGCCTTCATTTTGCTGCTCTTCACGTTGATATTTCGCGGCGTTTCGATTCACGTCCGCAGCCTGCGCGAATCGCGGGCCTGGCGCAGCCTGTGGGACGGAGCCTTCTCGGTGTCCAGCTTGCTGGCCTCGCTGCTGATCGGCGTGGCGCTGGGCAACGTGGCCTGGGGCGTGCCCCTGGATGAGAACTTCCGCTACACGGGCAACCTGCTGGCCCAGCTGCACCCCTACGCCATCATGACCGGGCTGATGGTGGTGGCCATGTTCATGATGCACGGCGCCATCTACCTGGTCCTGAAAACCGACGGCGAGCTGAACCAGCGGGTGCGCACCTGGGTGCGGCCCACCATCATCGCCTTCATCATCATGTACGTGGTGGTCACCATGGCCACCCTGCTGTATCTGCCCCATCTGGCCACGCCGTTCCGCGACCACCCGGTCCTGTTCCTGGTGCCTGGGCTGAGCGTGCTGGCCATCGCCAACATTCCCCGGGCGGTGCACCTGGGGCGCGAGTTGCAGGCCTTCCTGAGCTCCTCGGTGGCCATGGCGCTGCTCCTGGTCCTGTTCGGGATCGGAATGTTTCCCGAGCTGATCCATTCCCGGCCCAACCCCGAGCTGAGCATGACGGCCTTCAACGCGGCGAGCAGCCAGAAGACGTTGCAGACCATGCTGATCATGGCCGGCATCGGCATGCCCCTGGTACTGGGCTACACGTTCCACATCTACCGGGTGTTCAAGGGCAAGGTGAAGCTGGACTCGATGTCGTACTGAAGGAGTTTGTGTTCCGGACCAAAACACGCCATTTTAGGCGGGAACGGAAGAATCGCCGGATCACCCGGCCCCAGCCCCTGACCAGGAGAGCCCAAAATGACCCAGCTCGTGATCACCATCGTGGGCGATGACCGTCCCGGCATCGTCGAAAATCTGGCGGCCGTGGTGGCCGACCACGACGGCAACTGGCTGTCCAGCAGCATGAGCAACCTGGCGGGCCAGTTTGCAGGAATCATCGAAATTGCCGTGGACGATGCCCGGCGCGACGATCTGTCCGCCGCCATCAGCAACCTGCCCGGCCTGCAGGTCCACTCGGTGGTGGGCAGCGAGCCCACCGAGGTGGGCGATTTGCCCATGGCCGAACTCGAGGTGGTGGGTGTGGACCAGCCGGGAATCGTCCGCAAGCTGACGGGCCTGCTCAAGAGCGAAGGTGTCAGTCTGCTGCAGTTCGCCAGCTGGACCGAGGCCGCGCCCAACTCGGGCGACGAGCTGTTCCGCGCCGTGGCCGAGTTCGAACTGCCGGCCACCGTGAACGTGGAGAGCCTGAAGGCCAAGCTCGAAGAACTGGCCGAGGACATGGCCGTGGACATCGAGCTGGGGCTGGACGAAGAGGACTAGCTGACCGCTATCCCCGCATGCGCAGGCGGTTGGCCTCGGTCACCGCCTGCACCGCCGGGTGGGTCAAGCGGCGCTCCATGCTGATGGCCCACAAGGTCTCCCGACAATCCTCGGCAGCTCCCACCAGCGACAGGCCATGGCGTTTCCGCACCGTGGCGGCCACCAGTTCGGGCACGGCAATGAACCCGTGCCCACCTTCGGCGAGGTCCTTGATCAGGGCCCCATCCTCCACATCGGCAATCACCTGGGGCTGAATCCGATACAGGGCAAACCAGCTCTGGAGCGACTGCCTGAGGGCCGTGTTCTCGGTGGGCAGGATGGCCGGCGCTCCATCCAGTGACAGGGGGAAACGGCGGCCCAGCTTGCGGGCCAGGGTCGGCCGCGCCAGGAACTGAACCCCACATTGCCCCAGTTCGTGATGGAAAACGCGCTGGGCGCTCTGGCCCTTGACCCGGCTGTCACTCAGCAGGATATCCAGCCGGTGCACCACCAGGTCAGCCACCAGATCCTGGAGCTTTCCCTCCCGCACCACCAGATGCACCGGACGCTCCAGATCCAGCGCCGGCCGCAGCATTTCGCTGGCCAGGGTCTTGGGCACCGCATCGACCAGCCCCACGTTCAGCCGCATGGGCCGGTCGGTCATGCCCAGCCGCACCGCGCCCACCAGTTCCCGCCCCAGAGAAAAGATCTCATCGGCATAGGCGAAGACCATCTCGCCGGAGGCCGTCAGCTCCAGCCCCCTCCCCCGGCGAGCCAGCAGATCTTCCCCCAGTGAGGCTTCCAGCTGCTTGATCTGGGTGCTGATGGTGGGCTGGGCAAGATTGAGGACCTCGGACGCCCGGGAAATGCTGCCTTCGCGGGCCACCGTCCAGAAGTAGAGCAGGTGATGGTAGTTGAGCCATTCCATTTCATCATCCTTCGGTTTTATCTAACTATTACGATAATTATTCCAAATAGTCGAATGAAATATCCGAGCTAGCTTGTGCCCACTGAACCCGAACAAAGGAAGGAATCATGCAACGCTTCAAGAACATTCTGCTGGTTCACGAGCCGGGGGCCCGTGGACGCAAGGCCCGTAGCCGCGCCATCGATCTGGCCCTGCGCAATTCCGCCCAGGTCAAACTGGTGGAGGTGGCCGAGCCCCTGCCATCAGCCGATTCCATGTATCAGACGGCCGAAGGCGAGATCAACCTTCAGGATCTGGTGACCCGGGAGCACGAAGCCGCCCTGGAAAACGTGGCCCACAGCATGCGCGAGGCGGGCGTGTGGGTGTCGGTGAAGGTCCTGACGGGCACGCCGTTCCTGGCCATCCTCAAGGAAGTCCACGAGTCCCAGCACGACCTGGTGATGCTGACCACCGAGGGTGATGGCGGACTGAAGGATCACCTGTTCGGCAGCACCTCGCGCCATCTCCTGCGTAAATGCTCGGTTCCGGTGTGGGTGGTGCGACCGGCCCGCAAGCGCAAGACTTTCCGCGTGCTGGCGGCGGTCAATCCGGCGGAGAAACATCGATCTGCCGAGAACCTGAATCGCACGATTCTGGAAATGGCATCTTCGCTGGCCCGGATGTATGATGGGGCCCTCGATATCGTGCACGTCTGGCAACCGGCGCCCAAGTCGGGACGTGTCAATCGCAAGGTGATCGCCAGCTGGAACAGCGATCT
>JAZBOO010000401.1:0-6766 GCA_036351155.1 Candidatus Krumholzibacteriia bacterium | reverse complement strand
GGACACATCCAGCAAGAAGACGGTGTCGGTGGGCGGGCGCGGTGCGGTGGGATCCGGATCGCCGGGCACCACCATGAGCAATCCGTAGAGCCCGCTCGGCCCCCCCTCGACAAAAAGCACAGGCCTGGCCAAGGGGTCGCTGACCGGCCGCCAGCGCAGGATGAAATCGCGATCGGAGGGCACGGTGCGCGGCTCCAGCTGCAGCCACCAGGTGCCCTGTTCCTGCGCGGTGGAGACGTGGTGCGAGGGAGAGAGCACATCGGCCAATTCCAGACCCGGCGCCAGGCTCACCGAAATGCTGGCCCGCGGGAAGGCGGCGCTGCCGGGGCGCGCGAAGGGCACACCTTGCACCGCCGGGGCCCCTTGCGAGGGCGGACTGAAGCGTGGCGTGAACGTGAGCGGGTAGGTGAGGGAGAACCAGCCATCCTCATACGCGGCTTGGTCCAGGTACTCGAGGCGCACACTCACCTTCTCGCCTGGGCCTATATTCGCCACCTCGGTGACGAACAGGTTGCCCTGGGCGGCGGCCACCAGCGCCGCCTTGCGCCCCTCCTGACGCGCCTTCTCGTACACGGCGCGTGCGGCCTCCTTTTCCTTGACCACCGACACGATCCGCCGCTCGCCCACCAGCAGTTCCATCGCGCTCACCGCGGCGAACTCGGGCAACGGGAAGACGTAGCGGGCCGAGGCCGTTTCCGCGGTGGGGTTGGTGAACTCCTGGCGTACAACGGCATGGAGCAATGGGCCGGTCACGTCCAGGCGCACATCGGTGCGCACGGCCGGGACGGCGTAGCGGCCGGCGGTCGTGATCAGTTCGAGTTCGCCGGTGCCGGGAACGGGTTCATCGGGGGAAGCGTGGGCGGTGAGTGCCAGGACCGCGACCATGAGCACGAGCTTGAAGATGCCCCAGCGGGGGCCCTGGGTATTGTTCTGTTTGGACATATCGGAACCTCCTTGCCCAGTAATGGGCAAGGAGCGATCCGATCATTAATTGTTGATAAATATAAACTTAACTACACCACGTGTCCGATCCGCAGCGGCCGGCTGTGTCCACAAGGACACGTTACCGCACCAGCGTCAGCTTGTGGGTCTGCACGGCCTCGTCCGTGTCCAGACGCAAGAAGTAGGTGCCCGAAGCCTGGCTGCGGCCCCCCTGGTCCCGCCCATCCCAGGTCAGGTGATGCTTGCCGGCGCCATAGGTGCGCTGCGCCAGGGTTTTCACCAGGTCGCCCGCCACGTTCACGATGGAAACGCGCACCTCCTGCGGGCGACCCAGTTCGAAGCGCACGGTGGTCATGGGGTTGAACGGATTGGGGTAGTTGTCCAGCGCCAGGATCCCCTTGGCGGCAGGCACCCCTTCATCATCCACCGGTGAAGAAATCTCTGCCAGGATCTGGAGAATGTGCACCTTCAGCTCGCCTTGCATGGTGGCCTGATTGTCCGCGGCCATGTTCAAGGCCAGGCTCAGCTCGTTGCGGCCCGATCCACCTGGAACCACCCAGGCCCCCTTGTCTCCGATGTAGAATCCCCCCGCCGGATTGCCGGAGAACGACCCCAGCAAGCTGCCAAAGGCCGTGTCTTCGATCAGCTGGCCAGTCCGATTAAAATTGCCGATACCGGAGGCGTCGAACCATCCCTGCCTCACATGACCCGGGGTTCCTGATTTGAGGACCCCTTGAGCCATCACCAGGATCTGGTCTCCAGGGGCCACCGTCACCCCGGTGAGCAGAGGGCGGGGGCTGTTCTGATCCAGGGTCAACGTGGTGGTGATGGCCTCCTCGGTCACATAGCGCGTGATGTGCACGAGGAATGAACCGTCAGCCTGGCTCAGATCGAGGGCCGACATGTTCACGCCGAGCAGGAGTTCCCGGCCACCAAACTGCGCGGACACGGTGAATTCCGTGAAATCCCCCAGCACAAACTCGTTGCCGACGGTGCCACTGTACTTTCCGAGCAAACCTCCGTATGGGCTGTTTTCCAGCGTCTGGTCTGGACTCTGCATGGAACCCACCCCCGCGGGTCCATACCAGCGGTTCTGTAAATCCCTGTCGGGTCCCTGACTCATGGCGCCTTGAGCCTGCACCAGAATGTGGTCTCCCTCGGCGAGGATCAGACCGGTCGAAACGATGGCGGGAGAATTGCGATCAATGGTGATCTGATAGGTGTCCGCGGCCACAGCCGGAACGGCCAGCAGCAGCAGGCCGGCCAGGAGGAGGAACAGGCGCAGGGGATTCATGATGGTCCTTTCGAAGGGTGCTTTGTTGATTCGCTTGTCCCCCATCGCGACGTTCCAGGAGCATACCGGACATTTTTTGTTATATTTTTTCCGGGAGAGTACCCACAGCTGTGGTAAACTCATTCAATCCAAGGCGTTGACCGTATCTGTAACCAGGAACCCGGAGGCCCCCAGGTGTGCCCGGAAGATGATCTCACAGTTTGGTTAGGACGCATGAACGAGGGCGACCCCACGGCCCTCGATCAGGTCATGCACCTGCTGTACGACGAGATGCGCACCCTGGCCCGCCACCGCCTGCGCGCCGAACGCCCCGACCACACCCTGGCCGCCACCGCCCTGGTCAACGAGATCTACCTGAAGCTTGCGGCCCAGCGCCGCATCAACGCCGCCGACCGCGTGCACTTCATGGGCGTGGCCGCCATGACCATGCGCCGGGTGCTGGTGGACTACGCCCGCACCCGCACCCGCGCCAAGCGAGGGAGCGGGGCCCCGCATGTCCCTCTCGACGATGTGGAGCCCTTCCTGAGCCTTGAAGAGAGTGAAGAAATTCTTGCCCTGGACGCGGCCATCGAGCGGCTGACGGCCCTGGATCCGCGCGCCGCCAAGGTGGTGGTGCAGCGTTTTTACTCGGGCCTGTCGGTGGAGGAAACCGCCGAGCTGCTGAGCGTGTCCACCAAGACGGTGCAACGCGAGTGGGTGGCCGCCCGGGCCTGGCTGCGCAAGGAAGTGGCGCGGGAAATGAGGCCGCCCGTATGTTGAACGAGCCCACCTGGTCCCGCATCGGCGCCCTGTTTCACGACGCCCTGGAACTGCCCCCGGAAGAGCGCGATCGCTTCCTGGCCCAGGAGTGCGGGGACGACACCGCGTTGCTGGACGAGGTCCAGTCCATGCTGGCCGCCCACGACAACCCCACCCGTATGCGCGTGGAAGATCGCCTGCTGAGCGACGGCACCCAGGTGGACCCCATGCTGGGCCGGGTGATCGGCGCGTACCGGCTGGTGGCGCTCATCGGCCGGGGCGGCATGGGCGATGTGTACCTGGCCGAGCGCGACGACGACCAGTTCGAGCACCGCGTGGCCTTCAAGCTGATCCGCCCCGGGCTGGGCGGTCGGGTGGCCACCGAGCGCTTCCTGCGCGAGCGACAAATCCTGGCCCAGCTGGAGCACCCGAACATCGCCATGCTGCTGGACGGCGGGGTGACCGACGACGGTCATCCCTACCTGGTCATGCAGTACGTCGATGGTGAGCCCATCACCGCGTGGTGCCGAGAGCGCAACCTGTCCCTGGCCCAGCGCCTGGACCTGTTCCGCACCGTGTGCGACGCCGTGCAGGCCGCCCACAACAACCTGGTGGTGCACCGCGACCTGAAACCCGCCAACATCCTGGTGACCGGGGACGGGCAGGTGAGGCTGCTGGACTTCGGCATTGCCAAGTTGCTGGATGAAGCTGAGCCCGGCCCGACCGCCCCACCGGACCTCATGCTCACCCCCGCCCACGCCGCCCCCGAGCAGGTCACGGGCCAGGCGGTCACCACGGCCACCGATGTGTATGCCCTGGGCGTGCTCCTCTATGAAATGCTGACCGAGGAGCGGCCCTTCGCCGTGGACCAGAGCTCGGCCGCGGCCATCGAGCGCTCCATCTGCGACACGGCGCCCGTGCCCCCCAGTCAGCGCACCACCGCGCACCACCGCCGGCTGCGGGGCGAGCTGGACAGCATCGTGCTGATGGCACTGCGCAAGGATCCGCTGGAGCGCTACCAGTCGGCCCGCGAGCTGGGCGACGACATCGCCCATCACCAGCAGGGTCGGCCGGTTCAGGCTCACGGCGACTCCCTGGTTTACCGCGCGGGCAAGGCGGTGCGGCGGCATCGGTGGGCCGTGATGGCGGCGGCCGCCTTTCTGCTGACGGTGGCGTGGTCGCTGGGAGCCATCACCCAGGAGTCGCGCAAGCGCCTGGAGCAACGCGACCGGGCCGTGGCCGAGCAGGCCAAGGCCGACGCCGTGGTGGGCGTGCTGAGCGATCTGCTCACCCGCTCGGACCCCGGCCACCTGCCCGAGGGCGGCATCCTCACCCGGGACAACTTCATCACCATGCTGGACGAGGCGGTGGACGGGCTGGATGACCAGCCCGAGGTGCAGGCCCGCATGCGCGAACTGATGGTGAGTGTGCACCGGGCTCATTCGCGCAACGACGAATGGCTGGACACGGTGAACCAGCTGGTGGCCTACCATGAACAGGCCGGCAGCAGCGTCCTGCGTCTGGCCGCCCTGCAGCACGAGCAGGCCCTGGCCACCCAGGCGGTGCATGGACGCCAGGCGGCCGAGCCGTTGCTGAGGGCGTCGCTGGCGCGCCACCTTCAGCTGCTGCCACCCATGAGCCGGGACGTGGGCATTGCCTCCCAGGACCTGGCCCTGGCGCTGATTCCACGCCAGCCCGAGGAAGCCGCCCAGCTCATGGAGCGGGCGTTCACCATTGCCCAGATGAACGATTCGGTCGATTCCCTGGCCATCGCACGGGCCTTCAACGGCCTGGGCAACCTGGCCGTGGCGCGCGGGGACATGGATGCGGCCCGGGACAGCTACGACAAGGCCCTGAGCCTGCTGGAACCCCACCTGGGCGAGGCCCATCCCAACGTCCTGGTGGTGACCTCCAATCTGGCCCTGACGCTGAAGCGGCCCCAGGATCTGGAGCGGGCCGAAACTCTGCTGCGCCGCAACCGGAAAATGATGGAAACGGTGCAGGGCGCGCGGACCAGGTCGGTGGCCCGATCCTGGGAAGCGCTGGGCGTGGTCCTGACGTTGCAGGGGCGCCACGAGGAGGCCATCGAGGCCTTTGATCTGGCCGTGGATATTCAGCGCGAGGTGAGCGGCCCATTCTCCGTGCACACGGTGAATCCTCTGGTGAAGGCCGCCGGTGTGTTGATCGTGGACGGTCGGCCGGCCGAGGCGCTGGAACGCTTTGCCCAGGTGCGTGCCATGGAAGCGGCCCGTGATCCCCGGAACCAGCCCGATGAGAGGCTGCTGCCCCTGTTCGGTCACGCCCTGGAGAGTCTGGCGCTTTACGAGGCCGGGCGGCGCGCCGAGGGTCTGGCCCTGATGGACGAGCTGGCCCCGCAGCTGGACCAGTCGGCCCCGGCGGGTCAGGCCTGGGTGCTGGCCTCGCTGGCCACCGCACGCACCACCTTGTTGCTGGCCGAGGGACGCATTGAAGAGGCGGTGCCCGCCGCCCGGCAGGCGCTGGATGAGCGTCTGAAGGAGCAGGCCCACCTGACGCAGCTGGTGGCTCGGAATCGATGCTTGCTGGCGGCGGCGTTGGCGGGGGCGGGGGAAAAGGAGGAGGCAAGGGTGCTGCTGAAAGAGAACCTGGATGAGGCGCTGGATTGTGGGTATCTGACGCCTTTGCAGCGTGATTTGTTGATGGAGGCACAGTCGGCCCTGGGGCTTTGACCGCTCTTTCCCCCAAATACTTAATAATTTTTGTCCGATTTCCTCCGGGTCCGTCGCCATGAAGGGCAAGCAAGCTTCCACGCGACCCAAACCGGAGAAACCTCACATGAAGAAAATCACTCTCATTGTCCTGGCCCTGGCGGGCCTGGTGCTCACCGACTCCTGGAGTACCCAGGCCCAGGCCAGCCCCACCATGGGCGGCCAGGACGTGCTGATCGACAATCCCGGCGTGGCCGAGGATTCCTCGTTCCTGGATGTGACCGCCGCCAGCGACGGCACCCTGTTTGCCGTCAGTCACGGCGACTTCGCCCTGACCTTCCTGAACATCTACCGCAGCGTTGACGGCGGCTCCACCTGGCAGCTGTGGGACCAGGTGGCCTCCCAGTACCAGGACGGTCGCGCCCACCAGGCCGAGCTGGATGTCGTGGAGGGCGATCCGGAGGAACTCATCGTGGCCTGGATCGACCAGCGGCTGGGCCTGCCCTCCTCCATGCTCCGGGTCTGGATGGCCCCGGTGGCTGACGAGATCCCCGGCTGGACCACCACGACCGTCGCCTTTGCCTCGGGCTGGGAAATGAACCACCCAAGCCTGGACACCATGCCCTGGCTGGCCGGCAACATGCGCGTGGGTCTGGCCTGGCACCATGGCCAGACGGTGATGTTTTCTGGCTCGTACGACAACGGCAGCACCTGGTCGGCGCCCCTGGCAGCCGGCACCACCATCACCAATGTGCCCATCCAGGATGTGGATGTGGCCCTCGACAACCTGGGCGTTGTGCACCTGGCCTGGGTGACCATCACCGAGGCTACGGGGCACACCAACATCCACTACAACCGGGCCGAGAATGGTGGCCAGGTCCTGGCCGACTGGGTCGGAGAGCAAAGCATCTACGCCGTGGCGAACAATCGAATGACCTGCGTGACCATCACCGCCGACCCCGAGCTGAGCGAGGAAGTGATCCTCGCCACGTCCGGCTTGCTCTGGTCCCAGACCTACTTGCGCATCCTCACCAGCGTGGACGGCGGCCAGAGCTGGTCACCCGCCTATGCCATCACGAACCACTTCAACCCCGATGCCGCCTGG
>JAZBOO010000400.1:0-6392 GCA_036351155.1 Candidatus Krumholzibacteriia bacterium | reverse complement strand
CAGAGCGCCGATCCCTGACGGCTGGGACCCAGGATCTGTTTCAGGGCGGCCGACCAGGCGAAGCGGTGGCCGCAATCAGGGCAAACCGGATTGTTCAACGAGGGCTTCCTTCAGGGTTGATGGTATTTTCCCACCATCATACACCCTGAGCGGAATCTCACAAGTCCCCCTGACAGCCAAGGTGTCTGTCATTTCACCACGTTGCCAGCCCGGCGGCCGCCAACCGCGCGCGCCCCGGAAGTGGCCGATTCCACCCCGCCTCGGTCGTTCAGGGAACGGATGAACGGCGTGTCGAAATGGAAGTGCCCCACGTCCTGTTGATTGTGAGACATGCGAAGGTTCTGGAATCCGATACGCATGTACCGGGCGTATCGCTTGGCGTCACCGTTCCCTTGCACCGAAGCGCTGTAACCTTCGGTGTAATGATTCCTGGCCAGGATGGTTTGGGTCCAGTGCTTGCGGTCCTCCTCGGCCAGCATGATCAGAAGGTAGGGATTGCTGGCGCTCCGCTCTCCCCTGAGCATCAGATCGGCCAGCTCGCGCGCCCGGACCTTTTCTCCCAGGCTACGGTCCACGTACAGAAGCATGACCTCTTCTTCGGGAGTCAGATCCACCCCCCACCCCGGACTCAGCAAGGCCTGGGTGGCCTCGTACATGCCCCGATCCATGTAGGCCAGGGCCAGAATTTTCCGCGCGGTCAAATCCTGGGCCGTGAAGTACTGCCTTTCCAGACCGAGGAGGATCGGGTCGTCGGGACTCAGCCGGCCGACCAGCGAATCAGGCACGGCAAAAAAGCCGGCGATGTCCTCTTCCAGCCGGGCCAGAATCTCTTCTGCGGTCAAAGCCAGCTGGTCCGGGTCTTCGGCCAGATCTTCGGGCCTGCCCCCCTGGTTGCGATAACCGGAAGCGGCCATCTGCAACAAACGCTGCACCTCGTGGTTCTCCGGTTCCAGGCGATAGGCCAGATCCAGGTCGGTCACCGCCTCACCAAAATGTCCCGCCTGTAGATGCAGAAGACCCCGATTGTACAGACCAGCCACCGAGCGTGGCTCAAGGCCCAGGGCCTCGTCCATGGCCACCGCCGCCTCTTCCTTGCGGCCCAGATGCACCAGACTGACCCCCAGCGAACGCCAGGCCACGGGCTGGTCCGGGTCTTCGGCCAGCGAGGTATGGAAATGTTCCACCGCCCGGTCATGGTGCCCTTCGGTCATGTCCAGCAACCCGAGCAGCAAGCTGGTGCCGGCATCGGCCCGGCCCTGGTCCACGAAGGCTTCGTTGGCGGCCTCCAGGTCTTGCCGGGCCAGCGCCAGTTCATCGGCAGCAAAAAAGAGGCGCCCACGCATGGCCCGCACGATGTCCGGGCGGATGTTCCGACGCTCGGCAATATCCAGAGCCAGCTTGGCCCGACCGGCGGCCAGTTCCCGCTGCCTGGCGTGAAGGTTGAAGGTCATCCGGTTCATCTGGCTGGCCGCGTACGCCAGTGGTGACCCACCAAGGAGAAAGCGATCACCGTAGCTGGTGAAATAGGGCGTCTCGGCGGCGGGAAATCCCTGGACCATGGGTTCGAGGTTGCTGCCCACCCAGGGAAAAAATCCCAGGAAGGGATGGGAAATCAATCCGAGGGCATAGTAGGCGCCGGCCTGCTCATCCCCATCCAGCTCGGCCACCAGCCCCACATCATTCCAGAACCGCTCCTGATGGGGAAGATACCGGCGGTACGGATAGCTGGTCAGTTCGCCGATCACGTGCCGAGCCAGCTCATAATCGCCGATCGCCAGCATGGCCTGGCTCTTGATCCAGCGGTTCGCGTAGTCCGAGGTCTGGTCGCGCTGCCCGTAGTGAAAGAGGTCGTGCTGGGGATAGGAATAGGGCGGCATGCGGACCGCCAGGCTCATGGCCTCCGGGGTTCGGCCGGCTCCGGCCAGCAGCAACCCCTTGATCAGGACCAGGTCCCGGTCTCCCGGAAACGCCGCCAGTGCCTCCGATACCGCAGTCAGTCCCTCGTCCCACCGCGCCAGGTCACGCAGAGCCCACGCCCTTTCCCGATGAATGACCCGCAGCAGATCATCATCCACGGGCTGCCCCGCCTGTTCCCAGGCCTGAGCCACCTGGAAGGCCCGGTCCAGATACCGCCGGGCCGACATCACATCTCCCACCCCAGCGCACAGACGACCCAGGGCACACCAGCTTTCGGTCATGGCGGGATCAATGGCCAGAGCCGCCTTCAGGGCGGTGATACTGTTGCCCACTCCCACACCCAGCATTCCCGGCTCCAGGGAATAATCCCGGTAATACCAGTGCCGGAGTTGCGAGTCCTTCAACATCCCCGATTCACGCTCGAAGATCCGAAAATCGCGCAGCTGCTCCTCGGCCTGGGCGCGACGGGTCTCCTGCAGCGAGGCCGGACGCGTCAGGTGGTTGGCCAGGGCCTCCTCGAAAGTGGCGCCCGGTTCTTCGAGAGGAATGTTGATCTCATCAGGCGGGAGTCGTTTTCCTCGTGGAGTGGAACAGGCCGTGATCTGGAGAGTTAGAAGGAGGAAAAGAATACCGAAAAGAACGCGCTGGATATGTTTCATGCCCTCATGCCCCCTGGACAGAAATACCTTGGACCCTGACCTCAAGTCCCTTGTTCTCCGGGGTTACTGTTGTGGGCCAGGTCATGGTACCATACCCCCGACTGACCGGTCCCATGACCACAATGCGGCCCACCATGGCATGAGATTACGGTTTCATCTTCATCGGAGCAAACGTCGGGAAGCAAGCTGTGAACACCTGGAAAGTTAAATCGCGATGGTTTCCGACTCTCGGACTTGTGGGCTGGCTTCTGCTGTCCTCGCTTCCCGGGTGTGGAAAAAATGCCGACCTTCGTACCGACCCTCACCTCGAGGGGATCGAGAATCATCTCTGGCCGGCTCCCGACGGCCTGGTCGATGACCGCCCCGACTGCACCGGTCCCACCGTGGACACCGCCCCCGGTGGTGTGTTCACCATTGCCATCACGGACACCGTATCTCCCGGTCGTGCTCCTGTGCCTCACAACGCCGGTGAGCGTTTGATTTTTGCCCAGCTCTACGAAACCCTGGTCAACGTGGATTGTGCGGGAAATATCCAGCCCGGACTGGCCGACCACTGGGCCTGCACCAATGACAGCACCGTCTGGGTGTTCACCTTGCGCGCCGACGCCCGCCTCTGGGACGGCACCCGGGTGACCCCCGAGGTGATCAAGCAGGCCTGGACAGCCAATCAAGACTGTCCTCGCCAGCGTCAGGCCGCCTCCCCCTGGTCCTGGTTCAGCGCCCGGGCCAAGACGGTGACCATTCTGGACGGACGCCGGCTTGCCATCCAGCTGCCCGAACCTCAGGCCACGTTCCCTGTGCTCCTGTCCCACCCCGCCACGGCGATCGCCCTGACCCGGCCCGGCTGGCAGTGGCCGGTGGGCAGTGGGCCGGTCAGGTTGCGTGCCGCCACTCCCGCGGTTTTGCCCCAGATCATCTGCCGACCCAACCCTCACCACCCCGACGCGCCCCGGTGGGAACAGATGGTCTTCGACCTGCATCCCGGCCAGGACCCACGCGATCTGGTGTCCTCGCAGTTCGACCTCCTGCTGGTCCGGGATCTGGACAGTTTGCGCTTTTTCCAGCAAACCCCGGATTTCGAGACGCACCGTTTGCCCTGGGACCAGGTGTATCTGCTGGTCATCAGTCCTGACCTGGCCGCCCAGGCCTCCAGGTGGACCGCCGCCGCCCAGCGGTTGGATCCTGCCACCGATCTGACCACCGTGTCGGCCCAAAGGTGGCCGGCGATCATCCTGCCCGATGGCCCCCCGGTCGACTGCCCCCAGCTGGCCGGTCCCGTGGCCATGAGCCGGAGCGCGCGCCGGGAATGGAATCTTCCGGCGCAGCAGCTCGATGGGCGCACTCTGGTCTATTGCACCGATGATCACGTCGCCCAGGAGATGGCCCACCGGCTGATGGCCCTGGCTGATGACCAGGCGCGCCTGGTGTCACTGGAAGCCCCCGCCGCGGCCTTTTCCCTGGAATGGCAGATGGCTGGAGCCCACCTGGTGCGCCTGGATCAGGCCTTTGCTTCGCGCTGCCTGCAAGCCGCCATGCTGATGGGCAAGGCCGCCTGGCTACAGGAGCTGGGACTGGGGACCGGGCAGCCCCTGGGCGGAGAGTCGATCGTGGCTGCAGCCCGCAACCAGCGGCTGGCCGACATCGACCCCTTGCAGCAGCTGCGCACCCACGTCCAGCCCCTGGCCGTGACTCGTCCCTGGCTGGTTGTCCGCCGTGGTCTGGCCGGCTGGACCCTGGCCTACGACGGCACTCCGTTGCTCCACGGACTGGGCCTTGGCCGGGAAACCGCCGCCGCTCCCCCACCGGCCGCCAGGGTCCTGCCATGAGGTTGCGGGGACAGATCCTCATCGCTTCCATCCTGCTGACCGTCCTGCCCCTGGTTCTGGTCATGTGGCTGGTGCGCGACAACGTCGGGCGCCGCTTTGCCGAGCTGGACACCCGCCGGGTCGAGGACCAGATCCGTCTGACCCGCCAGGACCTGGACCGGCAAAGCACCCACCTGGTGACCCTGCTTGATGCCCTGGCCGAGCAATTGCGCGAGGACAACCGCTTTCGTCTGGCCATCTCCGGGCAAAGGCCGGATCTGATGGACTACACCATCGACTACGCGGCACGTGCCATGTCGCTGATGGATCTGGATCTGCTGCTGATCCAGGACGCCCAGGGCAAGGTCCTCAGCTCGGGCCATTTCCGGGGCGCGTTCGGCCTGGATGAGCCCACCCTGCCCCGCCTGCTGTCTCACGTCACCTCGGGCCAGGCCCTGGTGCCCGCCCGCTCCCCTGAAGGTCCCTTCCTGGCCCTGGTCCGGACCCGCACCGTGGAACTCGGTGGGGGCACCTACCACCTGACCGCCGGCCTCAGCCTCGATGCCGCGCACCTGCGTAGCCTGGGACGGGATCCCGACCTGGGTGTCATGATTCACTGGCCCGGCGGTGCGGTGGCCTCGGACCTGGAACTGGCAGCCCGCTTTGGCCCGGACACCCGTGCCGAAGAGATCGCCATGCGGCTCCAGCGCGAGGGCTTGATCGTCCGCTCGGCCGAGCTGCCCTTGATCACCGCCGAGGGGCACGGCTCGGCCCTGCTGCTGGTGGTCCACGATCAGGGCTTCATGCGCGGCCTCCTGCACGGATTGAATGTGCGCCTGGCCTGGGTGCTGGCGGTGGCCATGGCCGTCTCGGTGGCCATGGCGTTCTTCTTTTCCCAGCGCATCAGCCGTCCTTTGCGCCACCTGGCCGTCCAGACCGAGCAGCTGGACCTGGACAATCTGGATGCCCGGTTCACTTCCACGCGGCGGGACGAAGTGGGTCACCTGACCCGGCTGCTGGGCCGCATGACCTCCCGCCTGCGCGACAGCGTGGGCCGGCTGCGCGCCGCCGAACACAAGGCCACCCTGGGCGAGGTGGCGCGTCAGGTGAATCACGATATTCGCAACGGTCTGACCCCGCTGCGCCACGTCCTGCGCCACCTGGGCGAGGTGGCGGAATCTGACCCCCAGCAACTGGGTGAGGTCTTCGGCCAGCGTCGCAAGACCCTGGATGAAGGCCTGGGCTACCTGGAAGATCTGGCGGCCCACTACGCTCGACTCAGCCCCTCACGCAACGTGCAGCCCTGCCGTCTGGCCGAGATCGTGGACCAGTCACTGCTGGCCTTGCAGGCGGCCGAGGGCGTGGCCCTGGAGAACAAGCTGGGCACCAACCTGCCCGCGGTCATGGCCGACCCCGTGAGCTTGCGCCGCATCTTCGACAACCTGGTCCGCAACGCCCTGGAAAGCTTGCCCGGTGGGCAGGGCACCATCTCCGTCAACGGATTCCTGGAAGAGGATCCTCTGCTGGAGGAAACGCGCATCATGGTCGAGGTGTCCGACACCGGCGAGGGTATTGCCGAGGAGAACCTGGCAGACATTTTCCAGGACTTCTTCACCACCCGCAGTCAGGGCACCGGCCTGGGCCTGAGCAACGTGCGGCGGCTGGCCGCCGACTGCGGCGCCCAGGTGCGCGTGGCCAGCCAGGTGGGCCAGGGCACCACCTTCACCCTTTCCTTTCCCGTGTCAGGAATGTCATGAGTGTTGTGCTGATCATCGACGATGTGGCCGCCATGCGCGACCAGTACGCCTACGACCTGGAGCGCCTGGGCGGCTTCGAAACCATGACCGCGGCCGGGGGCAGTGCCGGGCTCACCACCCTGGCTGCCGAACCGGTCGACTGCGTGATCCTGGACCTGGAAATGCCCGGCGTGGACGGATTCGAGGTCCTGGCCACCCTCAAGCGGAAGGGCAATCGCATTCCCATCATCGTCTACACGGGCACCGGCAGCTAT
>JAZBOO010000399.1:0-2646 GCA_036351155.1 Candidatus Krumholzibacteriia bacterium | reverse complement strand
GAGTGCCTTCACCATTCAGATCGAAAACGGTGCGGGGGATTACCTCGTTTTCGATGACAATGACGGTTACCCGCACGCCAGCATCACCAAGCTGGACTGGGCTGGCTCGATCTTCGGCGTGGACGGCACCGGGCCTTACCAGATCTCGGTGGATGGTGCCACGCTGGCCGGCGACCCCATTGCGGCCGAAACCGAAGCGGATCTCTTCTCCATCACCATGCAAGGCGACGGCACGGGCGCCGGTGAATTGAACATCACCGGAATCACCCTTCTGGAAAGCGATAGTGGGGGTAGCAACCTCTACACGGGCTTCCTTGGCCAGTTCGCCACCCTGGAGGTCGATTGCACGCCTCCCGACGCCCCGGTGTTGAACCCCGAGCCGACTTACACGGCCGGGACCACCAACACGGTGTCTTGGAGTGCCGTGGTCGATGCTGAGGACTACAGGGTTTTCTGCTCCAACGGGACCGATTCCGGCTGGATTACGGACCTGGAGTTCACGTTCACCGGTCTGGCTCACAATACCGAGTACTGCTACGAGGTGCAGGCTCGCGATCTGGTGGGCAATGAGAGTGCTCTCTCCGCCCAGGAGTGCAGCACTCAGGATGCGGTGACGCCCGAGTCGGCGGTCGGACCGCTCGATCCCGCCTACGGCTCCCTGGTCATTGACGTGCCCTGGACGGCCAGCGACGACATGAGCGGTGTGCAGTACGTGCAGCTGTACTACAGTGTCGATGGGAGCGCCTTTGACACCTACGGCACCACCTGGACGACCAGCCCCATCCCCTTTGATATCTCAAGCTACGGTGTTGGCGAATACGAGGTCGTGTTCTACACCCTGGCCACGGACAACGCCGGGAATGCCGAGATGGACCCCATGGCCGACAGCGTGACAACAATCCTGGACACCGAAGGCCCCGATGCTCCGGTCATGGAGCTCGAAGACCCGTTCACTCCGGGGACAGAGAACACGGTCTCCTGGAGTGCGGTGGCTGGCGCCGCGGAGTACAGGGTCTACTGTACCAACGGAACTGATTCAGGTTGGATCAGCGGCCTGAGTTACACCTTCACCGGTCTGACCGACGGTGTCCTTTACGGCTACTGGGTGCAGGCCCGCGATGCGCTGGGCAACGAGAGCGTTGATTCGGCCCCGGTCGAATCCACCCAGGACGCTTCGGCTCCCGAGTCGATGATCATCGCGCCTCCCTCGGGCTTCATCACGGTGGTTCCTGTCGACATCGAGTTCACCAGCGGTGACGCCACCAGCGGCGTGGCTCGGGTCCGGCTGTACTACCAGTACGATGGCGGAGCCTACGTCCAGTATGAAGATGGCTTCACGGCCAGCCCCATTTCCTTCACTCCTCCCGAGGGAGACGGGCTCTACAACTTCTACTCCATTGCCATCGACGCGGTGGGCAACGTGGAAGCGGCTCCTCTGGAGGAAGACATCTGGTTGAACATCGACACGGAAGGCCCCACGGGTACCTTCGTCATCAACAACGGTGATGTGTACGCCACCTCGTTGGATGTCATGGTTCAGTACGAAATGGTGGACCCCAACGGCATCGACACCATCGAATTCAAGGTCAATGGTGTGACGGTGGCAACCGAGAACTATGTGGATTACCCGACGGAATACCCCATCCCGCTGGATGCGGTGCAAGGGGAGCAGGAAGTTTGCGCCGTGTTCACGGACAACACCGGCAACTCTTCAGAACCCTGTGACACCATTATTTTGGACACGGAGGCCCCTGCCGCCCTGGGCGGCCTGACAATCACATCGGGCCATGAGCTTGTCACCCTGGACTGGGATGAGACAGATGCCGCAGCCGCCGGCGACCTGGCGCGGATCGAAGTCTGGGCCGCCTTGTGGGATGAGGCCCATGGCGTGATCGGCACCTCGGTGTATCCCGAGTATGACGATGCGTTCTGGGCTCCCGGCGCTGGTGGGGATCCGACACCTGAGATCCTGGCCGCTGATGGCGACTTCTTCCTGGTCGAGGGCAATGTGCCCGTGGGGCAGATGACCTATGACCACACCGAAGATAGTCCGTGGGCCCGTGGGGCTTACCTCTACTTCATCTACGCCGTGGATGAGGCCGGGAACTACAGCGCTTCCCAGCCCAGCTGGCCGCGGCGTGCCGTCAACTACGTGCTGGGCGACTTCGATGGCGACGGAGTGATTGCGCCCTATCCGGACATCAATGATTTCGCAATGGCCTATGGCTCGGACGAGGTGAATGATGTCGCGAACTACGACCCGATCTATGACATCGGCCCCTTGAACAGTGGCGTTCCTGCCACCGACAACCAGGTCCAGTTCCTGGATCTGATGGTGCTGGCCGGTAGCTACAACAACTTTGCCGCCGGCAAGGCCGCCACCGGCGACCCGGAAACCCCGGTGCTGACCTGGTACCCCGAAGGCGAGACCACCTGGGTGCTCGGGTTGCTCGACCCCAGCAACAGCGTCAAGGGTCTGAACCTGCGCGCCGTGATGCCTGAAGGCGTGACCATGGAGTACGGCCTGGGTCAGCAGCTCGAAGGCAACTCGGGTTTCTTCCTGGGCAATGCCGACCGGCAGAACATGGACCTCGGCTTTGCCGTGCTGGGCCAGAACATGGTGCTGGGCGGAACCGGTGAGATCCT
>JAZBOO010000398.1:0-20395 GCA_036351155.1 Candidatus Krumholzibacteriia bacterium | reverse complement strand
GTCAATTCATCCTGTCTGGACTGGGACATCAAGAAATCCCAGAAGGCCCGGAAACTCCGTCCCTGATCCGAGTCCGATATGGCTTCCCGCTCTCCCATGATTTCTTCCAGAAGGGTTCCCTTGGTTCCCTCCCAGAGTGCAATCCGTTCACGCACCTTCCGATCCAGGGCGCGAAAATTGTGTTCCACCTCACGAAAATCGGTCAGAAGATCTCGCGCAAGCTGCAGAAATTGCTGGAAACGGTCTTTCAGGGCCGTGTCATCCAGTACCGGGATATCGCCTGCAAGGATGCGGGCCATTTCGGCATCGATTTCGTTGCGGCGCTTTTGCAGTTCGGCCACCCTCATCTTGGGATCGGTCTGGCTCCCCTCGCTCATCTGGCGCAGCAAATCAAACAAGGTGAGCAGGCGAGACTCGGTCCCCACGAAGGCCCGTTCGGTCAAGCTTTCCAGCCAGGCCAGAGCTTTTTCGGTGGCCGGGGTCAGATCAAAATGCGGTTCGTCCGACCCGGCCGGATAGAACTTGCGCAGCCATCCCTTGTCGTTATCGGCCCAGTCGTTCAGATAGCTTTGCGCCGACCCGGGAAAAGTCTCGGCGCCTCGCTGTTCGCGCTGAACAAAAAGTTCGTCCTCCAGGCTCTCGACCAGATCCGCTTGCGAAATATTCCGTTCATTGGGCACGATGAACACCCGGTGAAGAAAGCTGGCCACCAGCGGCGCATGCTGGGCGCGCAGAAGCCGCCAGGCCGGATGTTTCTGGCGAAGCAGTTCCAGCGTGGTGTAATCCAGGGCCATCAAGCCGTCCTCCAGAACAATCAACTCACCAGGGTCTGGCCAGAAAGACCAGCAGAACCCTCGGCAAATGATAGTACTTGAAAAGGCTCCAGGGTACGTCAGGGAATGGATTTCTGGAATGACCGGATTGTAGAAAGATGGTCTATATGTTGAAGGGCAGCTGCCGAACACCGCTTAACCAATGATGCACCAGCGTGGGTCGCGCGCGCCCTTCTGGTGCACCATTGATCAAACAAAAAACTCGCCCCTACTTCGCCAGCACCACGCTCTGCGTCACGGCCTCACCGCCGGCCCTGATCACCACCAGATACTTGCCCGACGCCATCATCGAGCCGGCCCGATCCCGCCCATCCCAGGTCACCTGGTGCGTGCCCTGCTGACGCTCTTCAGCCAGCAATTCCACCAACCGGCGCCCCGCCACGTCGTACACATTCACATTCACCCGGGCCGCCTGGGCCAGCTCGAAGTCGATGGTGGTCAGAGCGTTGAACGGGTTGGGGGCCGCCCCATGATCGGCGATCACCAGGTGGCGCGGCACCGCATCTTCCACCGGCGACACGGTGTCCAGCTTGATGTCCCGCCGCCAGATGCTGCGGCCGTAGGTCCCGGCCATGATGTGGTAGCCGCCGTTCAGGAAGTAGCGCATGTCCACGGTCTTCATCTCGGTCACCATGACCGCCGCAGGAATGCCCGTGTTCCACGCCTGCCAGTGCAGGCCGCCGTCCTGAGTCCGGAAAAAACCGTAGCCGCCGGTGCCCAGGTACATGATGTCGTCGTTGTCCACATGCACCACCAGATCACCCAGGGGCACGTTGGGCAGATCGCCGGTGATATTGACCCAGTTCTGGCCATGCTCCACCGACTTGAAGATCTTCTGGCCCGGGGTGTTCAACCCGTCGATCAGCGCGTAGCAGGTGGCGAAATCGGTGGGGTGGGGCACCACCTTGCGCACCTGGGCTGCGCTTGGCAGACCCGAACTGCGGGTGAACCACTGGCCGCCCTGCTTGGCCACCAGCTTGTTGCTGCCGTAGGTGTCCAGGCAGGCGAAAATGACCTCGTGGCCGGCCACCGGCGTCACCGTGAGTTGGCGCACATTGTAGGAGAATCCCCCCGGAGGCGATTCTTCGACCCAGGTTGGGCCACTGGGTTCTCGGCTGAAAACCATTTCCCCCGAATGGGTGTACATCACCCCGTCGCCACTGCGACGCACGGCGGGATACCAGGTCCCCGACGGGTTCAGCCCCTCGTTGGTGTCGACGAAGTTCACGCCCCCGTCCTGGGAGCGGAGGCTGTGGAAATCCATCCCGTCACTGAATACGCCCAGGCGAATCCAGAGGTCGTTCCCGCCCGTGCCGAACTCCACGCCGCCGCCATCGCCGCCCAGCAGATAATCCCAGCTGGAACCGCCGTCTCTGCTCAGGCAGATGGAGTTGTCCTGACTGCCCCCGACATAGGCCGCCGTGCTCAGCATGATGCCCCCGGCATCGATCTCGGTGAACTGGGTGATGGGCAAGCGGTTCGAGCCCGAATCCCACGTGGCGCCCTGGTCGTTCGAGAACGACCAGCCCCCGTCGTGGCCGATCCAGAAGTACTGCCCGTTGTCATGCCACTGCATGGCGTGGTAGTCCACGTGCAGGTGGGGATCGTTCACGTACTCCCAGTTGGCCCCACCCCCGTACGAGCGAATGAGCCGGACCCCGCCCGCATAGACCAGATACTCGTTGGTGGGGCACACCGAGATCACGTTGTTGTACCAGGCCTGCCCACCCATGTAGTTTTCGGGCGGCGTGATATTCGACCAGTTCACGCCCCCGTCGGTGGAACGCCAGATGCCCAGCATGCCGTAGTAGTCGTTGTCGCCGTTTTCCACGTACTGACTCATGGCCACGTAAATGAAGCTGGGGTTCGACTTCGCCACGGCAATGGCGCCGCGACGGCAATCGTCAGTCGGTAGCCACTGGTGGTTCACCAGGCTCCAGTTTCTTCCGTTGTCATCGCTGCGAAACAATCCTTCGCCCCAGATGGTGGCAAACAGCACCTCGTCGCCGTCCGGCAGGTGCTGGACCGCCAGGTCGGTGAAGGCCCCGTCATAAAGCTTGCCCCAGGTTTCGCCGCCGTCGATGGAGCGGTAATACCCGCTCTCGGTGGCCGCATGCAGGTAGGTGCCGCCGCCGCTGTACCGGATCCGGAAAATGGTTTCCGGAACAGGATAGCAGCTGGCCTGATACCAGCTCTGGCCCCCGTTGGTGCTCTTCCAGATGCCCGTGCCCGCGTGGATCCAGAACTCGCCGGTGCCCACGATCATGATCTGGGGATTGTCCGGATGGTACGCCACGGTGCTGGTCCACTGGGAGGTGATGTCATCGGTCAGAGGTTCCGGTGTGAACAGGTTGTACCGCCACAGCCCGCCGCTGGCCGCGGCGATGGTGGTGCCCTGCCCGCTGACGGCATCGAGGTCCAGCACCCGGCCCGAATAGCGCGCGCCGTCGGGCGTGGCCATGCCCGCGGGTCCCACCTGCACCCAGGGGGTCACGGTCTTGTTCGGGTCTTCCCTGGGCAGCCTGGCCACCTCGTCCAGCATGGCCTGCTGAACCTCGTGGTCCATCACCGCCCCGTAAGGATGGTGCCAGCGCGCGAAGAAATCGCGTTGCCAGCCGGGGCCGCTGAGGGGTTTGCTTGCGGCATCGGGTGATTCAGATGGATCCAACCCTGGTATCAGGACTGCGAGACCAACAATACACAGGACCAGGCCAACAAGCAGAATACGACGCCACATCACGGTCTCCCTCCGCTTCTGTCAACGATAGTAGGATTTCACCCCATCCCAGGTGCGCTTTTCGGCCGGAACAGGGCCGCAGACACCATTGGGCGAAGGTTCGAATCGCGTGATCTCCCAGGGGCAATACATCACCGGCATGCCCTGATAGTCGAGCACCCCGTACAGGTCCACGGGAATTTGATCGGCCACGTAAGGCAGCAGCTCGTTGAACATCTCGGGCGGCACGTTCATGTAGCCTTGCCCGCCGCAGCCCAGCCAGCAGTTGTCCGGGCACTCGGTGATGGTCATCTCGAAGTACTCGAAGCTTTCCACGGTGACGAAACCCCGTGTGGCCAGAGCTTCCCCGCAGGCGGCGAAGTCGTACGTCCCGGGCGTGCCCATGCCCCACACCGGCAGCAGATCGCCCGCCGCGTTGGTTGCGAAGATCTGGTACACCTGGTACACGCCCTCGTCCACGTAGCTGTCGGTCAGGCTGTGGAACACCTCGGTCCACATCTCGGTGGGCACGGGCAGGGGCTCGTCCGTGATGATGGTCTCGGTGCCACACACGCCCACCTGGCTGCGCTGTACCACGAAGCCGGTCCACTCGGCCGGAAACTCATCGTTGAAAAGGGCCACGCTGATGGCGATGTCCCCGCCATCACACCACGCGCTGACTCCGGCGCCGGCCAGGGCGGCGGCGGGAATCAAGAGCATGATGAGAACAAAAACCAGGCGAAAAAACCGCATGATATTCCCTCCAGATCCTCAGAACACTTGCTGATGACTCATCTCCGACTCAAATGGTATCACGTATTCAACAGCAAAGGGGAGAGAATTTGGGAACATTAGCCTTGCCAAAAAAGAACGGTCGTTCTATTCTTCGAGCAGCACATTCACCCTGACCCCGGGACACGCCATGACCAAGGGCCACGAAACCCGCAACGCCATTCTCGACCAGGCCATCGACCTGTGCAGCGAGGTGGGTCTGCAGGGGCTGACCATCGGCCAGCTGGCCCGCAGGGCGGGCCTGTCCAAGAGCGGCCTGTACGCCCACTTCCAGTCCAAGGAAAACCTGCAGTGTGCCGTGCTGGAAGCCGCGGCCGATCAGTTCACCCACAGCATCCTGGTGCCGGCCTTCAGGCAATCCCGGGGGTTGCCCCGCATCGAGGCCATGTTCCACAACTGGCTGGAATGGGGTGCGGTCAAGTTGCCCGGCGGCTGCCCGTTCATCGCGGCGGCCAGCGAATTCGACGATCAGCCCGGTCCCGTGCGCGATGCCCTGGCCAGGCACATCGGCAACATGCTGGCCATGGTGGCCCGAGCCGCCCGGTTCAGCATGGACGAGGGCCATTTCCGTCCCGACCTCGACCCCGAGCAGTACGCCTTCGAGTACTGGGGCATCATTCTGGGACACCACAACTATTTCCGTCTGCTGCAACGCGACGATGCGGAACTCCGCACCCGCCAGGCCTTCCAGGGGCTCATCGCCCGGGCCCAGACCACCACATGACACACGAAACCAGGAAACTCAGGACAGCTCATGGCAAGTAAAAGCACGATCGTTCGTACAATTCAAACCCTGGCGCCCATGGCCTCGGTGCTGGCGCCCCCCCTGGCCGGACGCTGGCTGGCCACTCTGTTCTGCACCCCCCAGAAGCGCCCCATTCCCCCGCGCGAGCTGGAGTGGCTGGAAGGGTCCACCTTTTCCCTGGTCACCTACGATGAGAAAATTTCTCTGCCCGTCTGGTCCTGGGGCACGGGTCCTACCGTGATGCTGGTGCACGGCTGGTCGGGGCGCGGCGCGCAGCTGGCGGTCATGGCCGAGCCGCTGGTGAAGGCGGGCTTCAGGGTGGTAACCTTTGATCTTCCCGCCCATGGCCAGGCCGGCGGCAAGCTGGCGGCGTTGCCCATGTTTGCGCGGGCGGTGCGGCTGGTATCCGAGCAGACCGGGCCGGTGCACGGCGTGATTTCCCATTCGCTGGGCACGGCCGGGGTCACCATGGCCATGTTCGAGGGCCTGCTTATCGAACGCGCCCTGTACCTGGCGCCCCCGGAAAACCTGCCCCTGTATCTGCAGCAGGCCGGCGCGTACCTGGGATTTCGCCCGGGCATCGCCACCCACGCCCAGAAGCATCTCGAAAAGCTGTACGGCATACCCTTCGATCAGATGCGCGCCCCGGTCTACGGCCCCCAGATGACGGCCAACCTGCTGGTGGTGCACGACGACACCGACAAGGAGGTGGACCTGAGCGAGGGCCACCAGCTGGTGCGGCACTGGCCTGGCTCTCGGTTGATCGTCACCCACGGCCACGGCCATCACCGACTGGTGCGGCGTCCCGAAACGGTGGAGCTGGCGGTGGAGTTCATGGCCGGGGCATTGAAGAAGCAACGGGCGGTTTAGTTTTCCAACTGGTTGGAAAAACCTATCGCCGGCGCGGCAATCCAAAAGCCACCAGCAGAATCACGGCCAGCACCAGGCTCAGGACCAGCAGCAACAGGCCAGGCGGTCTGAAGTTGGGTGAGATGGGCGCCGTGGCCAGACTTTCCACCCGATCGGCCCCCACGCCCGAGAGCACGAACGCCGCCCAGTCTCGTGGCGGCAGACCCTCATCGCGGCACACCTGCCGGGCCCTCAGCAACGCCTCATCTCGAGGGCTGCCGGCCCGCAATGCCGCGTAGAAAGCAGTCACGAAAATGCGGGCGCCGGTGTCGTCCACATCCCACAGAGTGGAGACCACCGACCGCGCCCCCGCCGCCAGAAACGAACGGGGCAACCCGAACCAGCCTTCGCCCAGCACCCGGTGTTGCCCGAAGGTGCTGCAGCCGCTGAGTACCACCAGGTCGCCCGCAAAGTCGAAGGCGGCTATTTCCTGGGCCGTCACCGCGTCCACACCCTCGGCTCCGGCCAGCACCACGGCCGAACGCCCGCCATCGACAGGATCGACCACCGCATGGGTGGCCAGATGCAGGACGGCCAGTGGGCCCTGGAGCGCAATCCTCAAGGCCGCGCCGGTGGCCTGACTTCCCACCCGCTGATCGGCCGGGCGCTCCGCCACAGCGTCGATCTCGGCCCGCGCCTGGGGCAAGGGCACACCAGCCTGAGCCCGTGCGGTGGAAACCGGCAGGCGGCCGGTCAAGGGATCCGGAGATGCAGAAGATGCCGGTGATTCCGGATCGGCCAGAGCCAGCACTCCACCGGTCGGGGCCGCGCGCTCCCCCAGGAAGAGCAGGGCCGAGGCGCTGGGCAAATAGGACCAGGGCCGCGTGTCCTGACCACTCAGGAGGCCCAGTGGAAACCCGGACAGGAACGAGGGCGGCACCACGGCCAGCCGCTTCACCTGATCATCCAGCAGCAGCATCAAGGGCCGGGCCAGGCGGGTTTCCAGCCGTTCCAGGGCCGGGCCACAGGTTTCCAGGCTTTCCCCCGCCGCCAGCAGTCCCAGGGCGGCTCGCGCATCGCTGGCCATGGGCCCCGGGTTCCCCAGTTCCACATAACGCAACTGGCGACCATCCAGCACGAAGGCCACCAGGGGGTCCCAGCCGGGATCGTTGAACAGGATCAGGGCCGACGCGGTGCGCCGCAGCTCGGCCTGGAGCTGCTCCACGGAAGCCAGCCGGCCGCCCACCCGTGCCAGGAACCCCGGCGCCCGTCCCCTCTCCACCGTCAAGAACGCTTCCTCCACCCTTCCGGTGGAAAGCTGCAGCCGGGCCAGCGCCGCATAGACATCGCCGCTGGCGGTGAAAATCCCCGCCCTGCTGCGCCCGTCTTCCAGATCTTGCCAGCGCTTTTCGAAAAGCGTACGCGACTGCTCCAGGGCCACCTCCGCCGAGGCGATTTGCCCCAAATGGAACAAGGCCTGTCCTTCCATCCGGCGCAGCACCGTCAGCAGGGGAACTTGCCCGGCCTCCTCGGCCACCGGAATGACCTGGCGCACCCGCGCCAGAGCCTGGTCGGCTTGATCGGACATCAACAAGCTCGCAATGATGGATTGCTCGGCAAACATGGCCTGAAAATCGTCACGGCTGGCCTGAAACAGGTCCAGGGCCTCTTCCAGTCGGGGCAGGGCTTCCCGGGGGCGCTCCAGATCCAGCAACACCTCACCCAGCTCCAGCGCGGCCAGACCCTGGGCGTTCTGATCGCCCTTTCGCCCGGCCAGGTCCACCGTTTCCCGGTTCTGAAACAGCGCCTCGTCCAGCCGCCCCATGGCCCGCAACATTTGCCCTTTGCGCAGGCTGTTGGCGATGCGGCCGGTGGTGTTGTCAGCCAGGGCCAGCCACTTTTCCGCCTCCACGGTAGCGGCCAGAGCTTCGGATGTGCGCCTCATGTTGGCATAGGCCTGGGCCAGGTTGCCCCAGGTGCGGGCCAGCCCCGCCGTGTCGGCCAAGGCCTCGCGCAGTTCAAGGGCCCGGTCGTACACCGGCAGCGCGGTTTCCACGTCACCACGGGCGGTGTGGCCGATGGCCAGCGCATTCAGCAGGGATGATTCGGCCTGGTTTTCCCCGGCTTGCCTGGCCCAGGAGACGCCGCGCTGCCACCGAGCCAGCGCCGAGTCCAGCTGGTTGGCACGGAAGGCAGCAATGCCCCCCCGCTCCAGGCACTTCGCAGCCAGCACCACATCGAGATGACGCAGACTGTCCGCATACTGGGCCAGCAGCTGGCCCTGGATCGGCAGTTCCAGGGCACCGTCGTCCATGATTTGACGGGCCCGGCTCGCCACCGCGTTCTCGGGCTCGGCGGACACCGGGACCGCGATCAACAGGAGGCCGGCCATCATCAAAACGCGCTTCATGGCCCTGCCTTCACCTGGAAGGTCACGGCCTTGCCCGTGGCGCCTTCTCGACCGTCGGGCAGCAGCTTCACCACGAACCAGCGCCAGGTGCCCAGACTGTCGGGCGGGGTTTCCAGGGGCGGGCGCGTCAGCACCGTGTCCGCCACCACCGCCACCCCACGGCGGCGCGCGTCGCTGTCGTAAAGCTCCCAGCGGTAGCGGGCGCCGTCCGCCCCACTGGCCGGGTGCCAGGTGAAGGTGCGCGGGAACTGGTCCAGCTCACCCACCGGAGCGATCCCCACCGCCCCGTCGATGTCTCCCCCGCTGCGCAACCGCAAGGGCAGCGTGTCCTCCCGGTTCTGGAACTGCGGCAAGATGACAGCCAGCGCCAGGACCGCCGCCACCAGCCCAGTGGGCCAGACCCAGCGGGGACGTCGGGCCGCCGGAGCCGCCTCCATCGCCACATCTTTCAGCTCCGCATCCAGCGCCAGTGCCGCGTAGGCCTCCTCGGCCAGGTCGGGATCGGCCAGGATTTCCTGATCCAGCGCGGGATCGACCGGCCTTTCCTGGGCCAGCCATCCGGCCAGCCTGGGCTCGTTCGGATTGTTCACGCGGTCACCCCCATGCGGTGGAGTATGGCCGCCAGCTGTTGCCGGCAGCGATAGATTTTCCGGTAAAAAGGGTCCCGGTCCAGCTGGGCGCGCGCGGCCAGTTCTCCCGCCTTGGTCCCCTGGGCCAGCGACCACAGCCAGGCGGCGCAATCGGGCCGCTCCAGTCGCAGCTCGTCCACCGCCGTGCGGATGGTGCGATGCCGCTCGTCTGTGGTCAGGGCGGCCAGGGCATCGGGACGATCGTCTGCCACCTCCACCGCCTCCAGGCTGTCATGGTGCCGACGCTTCTGGTAAAAGTTGCCAATCACGTTGCGCAGCACGGCAAAGCTCCAGCGTAAATCCGGCTGTGTGCCCCCCTTGGCCAGGACAATCCCCAGGGCGTCCTGCACCACATCGTCCACCGCACTTTCGGGCACACGGCGTGCGGCGATCTCGCTGAATCGCTGCCGCAACTGGATAAGCCCGGTGGCGTCCAGAGGTTCGGGTATGGGTTTGCCGTGGTCCATGTGGCCTTTACCGGGAAGGGAAACGTGCGGCCGCTCAATGTCGTAAGCGACGGTTTTTCTCCAGTATAGGCCCCTCGACCGTTGCGGGTCCAGGCGCGTCTGTGGTTTTTGTTGGGCCATGTCATATCACTTCAGCAGAAGCATGATTTTCATGATGAACTCCAGGGGCAAACTCAAAAACAAGACATCGTTCCGGGAGTTGTTTGGGCACACGGGAGAATCTCCCCTTTAATTTTCCGAGGTGGGAGCCCGAGGTTTTGTTTGATCTTGCGGGGTTGCGTGTTAAAGTTTTGACAAGAACACATCTCCGCTTTTCACCGAGGTGCCGCCCTGGCGCTCAAAAAAGACAACTCGATGCTGGCCATTGCGTTCGCCGTCCTGGCAGAACAGCTTGATCTGATCACGCCGGACAAGGACGAAATCCGCCAGGCCTGTGCCCAGATCCAAGACCTGGCCTCCCCGGCGAATGCCCGGCAAGTGGAAAAAATCGCCGCGCAGCTGATCACCCTGCTGCAAGAAACCGACGCGGCTGACAACCCCGACCTGATCGATCTGCTCACCCACATTTTGCCCCTGCTGAAAAATCCCTGGCCTCTGCTGAAAACCATGGCCACGGCCGAGGATCCGGATCTGGCTGCCCGGGGCATCGACCTGGCGCTGATCCAGGTTCACCAGGGCCATCTGCCGTGCGATGCGACCTTTCTGGCCACCATGGCCCGGCTTTCCCGGCAAGAAGATGGCCCCTTCGACGATCCCGACCTGCTGCGCCAGCTGAAGCGCACCATCGATCGGCACCATGGAAAGCCCGGGACCAAGGGACTGCATCATCTGCTGGCCGGGACTTCGGACCCGGACCTGCGCGAGCTGGCCGCCCGCCTGCTCGACCTGGATGAGAAATTGCCCACGCCGGCGTTGTGCCGGCAGGTGCTGGGCACGCGGGCCTGGACCATCCTGGGCCCTTATCTGCACTACACGCGGGCCCGTCACGCCGATCTGGTCTGCTTGACCGGAAGCGGCGCCATGGCCGACACCGTCCTGGACGAGTTCGAGCTGGCCGGGCAGCAACACGGCGCTCAGCTGGTTCGGCAAGTGGTGGCGCACCTGGGATGGGCGCGGGTCAACCAGGGGTTGCGTATCGAGGAGCAGGCCCAGCTGGAATGGGAAGGGACCGCTCCTCTGTTCGTGCGGCCCGAGGAGACGGCGCTGTTTGCCACCGACCCGGCCCCCGACCTCAAGGCCACCTGCCACCTGGTGCAGGCCAAGGGCAGTGCGCGGGCCAGCAACGGGCCGGCCGCGGCCGACGAGAAGGTGGACCGGTTTCGGCGCATCAACATCACCCACGCCGAGCTGCTGAGCGAGATGCTGGAAACGGCGCCCTGCACCCGGCCCAAGATCGTGCGCATTCTCGATCTGATGGAGCAGGTGGTGACCGAGTTCACCCATCTGTTTGCCGACACGCACCAGGAGTACCAGATCCTGCCCGATGTGTGGCAAAAGCTGCGCGATGACACCCGCGGCAAGCTGAAGCAACAGAAACCGCACGAGAACCTGTCGGCCGACCTGGTGCGGCTGGTGATGGCCTTCGAAGATCCGGCCAACCTGGGCGAGGTGCGCACCGTTCACGGTCTGAAGCGCCTGCTGCACCAGAAGGGTCTGAAGCTGGGGTTCGATCTGGTGGGCACCGGTGACGCTCCCAACTGCACGGTGGATCTGCTGCTGATTCCGGCGATGGGTGAACCGGTGGCCGGCCCCTCATTGCGCTACGTGGAGCTGGAGCCCGCCCCCGAACCCCTTGATCACCCTTGGTTGCCCTATCCCGTGCGCCTGGCCGCCGATGGCCTGAGCTGGCAGCTGCTGCACGGCACCACCAGCTTTCCCGGGCTGGATGTGTTCATCTTCGGCAACGAGGTTCACTACTACGTGACCTTCCGCAATCACCCGGCCTTCCTGCGCGTGGACTTTTCGCCCCCCCAGCGCGGCGGCATGCTCGACCTGGAGTACTACGGGGTCAGCAGCTACGAGACGGGCATCCACCCCAACCTCGAGCTGGACGCCATTTGTCAGTTCTATCGGGCCATGGAGCTGGAGGTGCGGGTGGAAGGCACCCGGCTGTTCGTGCGCTACGACAAGGAACGTTCCCACAACCTGGCCGACCTGCAGGACAAGGTGGCAGCCCTGCTGCGTTTCACTCCGTTCTTGATGGATGTGGACTGGGTGGTGGGCTCGCTGCAGCTGCCCGGCGGGTTGAAGCAGACGGTGATCAATGCCTGGGCAGAGCGGTTTGCGCGGTCGGGCCTGTTTCCCGTGAACAGCATCATGACCGCCAGCCGCCGTCAGATTCTATTGCAACGCAAGCTGGGACCCGAGGGCGAAGTGGAGATTCCCTGGTCGGGCCAGGGCCATTATTGCGACATCTGGCAGGGCGAAACGCCCCCCGACCTGTGGGACCGTTTCCTGGAACAGGGCCAGCGCCTGGGCCTGCCCACGCCCACCACCGAAGCCCGTGAGCTGGCCGGGCCTCTGCCGTTGAGGACCGTGCATCGCCACATCCTCGAACCGGTGCGGCGCCGGGTCCGGTCGGGGCAGATTATCGTGAACAAGGGAAAACTTGAGCCCTGCGATCCGCGCCTGTGCCAGCAAGAGCATGAAACCGCCTTCTTTGCGCGCCAGCTGGGAGGTCGATCACCGGCCGCCCACACCATCCTGGCCGAGGCGGTGACCATGGCCCCGGTGGTGGCCCACCTGGAGAAGTTTGTCCCCCTGCAGGCCACCGGCTACGTGGGCGCCTTGCGCATCGAGCGCGGGCGGTTGACCCTGCGCGGGGGCGAGGTGCGCATCTATGCGGCGCGCGATGAGCACGGGGTCATCCGCCTGGGGGTGTACACCTACGAGGACCGGCTGTTGCGCACCCGCAGTCACCCCCGTGCGGCCTGGTGCACCAACGCGGCCACCGACGCCGAGCGGCTGTGGTCCCTGCTCCGTAGCGCCAACTACGTGGGCGACAGCCCCCACATCCAGGAGCCCGATCCCAGGGCCGCGGTCAAGGAACTGCGCCGCCTGGCGCACCTGCCTGGACCGGGCCCCGCCACGGGGCTGGCCACGGCGGCCAATGTCCTCGAAGGCATCGGTGCTGCTCCCGGTCGTGTCACCGGACGCGCCTTGTTCGGCACCGGGCGGCATCGTCCCGAGGACCTGGTGGGCAGCCTCCTGGTGGCCCGGGAAATACGTCCCAGTGACAGCCGGCACCTGTTGCAGAGCGCGGGCATCGTCAGCACCGGCGGGGCCGTCCTGAGCCATGCCGCATTGCTGGCCATCCAGTTTGGCAAGCCGGCCCTGGTGGTCGAGGCCGACTGGGATGAAAGCGGCCATGTTCCGGCCCTGGTGTTCCGGGCCACCCTGTACCGCACCGAGCAGCAATCCATTGCCGGGCTGCAAGTTTGCCGCCGCAGCGTCACCAGCCACACCACCGGCCGGCTGGAAGAGGGCGATCTGTGCATCCTGGATACCAAGCAGCAGGTGCTGCGCATTCTGGGGCAGGACCCGGACACCCTGGTGCTGTGGCAGGGATTTCAGCTCCTGGGTCGCGCCCAGACGCAGGGGCAGCAAACGAGCGATCCCCAGCAGATCCTCGAAAGCCGGGCCCAGCTGCTGCGGGCACGCCACCAGATCAAGAAGGCCCTGGGCCGCATCACCAGCGACACCGTGGCCGACCTGGCGGTGGAGGAAATCGTGCTGGGGCAGGGTCCCTTGCAGCTGGGAACTGCGCTGCGCGCCGAGTTCCTGGGTGAAATCCTGGCCAACCTGGCCGTGCGTGAACGGGTGGTCCCCCGCCTGCAGGAACTGGTCAAGCAACTGGACGAGAGCTGTCGTGGCGCGCGCGACCGAGAGCAGCACCTCACCCCCGGGGCCGGCTTCCTGTTCGAGATCCTGGGCTGGCGCTTGCGCAGTCGGCAGCTGGCCGATTCCCTGGAGATGATCCGCGATCTGGAAGGCCGCGCCGGCCTGCCCGACGACATGGGGTTGCCCGCGCGCGTGCTTCCTGATGATGGACCGGCCTGGAAGCGCATCACCGCGCTGGCCCGGGACCTGACCAGGGGCCTGGGACGGCCCGATCACCTGGACAGCCACCGGCTGCGTCGGCTGGCCCGGCTTCACCAGGTCAAACCGGCCACGCCCCAGGAGGCCCGCAAGGTGGCGGCGGCGGCCGAGCAACTGGACGCTGCCCAGCAGGCCACGCTGACCAAGCTGCGCCGGAAAAACATCCTGGTGCCCGGCGAGTGCGGACTGGAAACCCATCCCCTGCTGGGCTGGAAGGGTGCCAATCTGGCCGAGCTGGACCGACTGTCCGGCCCCGAAGCCACACCTCCCTGGTTTGCCCTGAGCGACACGGCCTTCCGGCTGATGCTGCGCCAGCCCCTGGCTGCGGATCAGGCGGTGTCCCGGCATCTGCCGCCGGGGCGCTACACCCTGGCTCAGGCCATCGACGCCGTGCTGGCCCTGCCGGGCGCCGACTGCGGGGCCAAGTCCCATCTGATTGAAAAATTGTGGGATACCGCCCTTATCCCCGACCGTCTGGCCGACGACATTGCCCGCGCTCACCAGCGCCTGACCCGAGATGCCGAGACGGCGGCCTTCCTGGCCTTGCGTTCGTCGTCGTGTGACGAGGACAGCGAGTCCAGCATGCAGGCCGGCGTGTACGACACCTTCCTGTACGTGCAGGGACTGGCATCGACTCTGGCGCATCTGCGGCTGACCTGGGCCGGCATGTGGACCGAGCGCGCCCTGTTCGCCCGCGCCCTGGCCGGGGACATTGCCCGGCAACCGGTGGGCGGGGTGGTGGTGCAGCGCATGGTCGATGCCCGGGTTTCCGGAGTCATGCAAACGGTCAACGTGGCCGGGGGCGACCTGAACGAGCTGGTCATCAGCGTGGGGCTGGGTCTGGGCGAGGGCATCGTGTCCGGGCTGGTGGCTGCCGACATGGTCACCGTTGTCAAGGATCAGGGACCGGACCGCGACCCCGTGCACTTCAACTACCTGACCAACGACAAGCCGCAACAGATGGTGTTCGACAAGCGCCGCGGCCAGGGCACCCGCCTGGTCGACACCCTTTATCACCAGCGCTTGCGGCCGGCCATCGAGTACACCGAGCTGTGCGAGATGACCCGCAAGGCCCTGGCCCTCGAGGCGGTGTACGGCTACCCGCTGGACCTGGAGTTCGCCATCGAGGGCGACCGGTTCTGGCTGTTGCAAGCCCGGCCCATCACCGCCATCCTGGCCGAGCACGCCCTCACTTGCGAAAAGTACCCCCTGCAGAAGCCGGCCGGCGGCCGGCAGGCCAAAGGAGATTGACGTGATCAGGAAACAGGATTCCCTGGACTACCATGCCAAGGGGCGCCCGGGCAAGATCGAGGTCAATCCCACCAAATCCTGCCTGGCCCCACGCGACTTCCGCATGGCCTACCTGCCCGGAGCCACCTACCCCGCCCAGGAAATCTGTCGCGATGTCAACGAGGTCTTCCGCTACACCTCGCGCGGCAATCTGGTGGGCATTTTCACCGATGGGTCGGCCGTTCCCGGCCTGGGCAACGTGGGCCCCCACGCCGCCAAGCCGGTGCAGGAAGGCATGGCCATCCTGTTCAAGCGACTGGCCGACATCGACGTGTTCGACCTGGAGCTCAACCCCACCGATGTGGACGGATTCGTCTCCACCGTGCAGCAGCTCGAACCCACCTTCGGCGCCATCAACCTGAAGGACATTCAGGCCCCGCACGGCCTGCAGATCTACGACGAGCTGCGCCGCACCGTGGCCATTCCCGTGTTCCACGAGAACCTGTACAGCACCGCGGTGGTGGCGGCCGCCGCGTTGATCAACGCCCTCGAACTGGCCGACAAGCAACTGGAAGACGTGAAGGTGGTCATTTGCGGGGCCGGCACCGTGGGGATCGGTTGTGCACGACTTTTGCGGCGGCTGGGCGTGGGTCCGGGCAACTGTCTGATGTACGACGTGGACGGCCTGATCCACGAGGACCGCGACGACCTGCACCAGTACCAGCGGGAGTTCGCCAGCAAGGACAAGGCGCACTCCATGGAGGCCGGCCTGAAGGGGGCCGACGTGTTCCTGGGCGCCTCGTCAGGGGGGGTGCTCACCCAGGAGATGGTGCGCACCATGGAGCGCTTTCCCATCGTTTTTGCCATGGCCACCCCCGAGCCGGAGATCGCCTACGAAACCGCGCGCGCCAGCCGTCAAGATGCCATCGTGGCCACCGGCCTGGGTCAGTATCCCAACGCCATCATGGACGTGCTGAGTTTCCCCTACATTTTCCGCGGCGCGCTGGACGTGCAGGCCAACAGCATCACCGAGGGCATGCTGCTGGCCGCTGCGCGATCGCTGGCCGAGCTGGCCCGTGAAGAGGTGCCCGAGGAGGTGGAGCGGGCTTATGGCGGTCAGCGGTTTTCATTCGGGCCGCAGTACCTGTTGCCCAAGCCGCTGGATCCGCGCATTTTCCTGCGCGAATCGGCCGCCGTGGCGCGCATGGCCATTGCCGAGGGTCGGGCCAACCTGACCACCGGCCTGGAAGATTACGAAGGTCGCCTGTCGGTTCGGCTGGGCACCGGGCGCGAGAAGATGCGCGAGCTCTTGATGCGCGCTCACCAGCAAGAGAAGCGGGTGGTGTTCACCGAGGGCACCAACGAGACCGTGCTGCGGGCTTGCAGCCAGATCCTGGACGAGGGCATTGCCAAGCCCATCTTGCTGGGCAACGAGGAAGCCATTCGCGAGAAGCTTTCGGGCCTGGGCTTCGACCTGAGCGGGGCCACCCTGGTGGACCCCGCACGCAGCCCCAGCTTCGAGGCCTACTGCGAGGAGTACTTCCAGCTGCGGCAGCGGCACGGCGTCATTCGCGCCACCGCCCACGAGAAGCTGCGTCAGCCCGATTTCTTCGGGGCCATGATGGTCCACACCGGCAGCGCCGACATGATGATCGCCGGTTACTCGACCCACTTCACCGAATCGTTGCTCACGTTGCTGGAAATCGTGGGGCCGGCCCCCGGCGTCAAACGCGTGTCCAGCCACCATCTGGTGCTCATGCCCAACGACCTGGTGGTCCTGGGCGATTGCGCCGTCAACATCGACCCCACGGCCGAGCAGCTGGCCGAAACCGCTCTACTGGCCGCCACCAAGGCCCGCGCTCTGGGCCTGGAGCCACGGGTGGCCATGCTGTCGTTCAGCAACTTCGGCAGCACGCGCCATCCCAACGCGCGCCGGGTCCAGGAAGCCCTTGAAATTGCCCGCGACCGTGCGCCCGACCTGGAAATCGAGGGCGAGATGCAGCTCTCGACCGCCCGCAACGAGCGCCTGCGCGACCACGTGTTCCCCTTTGCACGATTGACCGGCGATGCCAACGTGCTGATCTTCCCCGACCTGCAATCGGGCAACCTGGCCATGCAGGCGCTCAGCTACATGGCCGAGGCCGTGCCCATTGGCCCGCTGCTCATGGGCACGCGGCTCCCGGTGCATGTTCTGCAGTACGGTTCGTCGGTGGAAGATGTGGTCAACCTGACCACCGTGGGGGTGGTGGAGGCGTTTTCGGAGGGGTAAGGGGTTTTCCAACTAGTTGGAAATTTGTTCACGGCCTGCGCAGGCGACCGCACTTTCCAGCATGTCTTCCAGTGCCTGAATGGTCCGGCGGCGAATCCAGAGGCCCATCAAGGGACCCAGAACCAGCCAGCTCCAGTCTCGATGATCCCGAATGGACTATGCGAACGTTGTTCGGCAGAAGAATCGATTCAATGGTGGAGAAGGCGGCCGTTGAAGATCCCTTGAACGCGCGCTTGGTGGAAAATTGCATGAGAACCTCAAAAAAAGCTAACTCCCGATGCCCCCGGTCAGGCCAATGAAAAACACCAGACTGCCGGCGACAATCAAAACCACCGCCACGGTTCCCCCCAGGAAACCCATGGGGCCCGCCACCTTTTCCACCTCGACATACTGGATCTCGGAAAGAGGCAGATTCAATTCCTCCGGACCATAGTTGCCCAGCTTGCCGAGAACAACCTCGGTGCCGGACAGGGAGATCACTTCTCCCGAGACCACCTGGCCCGCGGTCGTGGTCATGCGGACTTGGTCCCCCACCTCCACCACCAGGCGCCAGGTGGCATTTTCTTCGGTCAGTGAAGCCCCGCCTGACATCACAGCGGGTTGGTACGAGGTGCAGCCGGGCAAGACCAGGACGGCCAGCATGAAAATTGAAAAACTTTTCAGCATGCGATCTCCCGTGGTCCGGGTTTTCCAACTAGTTGGAAAACCGCTCCCTCAACCTTGCTCCCCACGCCTTTCCACCACCTCCACCGGAAACGGATCGGTGACCGACCCCGTGTACAGCGACACATGCGGGAAAGGAATTTCGATACCCTCGCGATCGAAGGCCGCCTTGATTTCCAGCTGAATGGAGTTGCGCAAATCGAGGAAATTTTCCCGCACCGCCCAGACCGAGAACTGCATCTCCAGCGCCGAGCTGCCGTACCCCTTGAAGATGAACAGGGGGGCAGGCTCTTCGAGGCACAGGGGATTGGCCTGCGCCACTTCCTGCAAGACCCTCTTGACCGTCGGCAGGTCTTCCTTGTAGGCCACCCCCACCTGGATGTCCGCCCGGCGCAGGGGAAAGTGGGTCAGGTTGGTGATCTTGGTCTTGATGATCGACTCGTTGGGCACCCGCACGTAGAGGTTGTCGAAGGTCCGCAGCTTGACCGACAGCAGGTCGACCGAGAGAACCTCGCCGGTCACGCCCTCCACGGTGATGATGTCGCCCACCACGAAGGGTCGCTCGGCGATGAGAAAAAGCCCGCTGATCAGGTTGGAAGCCGAGGTCTGGGAGGCGAAACCCACCGCCACGGTCAACACGCCGGCCGCACCCAGCAGGACACTCAGCTTGAAGCCCAGCTGGTGCAAGGTGCTGGCGATCAGCAGCATGGTCAGGCCGTAAAATACAAAGCGCCGGGTGATCATCGACTCCTGCTTGCCCAGCCGCTTGCCGATGGCGCGGCTGACCGCCGCCCCGGCCAGCCGGGCCAGGAAAATCCCCACCACCAGGACCAGCAAAGCACGCAGGATGTTCGTGAACTGTTCCACGGACATCAGGCCATCCAGGCCCAGGCTATTCAGCAATCCGCTCATAACCTTCTTTGCTCTTTCTCAAGCCCAGCAGACCGGTGAAGGTCCGGATGGGATCGCGTTTGTCCATGGTGGCGCGCGGTGGCGCGATCAGGGTGCAGGGGCCGGCCTCCGTGGGTGCGGCATGGCCCAGCTTGATGTCCGCCAGGTTGTCGTCCTGGTTCCGTTCCAGGGTGATGGCCTCGGTCCACACCCGCCCGTTATTTCCGGCAAAAAGGGACAGCAAGGGCAGAGGAATCCGCAAGCGTTCCAGCGGCAAAGGGGTGGTCCCGTGGTTCAGGATGCGCACCACCGAGATGGCCCGATGGGGGCGCACCGGAAGATTCTCCAGGTTGAACCGGACACTGGTGCGGATGGCGTAGCACAGCTCCCCTTCGATGGTCGAAGGGCCAAACCAGGTGTCGCTGGGCCGGTTCGTGGGCTGGGCATACATGGGGCGCACGGGATCGTCCAGATCGACCCGCACCCAGAGAGGAGAACTGACGAAGGCGGAGATGGCCCCACCAGGCGGCACGATGAAGGTTTTTTCGGATTTGACCACCACCGCCCGATCGGCCGTTGCCGGCATGATCTGAAGTCGCTTGTCCGATTCCCGCACCCCGTAGCGCACGACCGCAAGGTCTTCATGGTCCGTGGGGTCCGGCAACGCGACCAGCTCCCCTGCACACAGCGGACCTTCATCCTCCTGGGAAAGACCACGTGAGGTCACCCGGACCTCCGAGCTGAACCGGGAAACCCACAGTTCCAGCGAACCCAGACGCCACAGTCTCGTTTCATCCATGCCGAAATCGAAGGGGCCCCACCAGGGTTGCTCGGCGGGATTCAGAATCTGTTCCATGTTATGCTCCTTGCGGTGAACGCAAAACTAGCACGATTGACGGGTCCGGGGAAGCCGAGCCTGGACGATTCGTCTATCATTTCGGGGTGGCGGAATATTCAAGAAAGGAAATGGCATTGCTCATCATCGGCTGTGGATACACGGGGCGCCGCCTGGCTGCCCGCCTGCTCACCAACAACCAAAAGATCACCGGCACCGTGGCCACCGAACCCAGTGCTCAGGTGCTGCGCGTTCTGGGCGTCGAGCCCATCGTGGCCGACCTGGACAGCCCCGACACCGCCCTGCCTCTGGCGGGCCATCAACAAATCTTCTACTTCGCCCCACCTCCCGGCGAAGGATCGACCGACCCCCGCCTGGCGCGCGTCCTCCTCCAGCTCACGGAACAGGACCTGCACCCGCGCATCGTCTACACCGGCACCACCGGAGTTTACGGGGACTGTCAGGGCGACTGGGTGGCCGAGCAGCGTCCCCTGAATCCCACTACCGACCGCGCCCGGCGCCGCGCCGATGCCGAGCAGCAGCTGACCAGCTGGGCTCAGAGTACCGGCGGCGAGGCCATCATCCTGCGGGTGGCGGGCATTTATGGGCCCGGCCGCCTTCCCCTGGAAAGACTGCGCCAGGGCGCGCCCATGATCCGCGCCGACGAGGCCCCGTTCAGCAACCGGATCCACGTGGATGACCTGGTGAGCGCCTGCCTGGCCGCCATGGACCATGGGCACAGCGGACTGGCCTACAACGTGGCCGACGGTACCCCCGGCACCATGGCCCAGTACTTCAACACGCTGGCTGACCTGACCGGGCTGCCCCATCCGCCCGCCGTATCCTGGGAAGAAGCCCAGAAGACCATGCCGCCCGGCCTGCTTTCCTACCTGCAGGAGAACCGGCGGATCGATGTCCTGCGGCTGGTCTGCCACCTCGGGGTGGAGCTGAAGTATCCCGACCTGGCC
>JAZBOO010000397.1:0-5095 GCA_036351155.1 Candidatus Krumholzibacteriia bacterium | reverse complement strand
TTTCCGCCCTTTGCTCTGGCGTGAATTCAACAAATTCACTCCGGGGCAACTGGTAGTCGTGGCTACCAGCGCAACCAGAAACCATCAGCAGGCCCATAACAGTCAGGAGCCCAGCAAATATTGACCGCATCCGATTATCCATGGTTCCTCACAGTCGGTCGTAAATAGCTTTGGGCAAATCGAATTGCCGGCGATTGATGACGGTACCCAGAATTTTGACGCCTTTTTCCTTGAGGGACTGGGCGCCGTGATTGATGACTTCCCACTTCAGATACTTGTGCTCGATGACGAGAAGCAGCCCATCGGTACGAATAGCCATCAGAGCGGAATCTGTACACTTCAGAACCGGAGGCAAATCCAGCAGGACAAAATCAAATTCCCCGCGAATATTCTCGATGAATTTGTTGTAATTTTCTGTGGTAAAAAGGCTCTTCTGGGAAGACAGGACTGCTCCTGCCGGAATGAGAAAAGGGTTATTGTCATGTGCCATTCCCTGGACCAGGCGGGGGTCCTGGAGCAGGTCACTCAGGGGAATATTTTGACTCCCGATCAATTTAGCCTGGGGCGAGAGAAAATTGCAGTCCACCCAGGCCACCTTTTGGTCATACATCTGGGCCAGCATCGCGGCGGCCTGGAAACTGACGTAGCTGGCACCTTCTCCGGGAGCAGAACAGGCAAAGGAAAGGACCATTCCCCTTCCCTCAGATTTCAGTCGCAGGAGCTGATTGACCAGGTTGCCGAATTCATCCAGTTGACTGGACTTCAGAGGGGGGAACAAGGGAAACTTCCCCGCACGGGTGATTTCCCCACCCAACTCAGGAGCGTCTTCTAGCCGTTTCTTGTAGGCATCAAAAATCTTTGACATCAGGGACCCGTTTCCATTTCCAGAAATTGGACACCATACTGAACAAGCCGATCCAAGCTCAGAACATCCGCCTCGATAACATCCGAGGTGGTGCTGCAATTGTTGTATCGAACTATTTCATTAGAACTTTATCAAGGATACGATGCGGTCACTCCATGAAGATATTACTGAAAGACCAGGTCCCACTTGGAAATAACCCTGGACAGCGAAAAGGTCTCGACAATCAGTTCTGCATTTTTTCCGAGAGAATCCCTCAACTCCCGGTTTTCCAAAACTTGCAGAATCCTATGGCTCAATTCCTGGGGTGACCCAACCGAAACCAGGAGCCCATTGACTTGGTCCTCAATGATTTCTTCGGGCCCGCTTGGACATTTTGTAGAAATCACGGGCAACCCAGCTGCCATAGCTTCACATAATGCGTTGGGGAAACCTTCGCTAATTGAAGAAAGTACAAAAAGTTCCGCATTTTTCAATACATAATATGGATCGGGAACCCGTCCCGGAAAATGAACAACCCCGTTCAACCCCAATGAGTCCCGCAATTTTTCCAGCTTTCCCCGCAATGGCCCTTCTCCCAGAATGGTCAAATGCCATTCCGGAAAGCGATCATGGACCATGGCCATGGCATGTAAAAGATCCGAGAATCCCTTGATAGGATGAAGCCTACCCATGGCCACAATGGCCGGATGTGAAAGGCTGAAGTCCCCCCCGGAACCTTCACTTTTTGGCCTGACAACAGGGTTGGGAATGACCACAACCTTGTCCCCCATCCAGGGACGGAAAAACCTAGCAGCCGCTTCCGTTTGACAGACAAGCACCCTGGCTTTCGGGTAAACAAGCCGACGCAAAGTCCCCCAGAACTTTCCGATTTTCATGATGCCAGGATCCGCACGTTCTGAAACAATGACTTTGAGATCAAGGCCCAAGGCAGCGAGAAGGACTAGAATATTGGTAAAGTTTAAAAAACTGACCACAAAATCAGGTTTTTCTTCCTGAAAAAAACGCCGGAGACTATGGATTCGTCGAAAATTGCCCCCCCATTTGCTCGCCCCTACCTTGTCGATCGTCATTGGTCGTCGGTGAACACGACCATCAAGAGGGTAAAATGGTGGAGCGCCCGAGTCGTGGGTGGTCACCAGCAGGATTTCCCAACCACTTTTCACCCAGGCATTGGCGAGGGTGGACAGAACCTTCTCAGCCCCCCCTGTTTCCAGGGACGAAATAACCAGGACAAGCTTCATTGGAACCGGTAATCCCCCTGGCGCTTAGCGCGCCACCTTCCGAACTTCCTCGATCACGTAATCCACCATCTCATCGGTCAGATCCCCGTGCATGGGCAAGCTGACGATCTTGTCCGCGATCCCACAAGCCACCGGGAAATCCTCGGCCTTGTAACCCAGCTCAGCATAGGCCGGCGTCACGGGCAGGGGCACCGGGTAGTGGATGCCCGTGTAGACCCCCTGTTCGGCCAGGTGCTTCATCAGCTCGTCGCGATTGTTCACCTGAATCACGTAGAGATGGAACACATGGCGCACATCATCCATGGTCGTGGGCACCACGCATACGTCCTTCAGGCCCTCGTTGTAGCGGGCGGCCACGGCGATACGCCGGTCGGTCCACTTGTCCAGATGGCGCAGTTTCACTGACAGCACCGCACCCTGAATGCCGTCCAGGCGACTGTTCACGCCCTGGAAATCGTGCTGGTATTTCACGTTGCTGCCGTGGTCGCCCAGCTTGCGGATGGCGGTGGCCAGATCCTCGTCGCTCGTCGTCACGGCGCCGGCGTCGCCATAGGCACCCAGGTTCTTGCCCGGGTAGAAGCTGAAGCAGGCCGCCTTGCCCATGGTCCCCACACGCCGTCCCTTGTACACCGCGCCATGGCCCTGGGCCGCATCTTCAATCACGGCCAGACCGTGCTTGGCGGCGATCTCCAGGATGGGATCCATGTCCGCCGGCTGTCCGTACAGATGCACCGGAACGATGGCCCTGGTCTTCTCGGTGATGGCCGCCTCGAGCTTGGCCGGATCCAGGTTGTAGGTCACCGGATCACAATCCACGAACACGGGGGTGGCCCCGGTCCAGCCAATGCCTTCGGCCGTGGCGATGAAGGTGTTGGCGGCGGTGATCAACTCGTCGCCCGGCCCGTAGCCCAGGCTTTTCATGGCCATGAACAGGGCATCGGTGCCGTTGCCCACGCCCACACAGTACTCGGACCCGATATACTTGGCGAAGTCCGCCTCGAAGGACCGGGAGTTGACGAAGGCACAGCTCTCCAGCACACCACCGATGGCTTCGTTCACTTCATCCTTGATGGACTGGTACTGGGCCTTGAGATCGACGAAGTTGACTTTCATTGCGAGAACTCCTCGAGGTTGGGCAAGGGTCACCGGTGGCTCCCCCACCCCATGTAGGGCGTGCCGTCCGGATCGGGATTAAATATTATACAGAAGGTTGTATCGTCAAAATTTGAAAAGAGTTAAGGATTTTGCATTTCCCAGGAACCGATTGTGCTAAAATGCGGTTCAATAAAGGTTCTCCCCCTGTTTCGGAGCTTGTGACCAACGAAAGTGACCCCTCAGTTGAGCCGTATCTCCATGATCGTCTTTCACTTGGGCCTGATGGCCGCCATGCTGTGTGCTCTGTCGGCCTCCGCCCGCCCCGTGGCCACCGACAAGAACCCCAAACCCGACGATCCCGACTTCTGGCCCTCCCGGACCACCTTCGATTGTACCGCCCGGGACACCCTGAACGTTTTCGCCGGGTTTCAGGCCGCCATCCCGGACTCGAACACCGCCAGCGAGAACCTTCTGCCCGATTACGCCTGCCGCAGCTGGAACGAGCGCGGAGGCGAAAACATCTACCGCCTGGACCTGGACACCCCTCTGACGCTTTTTGCGGCCCTGCGCGCCTACGACGACCCGGCGGCCCTGCCGGAAGAGGATTTCGACATCTTCCTGCTCAACGAATGCGACACCGATTCCTGCCTGGCCGGCGAAAATCTCGAGTTCAGCCTGGTCCTGGACCCCGGCACCTACTATCTGGTAGTCGACGGCTACGGCACCAGCAACCCGGCCCAGGGCTTCTACACACTGGTGATCGAGGCCCGGGAACTGGGACTGCCACTGGCCATCTGCCAGCCCGGCGGGGCCACCCCCATCGCCCCGGGCGTTGAAGTCCTGACGGAAACCGACAACCTGTTCGGCCAGCCCAACCTGATGCAGGACCACGATTGCAGTCCCATCGTCGAGCGCGGTGGTGAGCTGTGGTACGCGGTGAACCTGGAACCCTACCACGAGTTCTCCGTCGAGATCGTCAGCCTGGCCGAGAGCCTGGACGGCGCCATCTGGCTGTTCGCCGGCTGCGGGCCCGAGGCTCTGTGCCTGGACTTTGCCGATGACGAGCTTTCCGGCGAGTCCGAATCCCTGGGCTTCGCCAACGATACCGAAACGCCCGTCACCGTTTACGTGGGTATCGACAGCTACCGGCCCCCCGAAGAATCGGCCCTGGGCGAGGTCTCGGTGCAGTTCACCGGGGTCAGCAACGTGTCCACGACCAAACAGACCCTGGGTGGGGTGCGCTCCCTGTTTCGATGAATCCGTCTTGAAAAACCGCCGGGTCTTCCCTATGGTATCAGCCGCCGGGACAGGAAGCCCGGGCATGCCTGATGCCACGCAGCAGATACCGCATACCCCGGATATCAGCACGATTGCCGGCTGACCCTGAACACCTCAGGCACGAGGTCGACCCACGGAAGGTGCCCCGCCATGGCCGCTCCCCAGAAACAACGCGCCGCGAAGAACGCCCAGACCATGGCCGCCAGTCAGCGCGAAATTTCCATCAGCGAATTTTTCACGAAGAACCGCCACCTGCTGGGGTTCGATTCGCCCGCCAAGGCCCTCCTGACCACCATCAAGGAGGCGGTGGACAACAGCCTGGACGCCTGTGAAGAGGCGGGCATTGCCCCGGAACTGCTGGTCGAGATCCGGCCTGACAAGCCCATCAACCTGGGGATCGAGCTGTCCAGCCAGGAAGTGGTCGCCGAAGCGACCAACGGAAAAACCAACGGGAAGTCCAACGGGAAGTCCAGCAATCGGAATCCCACCGCGAAGGAAGACCGGTTCAAGATCATCATCGAGGACAACGGGCCGGGCATCGTGGCTGAACAGATCCCCAAGATCTTCGGCAAGCTCCTGTACGGCAGCAAGTTTCACAGTCTCAAGCAGAGCCGCG
>JAZBOO010000396.1:0-4092 GCA_036351155.1 Candidatus Krumholzibacteriia bacterium | reverse complement strand
GCTCGGCGGCCAGACCATCGAGCAGCAAGGCCAGGTCCACACGCTCATTCCCGCGCTGCTGGCTGGTCTTTTCCACGGCGGCGTACTGATCCTCGAAAATGCAGTTGGTCTCGTAGAGCAACCGCCCGATCAGGGTCGACTTGCCGTCGTCCACACTGCCGGTGGTGGTGAAGCGCAGAAGGCTCTTGTTCTCGTAATTGGTCATATCCATTTTTAGAAATACCCTTCGCGCTTTTTCTGTTCCATGGAGGAATCGCTGGTCAGGTCGATGATGCGGTTTTCGCGCTCGCTGCGTCGTGCGTCGACCACTTCCTGGATGATGTCGTCGATGGTCCGGGCCGAGCTCCGGACCGCCCCGGTGCAGGGAATGCACCCCAGGCTGCGGAAGCGGCAATCGACTTCCTGGATGTCGTCCTCGGTGAACCCCAGCTTGCCCGCCGGATCCACCGTCTCGATGAATTCGCAGGGCACGATGATCCCGTTCATCTCGATGACCTTGCGCGGCTGGGCGTAGTAAAGCGGCACCAGGGGAATGTCCTCCAGCTTGATGTACTGCCACACGTCCAGCTCGGTCCAGTTGCTCAAGGGGAAAATCCGCACACTCTCGCGCTCATCGATGTTTGCGTTGTACAGGTTCCACAGCTCCGGCCGCTGGCGCTTGGGGTCCCACTGGCCGAACTCGTCACGTACCGAGAAGAACCGCTCCTTGGCCCGGGACTTTTCCTCGTCGCGGCGGGCGCCCCCGAAGGCGGCATCGAAGCCATGCTTGTTCAGGTGGTCCAGCAGCGCCTTGGTCTTCAGCTGCTGGCAGCACTTGTCATTGCCCAGCACCGAGGGGTGAGCCCCCTTGGCGATGGCGGGTTCGTTGCGCTCGACGTACAGTCGGGCCCCGATTTCCTCGACAAAGCGATCCCGGAATTCATACATCTCGGGAAACTTGTACCCCGTGTCGATGTGCATCAGCGGGAAGGGGAACTTGCCGGGGTGGAAGGCCTTCTGGGCCAGACGGATCATGACCGCCGAATCCTTGCCCACCGAGTAGAGCATGACCGGGTTCTTGAACTCGGCCACGACCTCCCGAATGACGTGGATGGACTCCTGCTCCAGCTGCTTCAGGTGTGTCATGGTGAACGAGCTCACGAAACATCTCCAAGTTTTGTTTTTGCAATGGGTTAACGATCAAACTGGCCCGGCCTTGCCAATTATGATGACCCTGGGGCCAAAATGCCAGGATTCCTTTGATCAAGTTTCGGCCACCAACCTCGGATCTGAACGGCGAAAGTGACTCCCCCGGCATACATGGACCATTTTTCCGACAGCCTGAGATGTCATCCCACGCGCGTTTGGCCCCCGGCAACCCCCGTGTCCAAGGCACAGTTTCTGCAATGGTCAGGAGCGCCTCGCTCCCGGAAACGAGATGGCCATGTCCTTCGCAGTGCGGATCGCCATCGGGTATGTCCTGGTCATGCAAACCTTGCTGGGCCTTTGAGGGCCCCTGGCCCCATGATCCCGATCACTGACTGGGCCCGGTCTATTGGCCGGGCCCGGCCAGCGCCTGGTCGATGGCTGCCGTCAGCTCCGCGTCATCCGGCGCCGTCTTGGGAGCATAGCGCGCAATCACTTGACCGTCCTTGCCCACCAGGAACTTGGTGAAATTCCAGCTGGGATCTTCCAGGCCTCCGGCGGTCAGGAACTCGTAAATCTCGGACTTGCCCTCTCCCTTGACCTTCATCTTCTCGAACATCGGGAAAGTGACGTCGTAGTTCTCGGTGCAGAAGAACCGGATCTCCTCGGCCGTTCCCGGCTCTTGCCCCATGAAGTCGTTGCTGGGAAAGGCCAGAATGACGAAACCCTGGTCATTGCGGGAACGGTACAGGGCCTCCAGCCCCTTGTACTGGGGGGTCAGACCACACTTGCTGGCCACGTTGACCACCAGGGCCACCTGCCCCTGGTAATCGGACAGCGAGGCGGGTGCCCCCTCCAGGGTGCGCACCGAGTAGTCCCACAGCCGCCCATCGACCTTCTGCGTCGGGGTTTTCACCCCTCCGGCCATGGTGTCCCGGTAAAGAATGAACAGAATCAGGCCCGTCAGGAGGACGACGGCACCGATGGCGATGAGGATCAAACGCATGATATCCACTCCAGAATAGGGTTTTTATAGGTCTCACGGGCCCCATTTTAACCTCATTTTCCCGGGTCCGCTAAAAAAACACCATTTATATCATGTTTTAGGCTTGCGCGGTCTGAACTCCCGTTTTAGTTTAGCCTCAAACCAAACAGTACTGTTTTCGTACTGTATAGAAAGTTGGAAGCAGATGATCCGCGTGACCAAGCTGACAGACTACGGTGTCGGGCTGATGGCCCACCTGGCCAACCGTCCGGGTGAAGAGGTGGCCACCGCCCCCGACCTTTCCGATGAATTGCAACTGCCCTTGCCCACGGTGCGCAAGATCCTGAAGATCCTGGCCAAGGAAGACCTGCTGGTTTCCCAGCGGGGATCGGCCGGTGGTTACCGCCTGGCCAGAAACCCCGGCGCCATCACGCTGATGGAAATGGTCACCGCCCTGGAAGGGCCCATGGCTCTGACCGAATGCGCCACTGGCGAAGCCTGCGATTGCGAACGCCTGGATGTGTGCGGCCTGCGCGAAAACTGGAGCCTGGTGAACACCTTGCTGCAGCGGACCCTGGAAAACTACACCCTGGAACAGATGGCCGGCAGCCTGCCGCCCCTGTCCACCCCCGATCACCTGCAAACCCTGCCCGGGATGTAAGGACAAGGAAGATCATGAGCGACGAAAAGCAGATGCTTGAAGAGCTTTCTCAGCGGGAATACAAGTGGGGATTCGTGACCGACATCGAATCCGACACCGTACCCCCCGGCCTGAACGAGGAAGTGATTCACTTCATCAGTGCCAAGAAAGAAGAGCCCGTATGGCTGCTGGAATGGCGCCTTAAGGCCTTCCGGCACTGGCAAACTCTGGAGGCTCCCACCTGGCAGAAGGTCAAGTATCCGCCGGTGGACTACCAGGCCATCAGCTACTACTCGGCGCCCAAGGAGCAGCCCGAAAAGAAGAAAAGCCTGGATGAGGTGGACCCCGAGCTGCTGGAGACCTACGAGAAGCTGGGCATCCCCTTGACCGAGCAGAAGCGTCTGGCCAACGTGGCCGTCGATGCGGTGTTCGACAGCGTCTCGGTGGCCACCACGCACCAGGAGAAGCTTTCGGCCATGGGCGTCATTTTCATGCCCATCAGCGAAGCGGTGAAGAAGCACCCCGAGCTGGTCAAGAAGTACCTGGGCAAGGTGGTTCCCTACACAGACAACTACTATGCGGCCCTGAACAGCGCCGTGTTCACCGATGGCTCGTTTGTTTACATCCCCAAGGGCCTGAAGTGCCCCATCGAGCTGTCGACCTACTTCCGCATCAACGCCGCCAACACGGGACAGTTCGAGCGCACCCTGATCGTGGCCGACGACGACAGCTACGTCAGCTACCTCGAGGGCTGCACCGCCCCCCAGCGGGACGAGAATCAGCTGCACGCCGCCGTGGTCGAACTGTATTGCCACGACGATGCCAGCATCAAGTACAGCACCGTGCAGAACTGGTACCCCGGCGACAAGGACGGCAAGGGCGGCATCTACAACTTCGTGACCAAGAGGGCCCTGTGCGCCGGTCAGCGCAGCAAGGCCAGCTGGACCCAGGTGGAAACCGGCTCGTCTATCACCTGGAAGTACCCCAGCTGTGTGCTGAAGGGGGACGGTTCGGTGGGCGAGTTCTACTCGGTGGCCCTGACCAACAACGCCCAGCAGGCCGACACCGGCACCAAGATGATTCACCTGGGCAAGAACACCACCAGCACCATCGTGAGCAAGGGCATCTCGGCCGGCCGCAGCGACCAGACCTACCGCGGCCTGGTCAAGGTGGGCAAGAACGCCACCGGTGCCCGCAACTTCACCCAGTGCGACAGCATGCTGCTGGGCGACAAGTGCGGCGCCCATACCTTCCCCTACATCGAGTCGGCCAACGCCTCGGCCAAGATCGAGCACGAGGCCACCACCTCGAAGATCAGCGAGGACCAGCTCTTCTACTGCCG
>JAZBOO010000395.1:0-23373 GCA_036351155.1 Candidatus Krumholzibacteriia bacterium | reverse complement strand
GGTGGCAGCGGCGGAAGTCGTGGCGGCCGCGGCGGCCCGCGCCGTTAGGACCACTGCATGAACCTCGATCCCTACAGGAGCGAGATTCCGCCCCACCGGGAGGTTCTTCCCGGTGGGGCGGTCCTGTTGACCACCCCCATGCGCACCGCTCATGCGGTCACCCTGGGGGTGTGGCTGCGTTCCGGCAGCCAGGACGAGCCCGCCGAGCTGGGAGGAGTCTCCCATTTCCTGGAACATATCGTTTTCAAGGGTTCCAACAAGCGGTCGGCCTACGAGATCGCGGCGACCTTCGACAGCCTGGGCGCCTCGGTGGATGCCTTCACCACCAAGGACATGGTGGCCTTCACCATCAAGGTTCTGCCTGAGTATTTCGAGCAGGCGGTGGAAGTCCTGGCCGACATGCTGTTCAACCCGGCGTTCGAGCAGCGCCTGGTGACTCTGGAGCAGGGAGTGGTGTGCGAGGAGATCCAGGAAGCCCTGGACACCCCGGATGATCGCCTGCACGACGCTTTTGCCAGCCGCCTGTTCGGCAAGCACCGGCGGGGACGCCCCATCCTGGGATCACCCGGTCAGGTGCTCTCCTTCACTCCCGATCTTCTGCGGGAACAGCACGCCCGCCTTTTCTGTGGGCCCAACATGGTCATTTCCATGGCGGGCAATGTGATGGAGGGATTTCCCGAGATTGTGGCCCGCCATCTGGACGCTCCGGCCTGGGAGGGAGACCAGGATCTGCCTCAGGGCTCGGGCACATCCAATCCTCCGGCCGCGACCGTGATGGACCTGGATCTCGAGGTGGACAACCCGTTTCGCCTGGATCTGGTCAGCCCCATCATTCAGACCTATTTCGAGATTGGCAATCTGGGAGTGCCTTTTCCTCACCCGGATCGTCTGTCGGTGTTCCTGCTGACCAACATCCTCGGTGGCGGCATGAGCAGCCGGATCTTCCAGGCCGTGCGTGAGCGGGAGGGCCTGGCCTATACCATCTACTGCTACAGCGACATGGGACGGGACATCGGGCTGGTGAGCTGTTCGGGGAGTTGCTCTCCGGACAAGCTGGCGCGCATCGTGGACGTGATCAGCGTGGAATACGACCGCCTGATTGCCGAGGGAATCCCGGCCAAGGAGCTGGAAAACAACCGGGCCCAGATCAAATCGCAGCTGATCTTTTCGCTCGAGGGCATGGTCAACCAGATGTTCCGGGCCGCCCGCAACGAGATCTTCTACGGACGTTTCATGCCGGTGGCGGAGCTGGTGGACAAGGTGGATTCGGTCACGGCGGCCGATCTGCGGCGCTGCGCGGACCTCTATTTCAACCCGGAAAGCCTGCTGGTGGCGACCCATGGTCCGGATCGCACCGAGCTGGAGCTCGAGGATGACCACCTGGCCGATTACGATGATGAGGAAGATGACGAGGACGTCTAATTTGCCGCGCTGATCACACGCCCTGGGTGATCAACCGCCCAGAGTGAAGGTGTCGGTCCTGGGGTCCAGGACATATTTCCACTTCAAACCATTGACGGTGGCCAGGACGGCGGGATCAAGTTGCCCGCCCCGGACCAGTACCGCCAGGTCCGCCGGCCAGTGGCCTTTGTTGTAGCGGAACAGGGTGGCCGCTTCGACCACCTCGGTCCGGACCTGAACCTGCCGCAGCTCCAGCCCCTGATTCTGAGGCATGGGATTGGGCTCCACCCAGCGCACCCAGCCGATGTAACCCAGCGCCATGACCATCAGCAGCAACAGCGGCGTCCGGCGCAGTCCGGTGTTGAACTTGAAGTTCAGCCCCTTGCCGCCTTCGGTGTCGCTTTCCAGCTCCTCGTCCCCGGTGTTGTTCATCACCAGGACGCCGCTTTCGCACCAGGTCTTCAGCAGATCCCGCACCACGAAGCTGGCCGTTTTACCCTGGCGAATGATGCGCCCGAGGGGCAGACCGGCCAGGGCCAGCTTCATGATCCGACGCCCGGTGGGGGACAGATCCTCGGGTTGCACAACCTTCTGACCCTGGGTGAAGGTGATGGCCTGACTGGGCAGGGCGTCCTTGAGCAGACGTTCCTCGTCCAGCCTGCGGGCCGCTTCCATCAACAGACCCTGGACCTCGAGTTGCATGCCGCCGCGCACGCCGGGCGGACAGCCCTTGGTGGGGGTGAAGTGGTAGCGGCCGCGCCGCAGCTTCATCCCCTGGTGAGTCATCTCCTGGGCGATGCTCTTGAGGATGGGCAGCATGGCTTCTTCCTTGAGCATCCCCTCGGAGACCAGGATCTCGGTCAGATCCAGCGACGAGTTCTTGCGCACGAAATCGATATGCTTCCACTGCGCCTCGGTGAAGAAGCCATAGGCCTTCAGGAAGCTTTCCAGAGGGTCCCGGCTGCTGGACCGGCGGTCACGGGTGGAAACCAGAACTCCGCGATCGAAGATGAACACCATGTTCCGGTGGGCTTCCAGGTTGAGGAAGCCCGATTTTTCCTGACTGGCGATCAACTGCAAGATCTCCGCCAGATTGAAGTCACTCAATTGACCTTCGAGGGCCATGTCCGGTCTCCTTTAATGCAATCCAAGACCGCCGCCGATGCCCTGATGGACCTCGGTCTTGACGGGAGTGGGTTGGGGTCCGGTAACGCCGCTGGGCACCAGCGAGGTTCGTTCGGGAATACTGCCCCGAAGTCGGTTGCCGTCGGTCAGGGCGATCACCCAGACGGTCACCAGACAGAGCAAACCGGCCAGGAAGGGCAGGTCTTGCCAGCCGTTCCAGTTGCCGCCGGGCAGCGGTAGGTATTCAGGATGGAAAACTTCTTCGGGCAATTGCAGGCCGGGTGTTCCCCACTGGGATCCCGGGTCAAAGGTCCAGGCCCCGCAAACCAGGAACAGGCCCAGGGCCAGCAGGGACAGCCGCAGCCAGCCCGCCAGGAAACGGCCGCTGACCAGGTGCCCAGTGCCGGGCATGACCCGGCCCAGGTTGACCACCCGCTGGATGTGCCTCATGCCTTCGCTGCGGCTCTTGTTCTTGAACAGGGTGGCGAGCACCATATCACTCTGTGATCGGCGGGCGGTTTCTCCACAGCCCGAGCACAGCCAGGCCCCATCGTGAATGAAGGCGCAATCCCGGCACAGAGGCATGCCGCAGTTGTCGCAATCACGCGGATCGTTCTGATGGCTGACCCACATGACCAGCAGGGTGGCGACCACCAGGGGCAAGCCAACGACCAGGAACAGGGGCCAGGGCAAGCTGCTGAGCAGGGGTAGCCAGGCCGAAATGCTGACCAGATTTTCGTAATTACCGGCCTCGTCCACGGCGGCGGCAGCCATCTCGTGGTCGGCCACGGGGGGGTACACCACGGGGGAGTACCCCTGGTTTTTTCCACTGGCCGAACCCAGCGATTCCATGCGGAACCCCAGGTTGCGCGCACTCTCCAGGGCCTCGGTGGCTTCCGGAACGAAGAGTTTCTTGAAGTACACCTGCGCCAGGTTGAAGGGGGCTTCCCCGCGTTCGGGGTGGGCTGTGGAAGCCCGCAGGTACAGTTCGGCGGCCCGATCCAGACGGCCGCGGTAATAGGTGTTGTTCCCCTTGCCCACCAGGGCGGCAAAATTCCGGGGGTCGCGGTCCAGGACCTCGTCGAAGAGCTTGTCGCTGCGATCGTAGTTGCCTCGTCGGGCTTCCTGGATGCCCAGGGCCACACCCAGCCGGTTGCGGCGCTCAGGGCTCTGCTGGGTGGCGAGCTTGCTGCGCAGACTCTCGGCCAGCGGGCCCGAGGGAGGCAGATGGCAGGCCTTGTCCAGCAGCACAACTTCGCTTTGGGGGTCCAGGGTGGGCACCGCATGGCGCAGGGCGGGCCAGGCCGGATAAACGAGGGCCAGGGTCACGATCCAGACGGCAGCCAGCAAGCCCCGGGCGGCGCCGCGGGACTGGATCAGCAGGGGCACCGACATCAAGGCCAGCCAGCCCAGCAGGCCCGGCTTGGCCACCAGGAACAGCAGGGGCAGCAGGGCAGGCAGCCAGGAACGCAGGGGGTGACTGGGGTTCTTGAAGATCATGGCACCCAGGTCATGGGCAATATGGCGCCATCGACTGAGGTACAATCCGGCCACCAGAACGATCCAGAACCAGGTGCTGGCCAGCAACAGGGCCTGGTGAGTCATCACGGTCAACCGGCCTCGGGCCAGAACCGAATGGCGCAGCGTGGCGATGGCCTCGGGGACCACCTGGAACAGGGTCGGGGTGTCGAGCCAGCGCAGGGACTGGCTGGCTTGCCACCACTGGTAGTGGGGGCGTCCGGGATCGGCCATTCTGGCGGCGGCGATTTCTTTTCTGGCGGTGGTCTTGTCGCCGTTCAAGGCAGCCTGGCGGGCCAGGTGGAAGTGCCACCAGCCGGCCAGAGGGTCTTCCAGACGCGGAGGCTGATTGGGTGTCCGGGCCAGGGGCACGGTGGTGGCGGACACCTGGGGCAGCAACTTGCGACTGATGGGTATGTCGCCGCCGGCGTATCTTGGATCACGGCCTTCCTCCGAGGGAAGGGTGTTCAAAACCGTGTCCAGCGGCGCGGTCCGCAGGCCCGAGTTCGAGACCACCTGGTTGGCGGACGACGAGGGTTGCTGGGCCTGGGCCGGATCCGAGCCGACCGACAGGAAGACTGTCCAGCAAATCAAGGCCGCACCAGAGAAGAAAGCGCACTTTCGCCCTGGGGCCTTGCGGGTATTTCTTTGCGGTAAACTCAGCATTCGTATGTTGAAACTTTCGCTGGGTCGTACGATGATCGGGACAGCCTCCCGTGGCTGCCTCAATGGAGTGACCGAGAGCCCATCCCCGGCCGACTCCTGGTTCTGGTCGATGTATCGTGACCTTTTGCTCCGGGATTTACTCTTTTTTTTGTGATTGTGAATGATCGGGTGATGGCCCTGAAAGATCTCTCCCCATTGAGACGCCTGATTCTGGTGCTGGCCGGGCTCTTCGGTTTGACCGGCCTCCTGCTGGAACACGGGACGTATCCGGGACCCACGGTCCTGGTGGCCGCCCGTGTCCTCAGCGCGCTGGCCATGGTGTTCTTCCTGGTCGAACAGGCCCTATCTCTATGGCAATGGCGGAGTTTTCGACGCTACCTGAGACATCGCTGGCCCACGTTCGTCCTCTCGGTCATGCTGTTGCTGGAAACGCTGGGGCTGATCCTGGGCCGCGATACGGTGTGGCTGAGCGACCTCCTGGGGCGCTTGACGGCCGGCTCATTGACCCGGGCCTATCTGTTGCTGGTCCAGATCTACATCATCTCCATTTTTGCCGTGGAATTGCCCCACCTGCACCAGCGGTTTGCCCGCTGGCGGGTCCGTCCGGCGGTGGCCTTCGTCCTGGTGTTCGTGTCCTTGATCGTGGCCGGAACGGGTTTGCTCCTCCTGCCCAGGGCCACGCCCGAGGCGCAGCCCATTTCATTGATGGATGCGGCCTTCACGGCCACCAGCGCCGTCTGTGTCACCGGATTGATCGTGCGGGACACCGCCACCGGCTTCACGCCTTTCGGACAGACCATCCTCCTGATTCTGATCCAGCTGGGCGGCCTGGGCATCATGTCGCTCACGGCCACCTTGAGCCTGTTGCTGGGGCGGGGCATCGGGGTTCGGGAAAGCAGCCTGCTCCGGGAAGTGTTTCATGTGCCCATGATGGCCGAGGCCGGTCGGATGGTCCGGCAGATCATCCTTCTGGCCCTGGCCCTGGAGGCCCTGGGCTTCGTGCTGCTTTACCAGGGATTGGGCCCGGTATTGCCGGGGACTTCCGAGCGGGCTTTCTCGGCCCTTTTCCACTCGGTGAGCGCCTTCTGCAACGCCGGGTTCAGCCTGTTCGGGGATTCCCTCATGGGCGTGGCGGGCCAGCCCCTGGTGATGGGCACGGTCAGCGGCCTGCTGATCGTGGGGGGGCTGGGTTTCGGAGTGCTGTTCCAGGTCTGGGCCTGGTGCCGGGGGCGGTGGCCGGGTTTTCAGGGTCGCCGGCCTCGATTCGATCTGCATACCCGGGTGGTGCTGAGCATTTCACTGGGACTGCTGGCGGTCGGTACTGTTCTGGTGGCGGCTCTCGAGTGGAACGGTGCCCTGGCAGGAACCGGCTGGCCTCTCAAGCTGAGCCAGGCCTTTTTCCAGGGGGCCACCTGCCGCACGGCGGGCTTCAACAGCCTGGACCTGACCACCCTGTCGCCGGCGGTCCTTTTCTTCATGATCATTCTCATGTTCATTGGTGGGGCCCCGGGAGGGACGGCGGGCGGCGTCAAGGTGACCGCCGTGGCCATCGTCTGGGCCAATCTGCGGTCGGTGGGCTCGGGGCTGGCCCGTGTCAGGCTGGGCAACCGGGAGATCGAACCGGTCCAGGTGCACCGCAGCCTGCTGGTCATGACCTCGTTTCTGGTCCTGGCGGCGCTGGCGATCATGGTGTTGCTCTTCAGCGAGGGGCGTGATTTCCTGACCACCACATTCGAGGTGTTTTCGGCCCTGGGAACCGTGGGGCTGTCCCTGGGCATGACACCGGAGCTCAGCATGGCCGGCCGGGTGGTCGTTGCCTTGCTCATGTTCGCCGGCCGGCTGGGCCCCTTGACCCTGGCCGGCAGCCTGGTCGGGGCGTCCCACGAGCCGCGTGTCCGCTTGCCCCGGGGCCGGGTTCTCATCGGATAAACAGTGATTCACCTGAACGTGCAGGAAAGAAGAAGCACATGTTGAAAATAGCCGTGCTGGGACTGGGAAGATTCGGAGCCACCGTGGCGGCGGAGCTGTCGCGCCTGGGAGCCGAGGTGCTGGCGGTGGATCGCAACCGCCGGCTCATCGAGGAAGTGAGTCCGCTGGTGGCTGAAGCCGAGGGCTTCGATGCCACCGAGGCTAACCTGCTGGCCAGCCGCGGCATCGGCAAGATGGACGTGGCGGTGGTGGCCATGGGGAATAATTTCGAGGCCTCGGTTCTGGTCACCATGCACTGCAAGGATCTGGGGGTGCCCCTGGTGGCCGCCAAGGCGCTGACCGATGAGCAGGAGGCCGTGCTGCGCAAGGTGGGGGCCGATCAGGTGATCCGGCCCGAAGAGGACATGGGGAAAAGACTTGCCGAACACCTGATCCGGGGCCGCATTTTCAGTTTTCTGGACCTGCCGCCGGGTTACAGCGTGCGCCGCTTGAAGTTGCCGGCCGACTGGGCCGGCCAGAGCCTGGCCGATCTGCAGCTGCTGTCTCGCCAGGGAATCAATCTGATCCAGGTGATCAGGCACGAGGCCCAGGAGGGGAAATCCCAGCGGTTGCCCCTGCCCAGCGGGGAAATGGTCCTGCTGGAGGGAGATGAGGTGGATGTCATCGCCGCGGACCCCGTCCTGGAGAAATTCCTGGATTGATCCAAAATATGACCAGGAAAACCCAGAAATAACTTGAGGTCTCACCCGTTTGGTGACTACTCTCCCAGGGAAATTGTATGCTGGCCGGGTTGTTGTCGGTTGGCGTTCTGTTCGCATACCCGCCTGGGGTGGATCCAGGCAACCCCGGCGCGAGCCAAATCAAAGGAGTGATTCATGTTTGAAAACAGGGTCAAGACGCTCTTCCTGCTGGTGATGCTGGTGGCCATGGTGGCCATGGCCGGCTGTTCCTGCAAAGAGTACGAGGAGCAGATCCTGCAGCTCGACGCCCAGATCGCCGAGCTCCAGAAGGAAATCGCCAACGACGAGGCCATCATGGCCGAGCGCAAGCAAATTGCCGAGGAACTGCGGGCCAACCTGCAGGACTGCAAGGCCGAGAACGCCGTGCTGGTCGAGGAATCCGAGGAAGTGGTCATGATCACCATCCCGGACCAGCTGACCTTCGCGGCCAGCCAGGTCATGGTGCTGGAGACCATGGTGCCCGCCTTGCAGGTGATCGCGTCCACCATCGCGCAGTATCCCGACTGGGATGTCTACGTGGAAGGTTACACGGACAACCGCAAGATCATGGAAGAGTACCACGAGTACTATCCCACCAACTGGGAGCTGGGCGCCCATCGCGCCGCGGCCGTGGTGCGGTACCTGACCAACGAACTGGGTCTGTCGGCCGAGCGCTTTGCCGCCGTCAGCTTCGGCCCTTTCCGGCCCGTGGCCAGCAACGACACCGAGGAAGGCCGTCGGGCCAACCGCATGGTGCGGATCATGATGTACAACCCGGAGATGTAGTTCCGGCTCTGGTTATCTTTTGATCAACCGCCCTCTCCTCTGCTGGAGAGGGCGGTTTTTTCATGCCTTCGCGATTTCCCGGAGTGCACGCGCGGCCAGGTCGATGTGTTCTTCGGTGCTGAAGGGCCCCAGGCTGAGGCGGACGGTTCCCTCGGGGGCGGTCCCGAGGGCGCGATGAGCCAGGGGGGCGCACAGCAAGCCGGTGCGGACGGCCAGATTGTAGTCGGCGTCCATGAACATGCCGACCTTGGCGGGGGAGAGGCCCGCGAGGGTCAGGGACAGGACCGGCAGCTGATCATCTTCCAGGGCCAGGGGGCGCTGATCGCCGAAGCCATGCCAGGTGAGGGTGTCCAGGTCGGCGGTCCGTTGTAACAACCGATCGGCCAGCTGCTTTTCCCTCGCGGCCCGCTTCTTCACGGTTTCCTTTTCCACCTGATCCAGGCCGGCAGCCAGGCCCGCGAGCCCCACCGCATTCAGGGTGCCGGCTTCCAGGCGGTACGGATATTCCTCCAGATGACCCGGCTGATCGGACCGGACCCCGGTCCCTCCCCAGCGGGTGGAGGTCACCTTCACCCCGGGTCCCACCAGCAAACCTCCGGTTCCGGTGGGGCCCAGCAAGCCCTTGTGGCCGGTGAAGGCCAGCAGGTCGACGTGCAATTTTTCCATGTCCACGGGGTGACTGCCCGCCGTCTGGGCAGCGTCCAGCAGGAAGATAACGCCACGCTCACGACAGATCCGGCCCACCGCAGCGGCCGGCTGAATGCGGCCGCACACATTGCTGGCATGGGTCAGGACCACCAGGCGGGTTTCGGGGCGCAGGAGCTTGACCACCTGGCCGGGATCGATCAGGCCGCGGCGGTCGGCATCCAGAAGGTCGTAGGAAATGATCCCGCGCCGGGCCAGCTCGTGCAGAGGGCGCAGCACCGAATTGTGCTCCAGGACCGAGGCGATCACATGGTCGCCGGGACGGCACACCCCACCGATGGCGGTGTTCAGGGCCGCGGTGGCATTGCTGCAGAAAACGGTGCGATCGGGGTCCCGGGCCGGATTGTTGAAGAAAACCATGAGCCGCCGGCGCAGGAGGTCGAGGTCCTGCCCCAGGGCCAGGGCCAGGTCGTACCCCGATCGTCCGGGATTGACGGCCGCGGTTTGCAGATGATGGACCATGGCCTGCACCACTTCGGGCGGCTTGGGAAAGCTGGTGGCGGCGTTGTCCAGATACACGGGCAGTGCCGGTGGGGTCATGTTGAACCTTTCTCGAGTCAGGTCCCCCGATGTTAATTCGCCGGGTCCGACCTTGCCAGTATTGGTTGACCCGCGGTAGTATGTCGACAGATTCCCCGACTCGTATTGTTCAGGAGGTAGGTTGCATGTCCAGGATCCATTCTCCGTCCCTCAGGTCCCGCAAGGCCCTGGCCATGGTGATCACCGGTCTGGTGGCCGCTCTTATCCTTGGCGGGTGTGGATCAGGTGACGACACCCCACCCGAACAGTCCTCGCGTCAGGGAAGCCTGGTGCCGGCCAATCTGGACACCCTGATCGCCGAGACGGGTGCCGACCGTCCCGTTGACCAGGTCATGGACGCCTCGCCCATGATGGAAGATGAGGGGGAAGAGGAAGCGGTGACGCCGGTGGCCGAGGAACCGGTTGCCGAAGTGGTCACCCAGTCCCCACCGGTGGTCCGGGAAGTGACCAAGCCCGCCGGGCAGGGAACCTACTCCGTGCAGCTGGGTTCTTTTTCGGTCCCGGGCAACGCCGAATCTCTGGCGGCCAAGGTGCGCTTGCAGGGGCATTCTGCCGTGGTGGAAACCGCCCTGGTGAAGGGCCGGACCTATCATCGGGTATTCGTGCGTGGGCTGGCCTCGCGGGCCGACGCGGAAAATCTTGGCGAAGAGCTTCGCGAGTCGCTGGGCATCAACTATCTTGTCCTGAGCAAATAACCTTCGGACCCACTCCGTGAGTCCACCATGAGCAACCCGGCGGTCTGCCGCCGGGCGTCACCTGCTGGAGGAAACATGACCATCGTTGCACGTCGCCTGAATGCCGCCCTGGGTCTGGCCATGGCCCTGACACTCGTCCTGACCGTCCTGGCTGTTCCCGCCTCGGCCACCGAAACCTTTGCCCGCCTGGAAACCGAGGAAGGAAACATCCTTCTGGTTTTCTATCCCGAACTGGCCCCCCATCACGTGGACAATTTCGTCCACCTGTCCCGGACGGGCTTTTACGATGGGACCCGGTTTCATCGGATCGTGCCGGGCTTCGTGATCCAGGGCGGCGACCCCAACAGCAAGGACGATGATCCCCGGAACGACGGCATGGGTGGGCCCACCCTGGCCGACATCCTGGGGCAGGAAGAGGCCCAGCTGGTGAACGAGCTGAACGCCAAGCTGGAGGCCAAGGGCTATGCCGGAATCCAGGGACAGGCCCAGCTGAAGGCCGAGTTCTCCAAGACCGCCAAGCACATGCGCGGCAGTCTCTCCATGGCGCGCAGTCGCGAAGTCGATTCTGCCGGCAGCCAGTTCTTCATCTGCGCGGACAAGACATCTCAGCTCGATGGCCAGTACACCATTTTCGGGCAAGTGGTCTCGGGGATCGAAGTGGCCGACGTGATTGTCGGGGCCGAGAAAAATCCCGCCGCAGGCCGCGATGCGCCGGCGTTTCCGGTGGCCATCAAGAAGGTGACCATCATCGAAGGCACCGATGACCTGACTGTCGAGGAAAAGGCAGCCTGGGAAGCCATGCCCGCCGGTCTGAAAAACGTCAAGTAGAATGGCCGACTCCAGGGAAAAGCAGCCGGACGCGGTCCACGGCGACATCACCATCAAGGGGGTCCGGGTTCACAATCTGAAGAACCTGGACCTGCGCTTGCCCCGCCGCAAGCTGGTGGTGGTGACCGGTCCCAGCGGCTCCGGAAAAAGCAGCCTGGCCTTCGACACCCTCTATGCCGAGGGTCAGCGCCGCTACATCGAAAGCCTTTCCAGCTACGCCCATCAGTTCCTCGACCAGCTGCCCAAGCCGGACGTGGACCGTATTGACGGATTGTCCCCGGCACTGGCCATCGACCAGAAGGGACTGGGGCGCAGCCCGCGTTCGACCGTGGGCACCGTCACCGAGATCTACAACTTCTTGCGCCTGCTGTACTCGCGATGCGGGGCGGTGCACTGTCCCGACTGCCAGGTGCCGGCGGCCGGGCGACCTCTTTCCGACATCGAGGACGAGATCGCCGCGCTGCCCTCCCGCACCCGCTTTTACCTGCTGGCTCCGGTGGTCATCGGGCGCAAGGGGCAGCACAAGAAACTGCTCGAGGATCTGCACCAGCAGGGCTACGTGCGGGTGCTGGTGGACGGAGAGTTGCGGGAACTCGAGGAGAGCATCGAGCTGTCGCGCACCCAGCGCCACGACATCGCCGTGGTGGTGGACGGCATGAGCAGTCGTCCCGGAATCCGTGACCGGCTCAAGACCGGACTGGATCGTGCCGCCGAACTGGGGGAAGGCACCGTCATCGTCTGGACCGAGGGCAAGCAGACCCTGTACAGCCGCTCGTCCTCCTGCCCCGGCTGTGGTCGAGGATTTCCCGAGCCCGAGCCCCGGCAGTTTTCCTTCAACTCGCCGGCGGGCAGCTGCGACCACTGCAATGGTCTGGGTAACCTGCGCACCATCTTGCCCGAAGCCCTGGTGCCGGAGCCCCAGCTGAGCATCGCCGATGGCGCCATCGAATTCCTCAAGGGCAAGGAAACCAGCTGGCTTTACGTGCAGGTCGAAGCCCTGGCCGGGGCCATGGGGTTTGCTCTGGATACCCCCTTTGCCGAGTTGCCCGAGGCGGCTGGACGCGCTCTTTTCCACGGTCTGGATGCCGACCTCGTCAAGAAGCTGCAAGGCCACAAGCACTACAACGCCTTCCTGAGCGACTGGGACGGCCTGGTGCCCGAGCTCGTGCGCCGCCACCGGGAAACCAAATCGGAAAAGATTCGCGGCTCGCTGGAACGGCTCATGATCGAACAGACCTGCCCCGAGTGTCAGGGCTACCGGCTCCGGCCCGAGTCGCTGAACGTGCGGATAGCCGACAAGCATATCGGCGAGGCCGCGGCGTTGACCCTCGATGAGTTCGCGGCCTGGGTCGACACCGTCTCCTTCACGGGTGAGCGGGAAAAACTGGTCAGCAAGCCCATCCTGGATCAGATCAAATCGCGCCTGCGATTCCTGCTGCAGGTGGGCGTGAACTACCTGTCGCTCTCCCGAGGCACGGCCACCCTGTCCGGTGGGGAGGGTCAGCGTGTGCGTCTGGCCACCCAGGTGGGCAGCCAGCTCACCGGGGTGCTGTACATCCTGGATGAGCCCAGCGTGGGGCTGCACCATCGCGATGTCCACAAGCTGGTGGGAACCCTGGAGGCTCTGCGCGACCGCGGCAACTCCGTGGTGGTGGTGGAGCACGACCGGGATATCATGCTGGCGGCCGATCATCTGATCGACCTGGGACCCGGAGCGGGAGAACACGGCGGTCGTCTGGTGGCCCAGGGCACCGTGGCCGAGGTCAGCAGCTGCGTGGGGACACCTACCGGCGACTTCCTGGCCGGCCGCGTGGGGCGGGGCAAGCCCGAGCCCTTGACCGGAGCGGCGGGCAGGGGACCGGGAACCTTGCGCATACAGGGCATGACCGGGCGCAACCTGCAGGGGGTGGATCTGGACATCCCCCTCGGAGCCCTGACGGTGGTGACCGGAGTGTCGGGGTCGGGCAAGAGCACGGCCATACATGACACCCTGTACCGGGCCCTGGCCATGAAACTGCATCGGGCGCGCAAGCAGCCCCAGCCCTTCACGGGGTTGAGTGGAGAAGAATTGCTGGGTTCGGTGGTTCTGGTGGACCAGTCCCCCATCGGCCGCTCGCCCCGTTCCACGCCCGCCACCTACACCGGGCTGTACAACCACGTGCGCAAGATCTTTGCCCAGACCAGCCTGGCCCGGATGCGCGGCTATAAATCAGGGCGCTTCAGCTTCAATACCGCCGGCGGACGTTGCCCCGTGTGCGAAGGTGCGGGCCTGCGTCGGCTGACCATGGATTTTCTGCCCGACGTGGAAATCGTGTGCGAGGAGTGTGGCGGACGCCGTTTCGATCGTGAAACCCTGGATGTGCATTTCAAGGGTTGCGATATTGCCAGGCTGCTGGAGATGACCGTCGAAGAGGCCCGTGAGCTCCTCGAGAATATCCCGGCCTGCCACAAGATCCTCGATGTCATGCACGGCGTGGGGCTGGGCTACCTGCGGCTGGGACAGAGTGGCGGCACCCTTTCCGGGGGTGAGGCCCAGAGGATCAAGCTGGTGAAGGAACTGGTCAAGGGAGGCACCAAGCACACCCTTTACATCCTGGATGAACCGACCACCGGCCTGCATTTCTGCGATGTGGACCGGTTGATGGCCGTCCTGGGCCGCCTCATCGCCCAGGGCAACACGGTGGTGGTGATCGAGCACAACAGCGAGGTCATCCGGCGGGCCGACCATGTCCTGGATCTGGGCCCCGAGGGAGGGGTCGGGGGCGGGCGTCTGGTGGCCAGCGGTTCGCTGGAGGACGTGATGGGCTGTCCGGAAAGCTACACGGGGACCATGCTGAAGGATCTGTTCCGGTAGTCGAATCACCCGCTATTTTTCTCGGTCATAACCTCGTAGTTGTTCTTGGCTTAACGGGTGGCAGTGGTTAAATTGACTCCTGTTGTCGCCCATGCCTGCGGCCCGTGCCGCACCAGCCACGGAAGGAAGCGGCCTTGAGTGATCTCTCCCATCTGAAAAAGACTCCCCTGACCGGGTGGCACGTCGAAAACGGCGGCCGCATGGTGGAATACGCCGGGTACCAGATGCCCGTCCAGTACTCCGGTGTCCTGGCCGAGCACGAGTCGGTCCGTGAAAAAGTGGGGCTGTTCGATATCACCCACATGGGCGAAATCTTCGTGACCGGCCCCGGGGCCAGCGACTATGTCAGCGGCCTGGTGACCAACTTCGTGGCCAAGATGGACTGCGGCAAGGTGGTGTACAACGCCATGTGCCGGCCCGATGGCGGGGTGCTGGACGACATGCTCGTCTACCGTCTGGCTGACGAGAAATTCATGGTGGTCTGCAATGCGGCCAACCACGACAAGATCATCGCCTGGATGACCGACCACCTGCCCGCCGAGGGGGTGACCCTGGACGACCAGAGTGACGACGTGGCCCTGGTTGCCGTGCAGGGACCGCAGAGTGCGGAACTGGTCAAGCGGCTGGATATTCTCCAGACGCGCCAGGAAGATCTGGCCGGGATGGATTTTTACACCTTCTTTACCTGCGAAGGTCCGGGGGGCACCTGGATCGTGTCACGCACCGGCTACACCGGTGAGCACGGCTACGAGATCTATATCCCCAACGCCGATGCGGCGGCCCTGTGGAGGGAGCTGCTGGCCAAGGGGGAGGATCTGGGCGTGGCCCCGGTGGGCCTGGCCGCCCGTGACACTCTGCGCTTCGAGGTGTGTTACTGCTTGTACGGCCACGAACTGGCCGAGGACATCTCTCCTCTCGAGGCCGGCATCGGCTGGGCGGTCAAGACCAAGAAGAAGACCGGCTTCATCGGTCAGGAAGCCCTGCAGGCGCAAAAGGAGCAGGGTGTTCCCCGCAAGATTGTTTGTCTGGAAATGACCGGCCGGGGCATTGCCCGTCAGGGTTGCCCGGTCATGTACCAGGGGAAGGAAGTGGGATTCGTGACCAGCGGAACCCACAGTCCCACCCTGAAAAAGGCGTTGGCGCTGGCCCTGGTCGCTGCCGATGTCCCAGAGGGCGAGCTGGCCGTGGAAATCCGCGGCAAGGAAATCGCCTGTCACACCGTAGATTTTCCCTTTCTGACGGCCCGGACCAAGGGTGATCCGATGGCCACACGGACGCTGTCCTGACGGGCGGCCAACAGCCCAGGAGACTGAAATGGTACCTGACGATCGCAAATACTCACAGGAGCACGAGTGGATCCAGCTGGATGGTGACGTGGCTATTGTCGGGGTGACCGACTACGCGGCCAACGAGCTGGGCGATATCGTTTTTGTCGAGCTGCCGGAAACCGGCGAGGAATTCAGCCAGGGCGACACCGCCGGCACCATCGAATCGGTGAAGGCCGTGGCCGACCTCTTCCTGCCCGTGTCCGGTGAAGTCGTGGCCATCAACGAAGCGGTCGTGGACAGCCCCGAGCTGGTCAACAACAGCCCCATGGACGACGGCTGGCTGGTGAAGATTCGCCTGAGCGACACCGCCGAGCTGGACGCCCTGATGGATGCCGCCGCCTACCAGGATCTGATCGGAGGCTGAGCCTGCTATGCCATATGTTCCTCACACTCCCGAGGACATCAAGGCGATGCTCGAGGTCATCGGCACGGACAGTGTCGATGACCTTTTTGCCCACCTGCCCGCCGAGGTGCGTCTTGACCGTCCCCTGAATCTGCCCGACGGTCTGACCGAGGAAGAGGTCCGCCGTTACTTCCTGTCGGTGGCTCGCAAGAATCACGGCCAGGACGAACTCATCTCGTTCCTCGGCGGCGGCGTGTACGATGCCATCGTGCCCGCGGCCATCGACCCCCTGGTTTCCCGCAGCGAATTCCTGACGGCCTACACGCCGTACCAGCCCGAGGTGTCCCAGGGAACCCTGCAGGCTATTTATGAATGGCAGTCCTACATCTGCCGGCTCACGGGCCTGGAAGTGTCCAACGCCAGCATGTACGACGGGGCCACAGCCCTGTCCGAGGCCATCAGCGTGGCCCTGGCGTCCAGGCGGAAAAAGGCGGTGGTGCTGCCCGAGACCCTGAATCCGCGCTACCGCCGGGTGGTCTGCACCAGCATGAAGGGTGAGGGCATCACCATCATTGACGCTCCCGTGGGCGCCGACGGCACCATCGACCCCCAGGGGCTGGCGGCCGTGATCACCGACGAGGTGGGTTGCGTTGTGATCCAGAACCCCAACTATCTGGGTCTGGTCGAGCAGGTGGACGCCGTGGGGCAAGTGGTCAAGGACAGTGGAGCTGTTCTGGTGGCTGCCGTGAATCCGGTCAGTCTGAGTGTGTTGAAAACGCCGGCCGAGTACGGTGCCGAGCTGGCCGTGGGCGAGGCCCAGCCCTTCGGCATCAAGCCGAGCTGGGGAGGGCCCTTGCTGGGATTTCTGGCCTGCACCGACGCGCACAAGCGGCGCATCCCGGGCCGGGTGGTCGGCCGTACCCTGGACAACCGCGGTCAGAACGGCTACGTGCTCACCCTGCAGACTCGCGAACAGCACATCCGGCGAGAGAAGGCCACCAGCAACATCTGCTCCAATCAGGGCGTGAACGCCTTGCGGGCCACGGTGTACCTGGCCATGCTGGGCACCGAGGGTCTGGTCGAGCTGGGAGAGAGCAACTTGACCCGCATCACGGCTCTGAAGGAGACGGTCCGCGGGATCCAGGGTGCCGCCCTGCCTTTCGACGGCCCGGTGTTCAACGAGACGGTGGTCCGCCTGGACAAATCGGCCCAGGGCTTTTGCACCTACGCCCGCCGGCACGGGATGCTCGCGGGGATTCCGCTCGAAGGATTTGCCGGCTGCGGCGGGGGTGACCTCCTGGTGGCCGTCACCGAAAAACGCACAGGCGCCGAGATCGCCCGCTTTGGCGAGCTTCTTAAGAACTACCTGGAAAGCCCCACCGAGGAGGTGACCTCATGAGCAACGAATCCTGTCCGGCCACCGAGGTCCAGGCCCAGCGGTGGAATGCCACCCTGCCCGCGTCCATTTTCGACAAGGGTGCCCCGGGGCGACGAGGTTTGACTTTCCCTCGCTGGGACGGCCAGCCGGTGGAGGCCCAGTTGCCGAAGGAACTGTGCCGGGCCGAGGGGGCCGATCTGCCCAGCCTGAGCGAGCCCGAGGTGATGCGTCACTTCACGCAGCTGAGCACCTTGAATCATCACATCGAGCGCGGCATGTACCCCCTGGGCAGCTGCACCATGAAGTACAATCCCCGGGTGAACGAGCAGGTGGTGGCCCTGAGCGGGCTGGCCGATCTGCATCCTGAGCAAGGGCCCGAGGATATCCAGGGCCTGCTCGAGGCGCTGGACCTGCTGGAGCGCTCCCTTTGTGAGTTGACCGGTTTTGCCGCCTGCAGCCTGATTCCCGCGGCCGGCGCCCACGGCGAATACCTGGGCATGCTGGTGATCCGGGCCTACCACCAGTCGCGTGGGGACGAGGATCGGACCGAGATCCTGATCCCCGATTCCGCCCATGGCACCAACCCGGCCTCGGTGGTCATCGCGGGCTTGAAGCCGCGCACCATCAAGAGCCGCAAGGACGGACGCATCGACCTGGATGCCCTGCGGGCCGCGGTGAGCGACAAGACCGCCGGCATCATGATCACCAACCCCAACACGCTGGGACTGTTCGAGAACGATATCCAGGAAGTGTCGCGCATCATCCACGAGGCCGGTGGCCGCCTGTACATGGACGGCGCCAACATGAACGCCATCATGGGCAAAACCCGCCCCGGCGACATGGGCTTCGACGTGGTGCACCTGAACATCCACAAGACCCTGAGCACGCCGCATGGTGGTGGTGGACCCGGTGGAGGGCCCATCTGTGTGGCCGAGGATCTGGAGCAGTTCCTGCCCGGTCCGCGTATCGCACGCCAGGATGACGGCACCTACACCCTGGAGAAAGTTCCCGGCCCCGACAGCACCAGTATTCACAGCTACTTCGGGAACGTGGGCATCTGCTTGCGGGCGCTGGCCTATATCCTGCGTAACGGCGGCAACGGTCTGACCCGCGTCAGCGAGTGTGCGGTGCTGAATGCCAACTACCTTCTGGCCCAGCTGCGGGACATCATGCCGGTGCCCTTCGATACCGGTTGCCTGCACGAATTCGTGGCCAGCGGCAGCCGCTGGAAAGAGGAGTTCGGCGTGCGCACCCTGGACATCGGGAAGCGTCTGCTGGACCATGGCCTGCATGCGCCAACCATCTATTTTCCGCTCATCGTGGACGAGGCCTTCATGGTCGAACCCACCGAAACTGAACCCAAGGAGAGCCTGGACTGTTTCGTGGCCACCATGAAGTCCATCTACCAGGAGGCCCAGACCAATCCCGAGCTGCTGACCGAGGCGCCGCACGTGACGCCCGTGGGCCGGCTGGATGAGGCCGGGGCCGCGCGCAATCCCGACCTGCGTTACCTGGGGCCCTGCAACTGCGGATGATGCGGGAGTAACAACGGAATGACTTGCGGACTGAAGGTCATCCATGACGGCGCCCACCCGGGCGCCGTCAACATGCAGCGCGATGCCGAACTGCTGTCCCATCACCAGCCGGGGGACGACCCCGTGCTGCGCATCTACCGCTGGGAGCCGGCGGCCATCACCATCGGTTATAACCAGTCGCTCGATGATTTCGACCACGCCGCCATCGAGGCCGCCGGTTTCGGCCTGGTCAGGCGGCCCACCGGTGGCCGGGCCATCCTGCACGCCCAGGAACTGACCTACTGCATCGTCGGGACCTCGCCGGGCCCCCTGTTCGGCGATTCCCTGCACGCCTGCTACATGAAAATCAATCAGGCCTTGATGCTGTTTCTGGAAGAACTGGGAATTGCGGCGGAAATCTCGGCGGGCGAGTCAAGGGACGAGGCGCGCGGCATGCTGTGCTTCAAGTCGGCGGGGCAGCACGAGATCCGGGTGGGACGCCGGAAAATCATCGGCAGCGCCCAGCGCCGGACCGGTGGGGTGTTCCTGCAGCACGGCAGCATCCTGGCGGGGCCGGCCCACACGCGGTTGCCCGAATTTGTCCCGCCCCAGCCGGGCACGCCCACTGTGCCTCCCGAGGTCCTGGCGCGGGTCACCACCGACCTGTCACAGGTTCTGGAGCGCCCCTTGACCGGTGCGGATCTGGACGTCATGGGGCACACCCTGGCCCAGGCCTTTGGCCGGTCGCTGGATCTTCCCATCTGCTAGTTGTTTTGGGGAGAATGGGGGAGGGATTTCCCCGGCGGCCCCGCCCACCACGTCCATCCAGCGGGGCCACCGGGGTTTCGCTTCTCTCGAGCCGATCAGAAAATGAGCGTGCTTCCGGCGGCGAATCCCACGCCCTTGGTCTGGTTGGGATTCAATCCACCGCGAGAAACGGCCGCCAGATCAATGTTCCAGGGACCAAGGCGAAGGCCCAGGCCGGCGCTGACACCGGAGCCAATGGTGCCCCCGGTGGTGGCGCCGAACCTGGGCTGGACGTTGCCGGCTGACCAGAGCTCGAAACCGGCGTTGAACTGGGGAGTCTTGCTGGTGGTGCCTCGATCATCGAACCCCTGGACATAGTCCACAGCCACGGCCATGGCCCCGACCTGGCGGGTGGCCCCCAGCCGCAACTTGCGCGGGAGTTCGGTCTGGTAGGCCAGGCCCGCAAAGGTGGTGTCGTTATCGGCCACCGAGGCGTCCAGGTCCTCGTTGAGGATGTTGATGTCGCTGGCGGTCACCCGGAACTCGTTGATTTCCACGTTGCCGTCCCAGTTGATCCGGGTGAACACGTTGTCCAGCGCCAGACCCAGGGTCCAGCCGCCGGGCGTCTGCCATCCCACGCCCAGGTCCACGCCGTAGCCCTGGCCACCGTCGGAGGACAGGGTAGAAACATAGGCTTCCCCGGATATTTCGGTCATGGAGGTGGACAGGGATCCGTAGGCTTCTTCCACATGCATCTCGTAGATACCCTGCAAGTACCGGGCATTGAGACCCACGCTGAGGCGGCCCAGCTCGTTATCCATCACGATCTGTCCGTAGGAAACGGTGGCCGAACCCACGGCGTATCCTTCGCCCCAGGTGTTGCTGAAATCCACGGTCTTGCCCAGCTGGTTGCCGAACAGAACCAGGTCGAAGTAATCCTTGTCCAGATTGCCCCGACCCGATCCGGTGGCGTTGAAGCTGAAGGCGAAGTTGCCCGTTTGCACACCCAGGACCGAGGCGCGGGCATCGGCATCGAGCCGGAATCCGTCCTCGGGAATGTCGCTCATCAGCGCGGTCTTGGCCGCGTGGTCCAGGTGGCTGCCGGTGATCTCGTTGTAGCGATCCAGGCTGATGGCATTGTTCTTCACGTCCAGGGCGGCCGCCGCCAGGCCCACGCTGGTGCCTTCACTGAACGCCAGGTTGGCGGGATTGTAATCCACTGCTCCGAGTCCCCGACTCAGGGCCGTGTTGGCCCCGCCCATGCCCCAGGCCCGGACGGTGCCCTGGGCGTGAGCCTGGTCTCCGATGAGAAGCAGGATCAGGATCAAGACGGCGATTCCGGCTGATGCGGTCAGGGGGGTGGCCGGCGCGGTTTGTTTCAGCTGCCGCGCCTGGCTGTTGTTCTGTGTGTTGCTGGTCTTCATTCTATCCTCCAGGGCAGCCCACGTGGTGGACGCCGTCAGTTGGCTACCACTCGTCATTGACGTGGACATCCACGCGCACCAGGCCCCGCACTTCAAGGAAGTCGGTGGACATCATGCGTACGGGCTCTCCCTCGGTGGAGGGCAAGGTCACGGAGATCATGGTGAACAGATCGGGCAGGGCGAAGATCCGCGCCTGCTCCTCGGTCAGCTCCACCACCGGGCGGCTGATCACGGCTTCGCTGACCGTGTGCGTCACCGGATCGGTGGCTGCTGCCAGAACTTCCAGAGGGCCGATGACCAGCAACGGCGCCGTTTCCACGGTGGTGGAATCGGTCCCGGCCAGGATCCTCAGCTCCACCCCGATGGGCAGGTGATTGAGAATCTCGGTCTGGATGTAGGCACCCAGCGAATGGTCGCCGATCATGTCCCGGACATCCTCGTCCAGGCTGACCTCGCTGGGGTCGCTGTTGATTTCCGACCCGTGGATGATGACTTCCAGAGGAGCGCTCAGTTCCCAGGAAACGGCGGCAAAATCCGTGGACCGGACCGTGCCGGTGGCCCCATCGCCACCCACCTGGATCTGGCCGGTCAAGGTGATGGTCTCGGGCAGGTTGTTCAGGAAGTCAAGAATCTGCGAATTGGATTCGTTCAGAACAATGGGGGTGACCACGGGCGCGCGATCCATGGCCGGCAAGATGGTCTGCTGCACATCCAGACTCCGTACCTGGCCGCTGGCCGAGGTACCCGTCAGGGTCAGATCCAGATCACCCGGCAAACCCGAAGAGTTGGTCATGCGCAGGACCATGGTGGTCGAGGTGAAGGAAATGCCATCAAGCTCGTCGGGCAGATCGATCTCTTCCTCGATGGGATCGAGCTCCACGTCGTAGGCCGGGACAATCCCGGTCACGCTGCTGAAGGCAATGCTGCCACCGCTGATGTCCGCCGTCAAACCGTCGCCGGCGCTCATGGCCACCGGGGCTCCTTCGCTGCCGGGGGTGGCGATGTCCACCTGGGCCGTCAAGGCCGTCAAGGGGCTGCCACCGGAAACCAGAAGTCGATCAGCAAAGTCGATGGTCCGCGACAGGGCCTGGCCTGGCGCCAGGTCGAAGGTCGAGGTCAGAGGCTGGCCTTCCAGATTCTGCAACTCGGCCCAGGTCAGCACCGCGGTGCAGGGCACCGGCAGCCCGTTGGTCAGGGCCAGACCCACGCTTCCGGAACTGATGGTGGCGCTGGTGATCTCGTAATCTGCCGGCAATTCGGTGGCAAAGCTGGAGTGGAAAGTCTGGCTTTCCACCACGGCGTCGGCCTCGGACACGACCAGGTCGCTGAAGATGGCGGCGATATCCAGGGCATCGCTGCCATTGACGGTCACCGGGGCTCCGGCACTCCCGCGGGAACCGCCCTGCAGCCGCACCGCGATGGTGCCGGGCAGAGTGGCGCCCGCCAGATCCGCCGTCTGGGTGTTGGTGCCGCCGGCAGGAATGGCGGGAAAAGTGAAGGTGGCGAATACGACGTCATTCTCGGGATTCACCAGTTCCAGGATGACCTGGTCCGGTCCCGAAGGAGCGGAAACAGGCACGGGCAGGCCGTTGGTCACAGAGATGGCGGCGGTTCCGCTGGCCAGGATGGCGCTCTCGATGTCGGGGATTTCCTGACCGCTGCTGGCGACGTTGATGGGAAAGGCCGGGACGATGCCGCTGACGCCGGACATGCCGGCCGCCGGCGGCCAGATATCTCCCAGCTGAAAGCTGTAGGCCATGGGGTCGGCGTCCGGAAGATTGAAGTTGCCCAGACCATGTTCCACGGACTGCCCGCCGATGTCCGCGCTCAGCTCAAAGTCGAAGGCCAGGGTGTCGGGATCCCCGTCGATGAAGAAGCCGAGGCTGCTGTCCCCGCTGACCACCAGGAATTCCTCATCATCGACCAGGTCCATGATCTCGATGCGTTCCACTCCGAGGGGGATGTTCACGCTGGTGTCGTAGGTGGGCATTTCCGGCTTGTTGATTTCACAGCCTCCCACCAGGGTCAGGGAGACGAGCCAGAGACCCAGGATAGCCAGGCTTGTTGTCAGTTTCTTCATCTCGATCCTCTATTCGCTGGATGGACCGCCCAGGGACGGTTGGTGTTCCCGTCACCTAGGAAGAACCGTTCCTGAATCGAGAATGAAGCAGGCAATCCCTCAGGGGGAATCATGAGGAACAACAGGGAATCATGGGGAAAGGAAAACTGTCTCAGGATGCCCTGCGCTGTCTTGATACCTTTAGGGTATTTTGCAGGAAGCCTAATGCCCCCGTGCAAGGTGCAACGCAAAGGCCCCCCCCAAGAGCCATGCCCGAGGTCGATTCAACCCGGGCCATGGTGGGGCTTGACCCCGGGCGCATCGGGTCACTACTATCACGCCTCACCCGCAGATCTCATCACCCGGCAGACAGGCTCTTCATGCACTCCTGGTTGGCGCGCCGCATATTCACCTCCCTCATCCTGGTTTTCTGCCTGGTGTCGGCGGTGTTCTTTCTGGCGCATCTGGCGCCCGGCGACCCCCTGGATCTGGTCCTCGAAACGGTGGCCGAAAGCTTGAGTCCTCAGGAGCGCCTTGACCTGCGCCAGCGCTATGGACTGGATGAATCCCTGGGACGTCAGTACCTGATCTGGCTGGGCAAGCTGGGGCGGGGAGATTTCGGCCTGAGCATTGATCAGCAGCGTCCGGTGCGGGAAATCTTGAACCAGGCCGTGCCCGCCACTCTGCTGCTCACCCTTTCGGCTTACGTCCTGCACCTGGTCCTGGCCCTGGGCGCCTCGATGTTGATGGTCCGCCGGCCCGGCAGCTGGGCCGAGCGGCTGCTGCAGGGGGTGGGCCTCGGTCTCTATGCCGT
>JAZBOO010000394.1:0-4015 GCA_036351155.1 Candidatus Krumholzibacteriia bacterium | reverse complement strand
TTGGGCGACCAGGGGAGATCGCGGTTGGCCGGAACTTCAGCGCGGGGGCCGCCCAGCATGGGAAGTCGCTGTCCGTGGGTGCGGGTGGCCTTGCGCAGCTGACGCAGATAAGTGGGATCGCCCAGGGCGGCAACCAGAGCTTGTTCTTCTGGAGTCAGATGATGCACCGGGCCGGTTTCGAGGTCCAGCTCGGCGGTGAAGTCCTTTTCCTGGATGGGCCGGCTGGCCCGATGAGGATCTCCGGCCCGGGAAAACGGCACGCGGGAATGGGGGGCGGCCATCAGCGGGGTGGCCCCGGCTTCGGGCAAACTGGAGAGCGGGCGCAGGCCATGGAGTGAAGCGGGTGCCGGATCCGTTCCGGCGGCGGACAGGTTGCTTCCCAGGATCAGCATGATGCAGAGAAGGGGAAATAAGAACCTGTGCGGCATGGCTCACTCCTGATGAAAGGTGTTTTTACTTTAAAAATTGTACCATAACTGGTGAAGTTTTGTCTATTAAATCAAAAAATATTACCAAAAATGGTGGCGTAGGCCTTGCGGTGATAACCTTAATCGTTTATCTACGATATACGATTAACTCGTATACACCAAGGAGGGCGGAGAGTGGAGCTTGACCAGAGACACTATGCCGACCATGTGGTCGAACTGGCGGAAATGGCCAAAGCACTGGCCCATCCCGGCCGGATCCGGATCCTGGAAATCCTGGCCAACCAGGAGACCTGCCTCTGCGGGCAGATCGTCGAGCAGCTGCCCCTTTCCCAGTCGACGGTGTCCCAGCATCTGCGGGAACTCAAGAGGGTGGGGCTCATTCGGGGAGAGATTTCCGGTCCCCGCACCTGCTACTGCCTGGATCGTGAAAAACTGAACCGGGCCCATGACCGTTTTCTGGCCCTTTTTCAGGGGCTGGACTGCTGCCGGCTTCCAAAAGAACAAGGAGAGACCTATGAGCTCTGAGCAGGATATCAAGACCATCGTCAGGAACAAATACAGCGAGATCGCTCTGTCCCAGGTTCCGCTGGATGATGGGTGCTGTGGTGCCGGTTCGTCCTGCTGTACTTCCGCCGCGGGTGTGAACTTCAGCGAGGATTACTCTGACGTGCAGGGATATCTGCCGCAAGCGGATCTGGGATTGGGCTGTGGCATGCCCACCGTAGGTTCGGAAATCCAGCCCGGACAGACGGTGCTGGACCTGGGCAGCGGAGCCGGCAATGACGCCTTCGTGGCCCGGTCCCTGGTGGGAAAAACCGGCCGGGTCATCGGCCTGGATTTTTCAGCTGAGATGGTGGAAAAAGCCCGCCGCAATGCTGCCCAGCTGGGGCACGACAACGTCACCTTCATGCTGGGCGATATCGAGGATATTCCCCTGCCCGATTCCTCTGTCGATGTGGTGATCAGCAACTGTGTGCTGAACCTGGTGCCGGACAAGGCGCGGACCTATCGAGAGATCCAGCGTGTGCTCAAACCCGGCGGTCGTTTCAGCATTTCCGATGTTGTTCTGGAGGGGACCTTGCCCGAGAAACTGGCCCAGACGGCCGCTCTTTACGTGGGGTGTGTGGCCGGAGCCATGCAAAGCGAAGCCTACCTGGAGGTCATTCGTGAGGCCGGGTTTCCGGAGGTCACCGTGCATTCACGCAAGCCGGTGACTCTTCCCGTTGAGTTGTGGAAAGAACACTTCAGCGAAAAGGACCACCAGGATTTCTTGATGAGTCAGGTGGGGATCTACAGCCTGACAATGGGGGCGGTCAAGCCCTGCTGATCAGCTGATTGCGAGGTTCGCGGACGGGTGTTAGGATCAGTTTCCGAACACCACCACCGCAGGCACGGGAAACCAACGGAGTACAAAATGGACGCCAGCCAGATCGAGGGAATGCTCGCCGAATTTCGTCACAGCGTCGACGTCATGCAGGCCACGGGAATTGGTCAGCTTTACGGGCTTCCACATTTTCCGCCGTTCCTGGGGCGCAATCTGGCCATGATGTGCGGAGATACCAGCCAGGAGGACCAGCAGCTGACGGCTTTCCTGTCCGAGATCCCCACCGAGACCACGCTGGGGGAGCGCAAGCTGCTGTTCAATCTGTTCCGGAAATTCTGGGACGGGCAGGAGCACGTGCTGGAGGTGGGGCCATATCTGGGGGGAACCAGTCGGGCCATCGCCTCGGGAATGCTGCACAGCAAGAACCGCCAGAGCCAGGCCAGACTTTTTACCTACGACAAGTTCCGCGACTATTACCAGCCGCGGCAGTTACTGGAAACGCTGATGCCCCTTTTTGCCGCGGGAAAGCTGGGCGAAGCGGAGAAGGAATGCATCACCCAGCGGAACAGTTTCAAGGAAGTCTACGACAAGCTGCACGGGGCTCACGATTACGGGCAGCTGATCACCTCGTCTGCCGGAGTTCTCCCCGATGACCCGGACGCGGCGCCTCTTCCCGATGCCCTCCTTCTTCCCGAAGACCGGAACTATTCCGCCGTGTTCGTCGACGGGGCCAAGAGCTGGTACGGAACCAAGGTGTTCATGACCCAGGCCCTGGCCCACACGCGACCTGGCAGCCTGTACATCTTTCAGGATTACGGAGCCCACACCTGTTTCTGGATCCCGGTTTTCCTGGAGCTGATGAAGGACAAGTTCCAGCTGCTGGCCTACGTGGATCATACCTACTGTTACCAGCAGATCGCCGAAGTTTCGGCCGAGGAGATCGGGGACGCCTTCCCCGACCGGGCCACCGATTTCAGTGCAGCGGACTACGGCCACATTTTCCGGAATCTGTACGACCAGGCCCTGGAAATGGACAACACCTACACCCTGCTGAACTTCCAGCTGCAGCATGCGGCGGCCCTGGCTTACATCGGGCACATCGACGAGGCTCGTAACCGGATCATCGATCTGCTGAAGACTCCTTTTGCCCTGCGTTATCGCGGCTGGATCAACCGTGCTCTGGCCACGCCCACCTACACGCCCCAGGGCAATGTGAACCTGTTCTGAAAGAGTGCCGGCATGCCCCGACCACCGCGACCGGACAAAGTCGAACCCCGTATCTGGCGGTATACCCTGCCCGGAGGCTGGGTGGTTCTGGCGGGCAAGAACGACCAGGACAACGACCAGCTTTCCCTGAAGGTGGCCAAGGCCAACGACTACTGGTTTCACGTGAAGGGGATGCCGGGCAGCCACGTGCTGTTACAGGTGCCTGCAGGCGAGGAGCCGGACAATGCCACCATCAAGGAAGCTGCGGCGGTGGCGGCCTGGCACAGCAAGAAACGTGAGGCCAAGCAAGTGGCCGTCAGCTGCACCCGGGCCCGCTACGTGACCAAACCGCGTGGGGCCAAGCCGGGCACGGTGGAAATACGCAAGGAGAAGGTCTTGAAGGTCAGGCCGGCCGTGCCCGAGGAATGACTGGATCGATCAGGACGACGGCGGCTCAGGCGGGAGATTCTCGTCGGTCAAGGGCAGCACGCGGGCCCGCTCTTCGCGCAGCAGAACCACCCGCGGCTTGGGGATGCTTTTCTTCACCCGGGTGCAGGCCTGCCCCAGGCAGATGGTGGTGCCGGACCAGACTTCGTTGAAAATGACCACGTGGTAGATGGCCCTGCGCCCCGAGGCCTCCTGGAGCTTTTTCATCCGGCTCTTCTGCAAGGCGATGGCCTCCTTGAGGCGTAGCCGCTTCAGCGCCATGCACTCCACCACCTGCTGGATGCCTTCGGAAAGGTCGCGGTCCTCGGACCCGGCATTGCGCAGGGCGTTCTCGATGGGGACCAGGGACATTTCCAGGCGCGTGATCTTGTCCTCGTACAGGTCGATCTGGGCTTGCAGGGTGTAGTCGATGCCTGCGGTGAGGTGGGTGGCCGCATTGCCAGGGGATCCGGCGGTGCCCAGGCGGATGCCCAGCAAGGCGATGGTCGTTCCTCCGGCGATGCGTCCCTTGGGGACCCGGATCGCGCCCAGACTTCGCACGCGGGAGTGAGAAATCTGCTTGGCCACCACGATGTCTCCACCGGCAGCCACATCGGATTCGTTGATGAAC
>JAZBOO010000393.1:0-3897 GCA_036351155.1 Candidatus Krumholzibacteriia bacterium | reverse complement strand
CTTTACCCCCGAAGGTGGATCTCACCGGAAAAAGTGACTCATCTGACCTGCTGCAAAAGGGCCCGGACCCGCGGGTTGCCCGGGTCCAGTTCCCGGGCACGCCGCAAGGCCTGCCGGGCTTCTTCGCGCTGGCCGGAGGCCAGCCGGGAGATCGCCAGGTTCACCCAGGTCTCCACGCTGGTGGGATCCAGCTGGGTGGCTTGCTGGAACAGCTTTTCAGCCAGGGCGGGCTTTTGCCGGCGCATCTGGCAGAAACCGGCGTTCTGGGCGCTTCCAGCCAGCCGGGGATTCACTTTCAGAGCGGCCAGAAAATGGGGCAGGGCAGCGGCCCAGTCTTCCCGGGCCATGAGCAGATTGCCCAGGTTGTGGTGCAAGGTCGGGTGGTCGGACCGGAAGGTCAGACCTCGACGCAGTGCCTGTTCCTGGCCTGCCTCATCGCCCACCACGTCGGCGACCTGGGACCAGGCCAGACAAAGATCGGCCGCACGCACCGGGGACAGGGAGGTACTCTCGGAGGGTAACCGGCTGATGAGGGGAGGCGCTGTCCAGGCGGGCCGCTGGGTTTCGGTGGGCTGGAAAAGAAGGCCGGAGGCATCCCAGGACCGGATTTGCCAGCGGGGACTTTCCCTGAGCCTCACGGCCAGTTCCCGGAAACTCCCGGTGCTGACGCTCAGAGCAATGGCCTGGTGCCGGCCGCCGGCCAGGCGGGCGACCGTTGCGGGCTGGGCTTTTTTCAGATCCTGGTACAGGGCCCAGTGGTCGGGGGAATAGGCCTCTGTCCGGCCATCGATGAACACCTGGGCATCGGTGCGGTCGAGCAGGAATCCGGCAGCATCCACGTTGGCCAGGACCCGCGCCGTTCCCTCGCTTTTCAGGATGTCCGCCATTTCTTCCAGGTAACGCCCCGGGGTGGCCCCGCCGCCGAACCTGCGACTGACTCCTTCCCGCAGATAGAAATCGTCTCCCACCAGCTGAACGCTCCACAGGGCCGCCAGGCCGACGGTGACCACGATGCCCAGCCCAGCGGCCCACCTGATGGGAAAGTTCCGCCGGGACAGGCGGTGGCCCAGGAATCGATCCCAGATGGGAGCCCCGGTGGTCCCGGTGTGGAGCAATACGAAGCTGACGCCATACAATCCGAGGTTGCGCTGAGCCAGATATGCCGCGTAGGCACTGGCGGCCCAGACCAGGATGCGCAGGGGGCTGGTGCGGCCCCAGGTGGCCACGATCCAGATCAGGCCCCAGGCCAGGCTCACCTGGTAGGCCAGCATGGTCCAGCCCAGGCTGTTCCTGGTGGAGAGAAGGGGCACCAGCTCGGAGATATTGGCCTGCAGGTCCACCGTCGATTGCCGGAACTGTCCCAGGGCCTTCAGGGGATAAATGAGGCCCTGTACGCCGCTGGGGGAAAGGCACAGGGCCAGCGCCAGCAGGGGCAAACCCCAGAGCCAGCCGGGATCCACGGGCCGATGGGCCGGACCCTGGAGTTTAAACGGCAGCCAGGCCAGCAAGCCGGCCAGAAGCAAAATCACGGGGCCCAGGGCGCTGAATCCGTGGAACTGGGTCCAGGCCACGGTCAGCCAGAAGGCACGGCCCAGAGGCCAGCGGGGGTGGATCAAGGACCACCAGTGTTGAGGGTTGCGCCAGGTGGCGGTGGGCCGGTCCAGGGTTCTGACCAGGGCGGCAAAGAAAAGGGCCGAGATCAACTCCGGACGCAGCAGTAACCGGGGCCAGAGCAGGAACAACCCCATGAGCAAGGGGAGCCCCACCCAGGAAGCTGTCGAGGATGAGGAGGCGCCGAGAAGGAGCTTGCGCCAGTATCCATCGCCCAGCAGCAGGTAGCCCACCAGGAGGATGCTCAGAACCAGGCGCAGGGCATTCCAGCGCTCTATTCCGGGCCCGATCTGGTCATCAGGAGATGGGCCCATGGCCGCCACCAGCACCTGGAATAGCCACTCGTGATTGGTCCAGGGGTGGTCGGGCTGGGTATAGGAATAGGTGTTGGTGCCGTCAGGGAACTGTCCGGAAAGGATGTCACGGCCCACCTGGTTGTGTAGCCAGATGTCCAGGCCACCCAGACTGTGCCAGGCCAGCAGCACCGTGACCAGGAGAACGGAACCCAGGGAAACCCACAGGAATATCCGACCCATGGCCGAGGTGGAGGAGTGGGGGCCTTTGGGGTGTACCGACGGGGGCATCCGGGGCTCCAGAAGGGGAAGGTGGGTTCAGGATGAGGCCGTCCTGGTTTTTTTTTGAAGTTAATACCTGACCATCGGAAAAAAAACATGAAAAGACTTTGACATTGTGACGGACGGTACAGGGTGGGTTTTGACAATATGGCAAGAACGAGGGGACGGCGGAATTCTGTCAAGAATTTAACACCCGGAAGCTTTGCGCAACGCCTTTGTTTGCAATGTGTTGAGTGAGTCATGGAAAGATGAGAGAAATGTAAATAGTTGGTATGGATATTGTTATAGGAGGAGCGAGCCTGCCCCCACAGGCCGCAGGCTTGAGAACGAATTCTGAGAGGATGGAAGATAATGGCCAAGACCGTCAAAAAGACCAAGACCCAGACTGCCGCCCGCACCACCAGTCCCAAGAGGACGGGCCGCCGCGCCGCCAAGGTCAACCACGAGCACACCGTGCCCGCGGCCCAGCTGATGAGCAATCTGGATCTTTATTTTCAGGAAGTGAAAGCCTACTCCCTGCTGACCAGGGCCGAGGAATGTGAACTGGCCAGGGGTATTCATAATAACGACAACGAGAGCCTTCACAAACTGGTCAAGGCGAACCTGCGTTTCGTGGTGTCCATTGCCAAGGAATACGCGCACTACGGCGTGCCCCTGGAAGATCTGATCAACGAAGGCAACCTGGGTCTGCTGAAAGCTGCCCAGCGGTTCGACGAGACCCGTGGCTTCAAGTTCATCAGCTACGCCGTGTGGTGGATTCGTCAGAGCATCCTGGCCGCTCTGGCCAACCACAGCAAGATCGTGCGGATGCCCCTGAACCGGGCCCGCGTGCTCAAACAGATCAAGAAGGCCAGCGGCGAACTGCAGCAGAAGCTGCGCCGTAAGCCCGAGCCCGAGGAAATCGCAGCCAAGCTGGGTCTGTCCGTGGACGAGGTGAAGGACACCCTGCCCCTCATGCAGGACAACTTCTTCCTGGACGACTTCGTGGGCAACGACGAGGACAGCACCTACCTGGACTTCCTTGAGGACACCTCCGGTGAAGGTCCCGACAACAAGGTGATGGACGACGACCTGAACACCAGCATCGGCCGCATGCTGGGCGATCTGAAAGAGCGTGAGGCCAAGGTCCTGCGCCTGTACTACGGTCTGGGTTCCGACAAGGAGATGACCCTCGAGGAGATCGGCCAGATCATGGGCCTGACCCGCGAGCGGATTCGCCAGATCAAGGAAGAGGCCTTCGACAAGATCCGGACCAGCAAGGCCTTCAAGTACATGCACGATTACGCGGACGATAACCCCGTGGTTTGACCGGCTATCAAGCCCAGGGCGAACGAGAAGGCTCCGACCTCAGGTCGGAGCCTTTTTTTCAATTGGCCGCCTCTTCTCCCAGAGGCTCCAGGGCCACAGTGGCGGCGGAGGCTTCGGTCAGGGCCGCCTCGAATCCCACCCAGGTGGAGTGGGGGAGCCAGACCTTCCAGACCACCCGATCGGAATACTCCTCGTCCTGGATACGGCCCCGCCCGTTTTCCAGGAGGTGCCGGGCCGTCTTCTGGAAGGGGTAGGGCATGGCCAGGCGAAAAGTCCGACCCAGCAGGACCTCCCGCAATGGGGCCGCGGCCAGGGCCAGTTCGGCCGCCTCGCCATAGGCGCGTTGCAGCCCACCGGTCCCCAGCTTGACTCCTCCAAAGTAGCGGATGACCACCGCCACGGT
>JAZBOO010000392.1:0-19785 GCA_036351155.1 Candidatus Krumholzibacteriia bacterium | reverse complement strand
GAAATCGGGGAAAGCACCTTTGGCGATTTTTCCAACAAGCAGCATGAAGGGTTCATCGGGCACGCGGTTCTGGGATCCTGGGTGAATCTTGGAGCCATGACCACCTGCAGTGATTTGAAGAACAACTACGGTCCCGTCCGGGTGGATCTGGGACTGGGAGCCACGGACACCGGCCTCAGGTTTGTGGGGCTGATGATGGCCGACCACGCCAAGACTGCCATCGGAACCCTCTTCAATACGGGCACTTGCGTGGGTTTTGCCAGCAACATTTTTGGCGGTTTTATGCCTCCCAAGTTCGTATCTGCGTTCAACTGGGGAGGCGGGAGTGATAGTCCCGTGTACGCACCGGAAAAGGCCGTGGAAACGGCCCGGGTGGTCATGGCCCGCCGGGGATGCCAGCTCACCGAGGGGCATGAAGCTCTTTTTCGTTTTCTGGCTCCCTGAGCCAATTGCTTGTGAGGTAGGGGATTGCATAATGCGTCCCCATGATTTCCCGCGAGGTCCGAACGCTTCCAATTTGCATGGGGCTGGCCCTGGATGGCCACAGTCTCAATCTCTGCCTGATCCCGTAAGTCCTTGCAAATAATTAACCTGACATTGCTGTCCGCCCTGCCGAGAACAGGCACGCCGGTTGCAATGAGAACCGTAACAATGTTCTCTGCGCTGCTCGTGCTTGTTTGTTGATTCACTTACGCTCTCCGTGTTGTAAGTGATGTCTTCAGACACGCGGCAGAAAGCGGGGAACATTTTTTCTGGAATAATATGGCAAGTTGTGATACTCATTAGATACTGTAAACAACGGGAAACAAAGCATTTCATCCCCGATTTGCCATTCAATTCCAGGAACGGTCGTCTTGACGGGCGACATGTCCATGTCAAAGGAGAGGGCATGACCAAAGCCGAGTTGGTCGAAATCATCTCTGAAGAGACGGGTGTCAACAAGAAGGATACCAGCATCATCGTCAACCTGATCATGGAGAATATCGGCCAGGCTCTGGTCCGGGGAGACAAGGTTGAATTGCGTGGGTTTGGCAGCTTCAAGGTGAAAACTCGACGCGCCCGTTTGGCCAGGAATCCGCGCACCGGGGAGTCCGTCGACGTTCCCGCCAAGCGCGTGCCTTTTTTCAAGGCCTCCAACGAATTGAAGTCCGGACTCAACAAAAAAGATTGATCCGGCCAAGTTCAATGTTGTCCAGGGACTTCCCATTGCCTATCTTGTGCAGTCTGAACGTGCCCGCGAGGACCTCTGGCTCCCTCGTGGGTCGGTGTGTCCCGTTAGCGCTCAAAGTGCAAACCTTGGGACGCGGGTTTAACCAGGGAAAGGAAGACTACGATGCCTAACGGGCGTAAGCGTAAGCGCAAAAAGATCGCGACGCACAAACGTAAGAAGCGGTTGCGTAAGAACCGTCACAAGAAGAAGTAGTGAGCCAGAGCGGCCGGTGCCCGATTCCGTGTGGAACTCCTGGTGCCGGCCGGCTCCTGCTTTTCCCCTCAAGTCGAACTCCCCCAAGTCGATATTTTCTATGGCCAATTGTTTGTTATTCTGGTACCAATCGTACCGTATGGCGAGTGCCTCGATTACTGTAGCCCGGGGAGACCTTCATGTCGGATATTCGTAACGAACGGCGCAAGACCCAGCGCGTTGACGCCAATCTCAATCTTGAAGTGAAATTCCCTCGCGCCGACGGTTCCACGGGTGTGGCCTCCATGGAGACCATCAACATCAGTTCTTCCGGCATCTATTTCAAGTCCGACCATTTCATCGAACCGATGACCAAGCTGGCCATGGAGCTGGAAGTGGATGTCCCCGCGTCTGCCGGCGGAACCAGCTGTGCTCTGGTGCCCTGCGAGGGCCTGGTGGTCCGGACCAATCCCGAGGCCGAAACCGTCGATTGTCACAACTACGAAGTGGCCGTGTTTTTCACTCACATCGAATCCGACGGAATGGCCAACCTGGAACGCCACATCACCATGCTCATTGACCAGGTCGGGTAAATCACCTCCACCGGTTTTTCCCCTCAATACCTCTTCGAGGCAGCCGATAACCCTGATAAGCCCATAATCCGGCAGGGTAGGCCTGCCTGTCTATTTTCAGGAGACCCATTTCCATGAAGGATCCCAAGGATCGTCTCATTCTGGTCGTCGACGACTCTCCCCCCACTTGCCTCTACCTGAGGCGATTGCTGGAGAAGAAGGGGTACAGGGTCCTGACCGCCCATGACGGAGCGGTGGGGGCCAAGCTGGCCCTGGAGACGCTGCCTGATCTTATCCTGCTGGACAAGGAAATGCCGGGCATGCACGGCTTTGACGTGAGCCGTATCCTCCGCCGTCATCAGGACACCGGAGGCATTCCCATTCTGATGATCAGCTCGGAAAGCGAGACCAGCGAGAAAATCAGGGGCCTTGAGATGGGTGCTGATGATTTCATCAGCAAGAGCATCTCCGGTGAGGAGCTTTACTCGAAGATCCGGGCTTTTCTGCGCATCAAGGATCTGCAGGACAAGCTGCAGACCGAGAGTGACAAGCTGAACCAGGTTTTCCGGTACCTCCATGAACCGGTGGCCATCTGCAACTCGAAGGACTCGATTCTGCTGGCCAGCCAGGTGTTCCTCAGCATTTTTCGGATGCCCCGGGAAGTGGCCAGTTTCAAGAGCATGACCGATATCCTGCGCACCATGAGCATTGAAAACAGCCTGATCGAAAAGATGCGCCTGGGAACCCGGGAGGAGGTTTCTCTGACCATCAAGATCGATGGAGAGGAGACCCACCTGAAGTGTCGCACGGCGGCCATCAGGTTGCCCGACGACGACAACGCCATGGCCTATGTCTTCCGGGATGTGTCGCAGGAAGTGGCCGCCGAGAAGATGAAGTCGGACTTCCACTCCATGATTGCCCACGATCTCCGGTCGCCCATGAGCGTGATCCAGGGATATGTCTCCCTGATGGCCAGCGGGAAAACCGGACCGGTCAACGACACCCAGAGCGAATTTCTGGACAGCGTGGTCAAGAAAATTGGAGAAATGACGGCGCTTTTGAACGATTTCCTCGATATGAGCAAGATGGACGCAGGCTTCGTAAACCTGAAATGCACGGATTTCCAGGTGTCGGAGCTGGTCGAGGAGGTGATTTCCGACCTCGAGCCCATGGCCTCGAGCCGGGACATTTCCGTGGAGTACGATTGCCCCGATCCTGGCGTGCTGGTCCATGCCGATTCACTGCGGCTGACCCAGATCCTGCGCAACCTGATGTCCAACGCCATCAAGTACAACGTGGAATCAGGCTGGATCAAGGTCCGGGTGGCCCGCCGGAATTCCTGGGTTCAGATTTCCCTGACCGATGGCGGGATAGGCATGTCGCCCGGAGAGCTTGAAGTTCTGTTTGAACCCTACACACGCGGCCGCACCCAGAGAAAGATCAAGGGTGTGGGGCTGGGCATCGTCATCGTGAAGAAACTGGTGGAGGCTCATGGCGGCCAGGTCCATGTGACGAGCAAGCCGGGAAAAGGCTCGACCTTCAATTTCACGATCCCTTTGGCCGAGGTGAAAAGCGAGCCCCTGGAGGATGTCCAGGAAGTGCCCGTTTCCACCCCCGAACTGGTCTGATCGACCAGCGAAGGGGCTCGTGGGTGATCGGCTACAAATTTTCCACCCCGTGCCCCGGTTCCTGGCATATGCCAGCGCTCCTGATTCTTGTTTCCCGAAATGGGCACAGTTTTCCTGTGCGGCAATTTTTTCCTCAGCACACTCCACAGGATCGTTTTCTCCTCACAAACACTGGGTTTTGACCTTCCCGGCCCATAATACCTGCGGCAAAGTTTTCCCGTCGCTGTCCTGAAACTGGGGCAGAAGCCCTCGTTTTTTGCGGCACATGGCTTGCGGATCAGTTGGCAATGATTCCGTGGGGTTTACCCTGCGGTGTCTGTTGCTCATCCATTTGATATGTGCCCGGGAGGATGCCTCCGTGATCAGAAGCCTGAATACCGCTGAAAACGCGATGCAGATGCAGCAGCTGCGCATCGATGCCCTGGCCAACAATCTGGCCAATGTCAACTCCACGGGTTTCCGCGGAGTCCTGACCCGTGTTTCTGAACAGGGCTCACCCGAGACCACGGCCAATATCAACGAGGGGGAGCAGGCCCAGGGCGTGGATGGAGCCCTGCCTCGGCCAACCGGCAGGGATGCCGCCAACTGGCAACCCGTTCGTCCTCTGGAGCTCTATCACGCCACCGACACGCGAGGCGGGCCCGTTTCGGCCACCGGGCGTGACACGGATGTGGCGATCCTGGGGCGCGGGTTCTTTTCTCTCCAGACCGAAGCAGGTGAACGTTATACCCGGGGTGGCTCCTTCACCATCAACAACCAGAATGAACTGACCACCCCCGACGGCACCAAGGTCCTCGGGACCGGTGGCCCCATCGTTCTGAACGGGGAATCTTTCAGCGTGGAAGCTGACGGCCGGGTGCTGGTCGATGGCGCCCAGGTGGCTCAGTTCAAGATCGTCGATTTTGGGGATCCGGGCCGTCTGGAGCACCTGGGCAGCAACATGATGAAGGCGCCGGATGATATGGAAGCCCAGGCCGTCCCGGTCGAGGAAATTGCCCTGGCCCAGGGGCATATCGAGGGCAGCAATGTGAACGCCATCGACACCCTGGTGGCCATGATCGCCGCCCAGCGGGCTTTCGAAGTGCAGAGCAAGGTCATCAATACGGAAGACGAGATGCTGAGCAAGTCGGTGAACAACTTGCCCCGGGTGACCGCTTAATAAGGAAGAGAGTGGAACATGATCAGAGCCATGGGAACCGCCGCCTCGGGCATGAAGGCCCAGCAGCTGAACATCGACACCATAGCCAATAATCTGGCCAACGTGAACACCACGGGCTACAAGCGAAGCAATGCCGAGTTTCAGGACCTGCTCTACGAGAAGGTCATGCCCGGGGGCCTGGTCGACGGCGAAGGCCGCGCCCTGCCTTCACGGGTCGAGGTGGGGCACGGCGTGAAGCTGGTGGCCACCAACAAGAATTTCAGCCAGGGAACCGTGGTTTCCACAGGCAACCCCCTCGATCTGATGATCGAAGGGGACGGCTTCTTTCAGCTGCGGATGCCCGACGGCACCATCAAGTACACCCGGGACGGCAGCTTCAAGATGGATGCCGACCGTTCCGTGGTCACCAGCCAGGGTTATCGCCTGGAACCGGAGATCACCATTCCCGAGGATGCCGTGGAGCTGTCCGTATCGCGGGACGGTGTGGTCAGCGTGATGGTGGCCGGCGACGACGCCACGGTTTCGGAAATCGGGCAGGTGGAGCTGGCCCGGTTCCCCAACTCGGCGGGCCTGGCCGCGCGCGGCGGCAACATCTTCGCCGAATCGCCCGCCAGCGGCACGCCCATTCTGGGCAATCCCGGACTGGACGGCATGGGCGAAACCTCTTCCGGATTCCTGGAGATGAGCAACGTCGAAACCGTGGATGAACTGGTGTCCATGATCTCAGCTCAGCGGGCCTATGAGCTGAATTCCAAGACCATCACCATGGCCGATGAAATGCTGCAGACCGTCAACCGGTTGAAGAGATAATGATGGCTAGAAGGATCCCGGCATTCCTGGTCTTGGTCATTCTGATGGGGACGTCAGCAGCGCTGGCGGGTAGCTCGTGGCGACTGGAACTCCCCGAGGAGGCCCATGTTTCCGGGATTCAGGTCCAGCTGAAGGACCTGGTGAGCTCTCCCGTGCCTGCGGCCCAGGGCGATTTGATCTTGCTGGGCCAGGGGGAACCCGGAACCGTGGCCACCGTGGACCGGCGGACCATCTTGCGGAAGCTGGTGGAGTCCGGTCTGGCCGCGGGTGTGATCTTTTCTGGTGCCCAGTCCGTCACCGTTCATTACGAAGGATCGCTCATCAAGAGCGAAGACCTTCGTCTGGCCATCCGGCGAGAGGTTCAATCCCTGGTCCCGGTGGGGTTGCCCGGCGCTCCAGCATCCCATTTCGAACTCCACCTGCCGGAGGTCACCCTGCCGGTGACCAGCGACATACAGATCGAGGTCATGCGAAACAACCCTCTGATGCCTGGCCGCAATCAGGTGCGGGTGAGGGTCAAGTCCGGGGGTGCTCGCCAGGATTTGCCGGTCATGGTTCTGCTCCACGCTTTCGGCCAGGTTCCCACCGCGCAGACCTCCATCAAGCGAGAAACTCCCTTGACCCCGGATCTATTTACCTGGCAATGGCTGGACCTGGCCGAGGTGGCTGGACAGCCCATCACCTCACAGTCCCAGCTGCTGGGCAACTGCGCCGGGCGGACGTTGCCGGCCGGTGATCGCCTGCGCCTGGCTGACCTGAAACCGATGCCCGCGATCCACGCCGGAGACCAGGTGGAACTCCAGATTCAACGTGGCACCCTGATGGTCTCGGTCAAGGCCCTGGCGCGCCAGGCCGGCTGTCTTGGACAGACCATCCCCGTACGGAACGAACTCAACGGACGCCTGGTCAATGCCCGCGTGACGGGCCCCGGCCAGGTGGAATGGAGACGATGATATGAGACCCGAACAGCTGACCCGCCTTCACCTTTCTCTGACGGTGACCTTGGCGGTGGTTTTCCTTTTGCTGACCTTGACCGCGGGCGCGGCCCATGCACGCAAGCCCCTGGTCGATTTCGAGACGGGTGAATCGCTGGTGTCAAATCTGAAAGCCCACAGGGTGGGGGATCTGATCACCATCATCATCACTGAAAGCTCCACCGCCGACGCCTCAAGCAAGGTCAAGGCCGACAACAAGTCGGAGACCAGCGGCGGGCCGGGTCTGGGATTCCTGAGCTTTGTCAAACCCTGGGATTTTGACGTGGAAAGCAAGTACAAGGGGGACGGCAGCACCACCCGCTCGGGAAATTTCCGGGCCGAGATGACCGCCCGCATCGTGGAGGTTCTGCACAACGGAGATTTCCGGCTGGCCGGCACCCGCATGGTGAACGTCAACGGGGAAAAGACCCTGATCGAGCTGACGGGCATCTGCCGCGGGGCGGACATCGAGCCGGACAACACCCTGATGAGCACCTACATCTCGGACGCCCAGATCGCTTACAACGGATCTGGTGTGGTCAACGACACGGCCTCGCCCGGTGTGGTCACCAAGATCGTCAACTGGCTTTTTTAGGAGTAATCATGGCGCGCAAGCCTCTCAATCGCAACGCTTTCCGTGTGGTCCTGATCCTGGTGGCCCTGCTGATGTCGCTTCAGGTCGGGCTTGCTGCCGGCGCAGGTGAATCGCGCATCAAGGATCTGGCCTTCGTTCAGGGAACCACGCCGGAGGTGCTCACCGGGTGGGGCCTGGTCATTGGTCTGAACGGCACCGGGGATGGTGGCGGTGCTCAGCTGACCCAGAATTCCATCGCGTCGATGCTGGAGAACCTGGGGACCACGGTGCCCAAGAATCTGAAATCCGACAATGTGGCGGCGGTGACCGTCACCTGCCAGCTGGATCCCAATGCACCCAAGGGCAGCCAGGTGGATGTCAAGGTGGCCTCGCTGCTGAGCGCCAGCAGCCTCGAGGGCGGCACCCTGATCATGACACCGCTGCAGGACCACCGTGGGCAGCTGTCGGTCCTGGCTTCCGGAAGCGTTTCTATCGGCGGGTTCAACATCAAGGCCGGGGCGGGCAACTCCTTCCGAAAAAATCATTCTCAGGTGGGTAACATCCCCAACGGGGGAACGGTGATGGTCGAACTGAGCGGGGGATTTGTCCAGGGAGACAAGATCAACTGGCTGCTCCGACACGCCGATTTTTCCACGGCCTCCGAGATGGCCAAGTCCATCAACCGGAACTTCGGGGACGACAGCGCCAAGGCCAAGTCTCCCGGCCTGGTCGAGGTCACCGTGCCCCTCGAGTTCAAGGAAGACCCGGTTCTGTTCATTGCCCAGATGGGCGAAATCATGGCGGCCAGCGATGCGCCGGCCCGGGTGGTGCTGAACGAACGCACGGGCACCATCGTGGTGGGCAAGAACGTGAAGTTGAGAGAGGCCGCCGTGGCCCACGGCACCCTCAAGGTGGTGGTCAGCACCTACTACGATGTGTCCCAGCCCAGTTCCTTCAGCCGGACGGGAAGCACCGTGGTCACACCTGACGTGAACACCGACGTGTCGGACAAGGATGCTCGCGTTTTGCGTGTGCCTGACACCAGCACGGTTTCCGATGTGGTGGGCGTTCTCAACGATATCGGAGCCAGTCCCCGGGACATCATTGCCATCCTCGAAGCCCTCAAACGCGCCGGTTCCCTGCAAGCGGAACTGGTCTTGATGTAGGTCGGAAAATGGATCTCCCCGGAATCGGCAATCCCACCAGCCTGATGCTTGACAGCGCCCAGGGCGCCGCCGGACAGGAACGTCTGCAGCGGATGGCCGAATCTGCCCAGGATTCACAGGAGTCTCGCGAGGGTCTGGTCAAGGCGGCCAAGGAGTTCGAAGGGGTGTTCCTGAACCAGCTGATGAAGGCCATGCGCTCCACGGTTCCGGACAATGAGCTGTTCAACAGCAGCGGTCCCACCAAGTTCTATCAGCAGATGTACGACACGGAAATTGCCAAGGGCCTGGCCACAGGACATTCCGGGATGGGAGTGGCCGACCTGATCGTGCGGCAGTTCGAGGCCAATCTGGGGGCCGAGAATTCTGACCCGACCGCAGGGCCCGATGTCCAGCCTCACCACCCGATGATAGGCCCGCCCGCCCCACAAGCCCTTTCACGATACGAGGGCATGTCCTCGGTGGGTGACGTGATGGCCGCGCGACAGAAACTCAGGTTCTTCGCTTCCCAGCAGGAACCCGCGGTGGCCGACACCCTGGAGCGCTTCGAAACCGATATCACCCGGGCCGCTTTCCAGTCCGGTCTGGAGCCTGCCCTGGTCCTGGCGGTGGTCATGCAGGAGTCGGCAGGCAATCCCGAGGCCCGTAGCCCCAAGGGTGCCACGGGCTTGATGCAACTCATGCCCGAAACCGCGCGGGAACTGGGTGTGCATGATTCCAGGTCCCCCCGTGAGAATCTCCTGGGAGGGGCCACCTACCTGTCCCGCATGCTGGACCGGTTCGATGGGGATCTGGATCTGGCCCTGGCGGCCTACAATGCCGGCCCCGGAAATGTGGACAAGGCCGGCCCCGGCATTCCCGAATTCCCCGAAACACAGAGATACGTCCAGGCCGTCAAGGAACGTTACCAGTCCCTGGGCGGTGGCACGAATCTGGCGAAAACAAAACCGTGACCTGGTTGTTGACCTTCTCACCGGAGAGGCAAGATGAACACGCAAAGGCAAGCTACAGCGCGAATTGATGCAGATTGTCGCCTTCTGGTTTCCCTCCTCGAGGTGGAAACCCACAACTACCGGCGCCTTCTGCGGTTGGCCTGGCGGCAGAATTCTTACATGAAGCGGCAAGATGTCGACCGTCTGGATTTCAATGCCACCGAATGGTCTCGGTATCTGCCTGCGGCCAACGAGTCCCGGATTGCCCGGGAGCAGTATGTGCAGCGGATTGCCGGGGATCGCGGCTTGAACATTCCCCCGGACTCGGTGACCGACCTGCTGGCCATGGTGTCCGATGACACGCGCCATCAGGTGGAATCAGCGGTCAACGATCTGAAGAGCACCGCCGTTCGGCTGGCCAGGCAGAACGACCTGAACCGTGAGCTGGCCGGCTTTTGTCTGGATCTGGCGCGCGAAGAGGCGGCCATTTTCAAGCAATGCGTGCTGCAGGATCCCGCCGGGTGCTATTCCGGTCGGGCCGAATCCATCAATCGTGGACCAGGCGGCGTCCTGGTTCGCCAGGCGTAGGGAGACACCGTGCCAGGCTTGAACTCCATCATGGATGCCAGTCTTTCGGCCCTTTTTGCCGCTCAGGCAGGCATGGCCACCACGGGGCACAATATCGCCAACGCCAACACTCCCGGCTATACCCGGCAAGACGTGACCTTTGCCGCCCGACGTCCGGATATTCTGCCGTACGGTGCCATCGGGCGTGGGGTGGAAGTGCAGGGCATCCGGCGGATGCAGGACGAATTCCTGCTGAACAATCTGCGCGTGCAAAGCAGCCGCCTGGCTTCCTACTCGGCCATCGATAATGTTCTGTATGACGTGGAAGCCATCCTGGGGTCGGTGGACAACGACCACCTGGGCAACGCCATGAACGAATTCTTTGCCGCCTGGAACACCCTGGCCACCCCGCCTTTTGCCGAGAGCAACAAGTACAACGTGGTGGCCACCGCGGAAAGCCTGGTGCGCGATTTTCACGCCATCAACGAATCTCTCGATGACCTCGAATCCAACATCGAGAACGACATTCAACTGGAAATCACCAACCTGAACGGGTTGCTGACCAGCGTGGCCGAAATGAACGAGCAGATCATGGCCGCCGAATCCAACGGAGAGCCGGCCAATGACCTGCGTGACCAGCGCGATTTCCTGATCAGTCAGCTTTCGGAGATCGCCGAGGTCAATGTTCTGGAACGGGAAGACGGGACCAAGGACGTGATCCTGGCCGGGCGCACCCTGGTGGCCCGTGGATCCGTGACCCATTTCCAGAGCACCTATGTGCAGACTTCCTCGGGCTATCAGATGTCCATCATGACCCAGGGGCACAACGCCGCTGTGAATCTTTCACCCGGTCGGCTGGAAGGCTTGATGACCAGCCGCGACGTGCAGGTCACCCAGGTCCGGGACAACCTGGATGCAGTGGCCCGGCAGTTGATCGAGGAAGTGAACACCCTTCACGTCCAGGGGCGCACGGACAACAGCTCGGGACTGACGTTCTTTTCCGGGGACAGCATGCACACCATCGAACTGAACGAGGCGATCCGGTCCAACAACCACCTGGTGGCCACCGGCCGTACTTCCGCCGATGGAGACAACACAATTGCCGAAGAGATCGCCAATCTGATCAACCAGAGCGTCAACGGAGCCGGGCATTCCACCATAGGCGACCAGTACCGAAGCATGTTGACCAGTGTGGCCAGCCAGCGCAGCAGTTTCGAATTCCTGGTGGAGAACCAGCAGAACGTGGTGAGCAGTCTGGAAAACAAGATGGCCAGCTTGACCGGGGTGAGTCTGGACGAAGAGGGCGCCAACATGGTGCGCTACCAGAACAGCTACAACGCCGCGGCCAAAGTGGTCAGCACCGTGCAGGAAATGTACGACACCTTGATGAACATGGTCTAGGGGAAGTGAGTCGACATGACTATCCGTGTGACTGACAGTTATCTTTCCTCGATTCTGGTCAACGACCTGAACCGCAGTCTGGGGCGCATGCTGGAACAGCAGCGCATGGCCGGCAGCATGCGGCGTATCCATAGCTTTGCCGATGACCCTCGGGCCATCAGTACCATCCAGCGTTACAATTCGCTGATCAGCAGCAACGAGGAATACCTGACCAACGTGACTCGCAGCCGCCTGATCGTCGATGGAACGGACGTGGCCCTCCAGAACATCAGCGAAGTCCTGGCCGATGCCCGGGTCCTTGCTCTGAGGGAGAGTTCTGCCATTGCCACCGGCCAGAGCATGACCACCTCGGCCATCGAGGTCGACAACCAGATCAACCGCCTCATGGATGTGCTGAACACCACCATCGAGGGGAATTACATCTTCTCCGGGCACAGCCTGGGAGAACCGGCTTTCGTGCGAAGCGGAGGCATGGTGGTCTATCAGGGCGACGACAATGAAATTTTCACGCGCACCGGGCCCAACAGCACCATGGCCGTCAATATCCCGGGCCACGTTTTTCAGGGGACTTCCAGCAGCTTGTTGACCGGTGGTGTGGACCTGGCGCCTCAGCTCGATCTGACCACTCCGCTGAGCAGCATTTCTCTGGGGACGGGGTGGCAGCCAGGAATGATCGCGGTTTCCGACGGTGCCGGGACCACTTTCGAGATCGATGTCAGTTCGGCCACGACCATCAACGATGTCATCACCATGGTCAACACCGCCACCGGTGGGACCATCACCGCAGGCCTCAACTCCCAGGGCAACGGGCTCGCATTCACCGGCCTGGCCCCGGTTTCTGTGACCGAAGTCGGTGATGGCAATACCGCAGCCAGTCTGGGTATCAACAACACCAGTTCGGGCAATGTTCTGAGCGGTAACGACATTCGGCCCAACGCGGAATTGACCACCAGTCTGGCGGACATTGCCTCCATCAACGGGGGCTTGCCTCTCGGAGCCATCGATGTGACCTGGCAAGGCACAACCACCACCGTGGATTTGAGTTCCGCGGCCACGCTCGGGGATTTGCAAACAATTTTCAACGGATCAATCCCCGGGATGCAGCTGGAGATTCGAGATTCCACCCTGGTGATGATCGGAGATACCCCGGACCAGTTCCAGGTCGAAAGTGCCGATGCCACCAACACGGCGTCGTTGCTGGGGGTGGCGGGTACGGGTTCGCCTTCCCGGCTCTTCGGAATGCTCGAAGATCTCAAGGCCCACCTGCATTCGGGAGACAAGAACGCCATTCGTGGTGTGATGACCGAGCTGAAAAACATCGAAGACACCGTCTTTCAGATGATGATGAAAAACGGGGGCCGCCAAAGGGATTTGGACTGGTCCGAGGAAATCCTGCGCCAGAGGGACGAACGGTTGCGGAGCAACCTTTCCCTGGAACAGGATGCTGACGTGGCCGCTGTGGCCTCGGAACTGAGTCGGGCGGAAACGAGCTATCAGGCCAGCCTGGTGGTGACCAGTCAGCTCTATCAGTCCAACTTGATGCAGTACTTGCGCTAACGTTGTCGGGGCCGTGTAGGAACCGGACCCTCGTCACTACCAAGGAGCCTGAGATGCCGAAGTTCACGACCGTGCGATTCGGGGAACTGGAATACAACGCCCGGGATGAGATATTCCTGCCCGATGGTCTGGTGGGAATGGCCAGCTTGAAAAGGTGGCTGATCCTGGATATGGGCGAGGAGTTGCCCATGAAATTTTTCCAGTCGCTGGACCGGGGAGATTTCGGGTTCCCCATCACGCAGCCCTACTTCTACCATGATGAGTACGAGGTGAAGCTGTCCCGGAATGTCAGGGATCAACTGGGAAACCAGGAGGCCGAAAACCTGACCACCTTGATCATCACGACCGTCCATCCCGGCGGAAACATGGTCACGGGTAATCTCCTGGCGCCACTGATTATCGATGCCGAGACCCGGCGCGGTGTCCAGCTGACGCTGGATGATGAGAAATTCGGTATTCGTCAGGAAATCAATTACTTCAAATTTGGTCTTGCCGTGCAGTCGGAAGCATCGGACAATGTGGCTCCTGAAGGCCAGGAGCTGGAGTCTTCCGCTCAGAAGGCGGAGGAGTCCGAAGATCATGCCCAGGCTAAAGCCGGAGCGGCAAGCCCCGAAACCGTTGGGGTCTGAACCTTAACCCGTTGCTCGGCAGCGGATTCCGGCCACTGGACAGGGAGGTCCCGTGCTCATACTCAGTCGAAAACGCAACGAGAAGATCATGATTGGCGACGAAATTGCCATCATGATTGTCGATATCCGTGGTGACCAGGTCCAGATCGGAATCGACGCTCCGCGCTCCATACCCGTACATCGCCATGAGATTTACGAGGAAATAAAAAGCACCACCCTGGGCGCAGCCGCCTCGGACAGTGCCGATCTGGACGCCCTGCGCAAGAAATTGAAGGGCGGTCCCAAGAAGGAAGAGGGATAGTCCCCTTTTCTTTCAGGTGGAAAAAAAGGAACTCCCAGGGGGAGTTCCTTTTTTCGTCTATCCCGAAGGAGGGTCAGGCCTTGCGGTCCACGCAAGCCTGATGCTGCCCCGCCCCGTATGCCTGGTTTTGGCGTGGAGGCTGGTTGGCCATGTTATCCCGAAATTCCCGGGCCACTTCCCGCAATCGCAGCCCCGCCCTGTCCTGCAGCAACTTGTCGGCCTGGATCAATTGCTGAATTTCCGTCCGACTGTTCATGCGCTCCGGCGCCGAGGCCGCCCGATGGATGACCTCGAAGGCCTGCATCACCTGACCCCGGATCTGGATGATTTCCGCCACCAGATCCATGTCATCCAGACCCAGGGCCGATTCCAGTCGGGCCGTATAATCCAGAGCCTTGAGTGTGGATTCCTTGAGTGTCATTTCACGCCGATACGGACAGGAGACTGGTTTGCGGTCGCCCGGGTGATCCGGCGGAATCGTTTCCCTGACCGGACTGGGGCGCACTGTCTGGAGTTCCTGATGCAGATTTCGGGCCAGTCGAGGTTCGGGTCTTCTCCTGAGCGGCTTTATCCCCGGTGCCGGTGGGAATCTGTCGCCACGCTTCCAGCAAGGGGGTGATGACCTTCAAGCAGTTGTCGATGTGATCGGCCTTGTGATCCAGAAGGATTTCCAGGTGCTCATGGAACATGAAGCTGTAGAGGGACTCCAGATTCTGGGAAATTTCTCCGCCAATGCTGTGGTCGAGTGCTCCACGCAGCTCGGAGATGATTCTCTGGGAGTGGTTGATCTGCTTGGCGAATTCGCTCCGGTTCTTTGCGAGCAGGGCCTTGCGGGCCGACTCGAGGTCGGTGACCACACGCTCGTAGAGAAGGACGATCATTTTCTCGCTGCTCATCGAGCTGATGTCGGTTTCCCGGTAGCGTTGCACGCCTAGGTTGCTGTACATCGAGTTCCCTGCCTTCCGTTGCCGGGTTCTAGCTTTGAATGCCGGACAGATAGTTGCCCTGGGCCTGAAGAGCGGACACCGACATTTCCATGGCGGTGAACTTGCGTTCCAGAGACAGCTGGTAAGATTCCACGTTGCGCTCGTAACGCTCGATGCCCTGATCGGCGTACTTGATCTTCGCGTTCAGCGCATCGGTGGAAATCTTGAACAGGCCGTCGATGCTGTCGGTCATGTTGTCGATGGCCGTGTCGATCAGGTAGGTCTTGCCCAGGTTGCCGTCACGCTCGATGAACAGGTCGCGCACGCCGCTGAAGTTGGATTCCAGCATGTCCTGGAACTTGCTGTCGTCGAAGCTGAGTGTGCGGCCCGACGAGGCCCTGGTGATGCCCACGGCCGAGAATGTGGTCACATCGCCCAGGCCACCGGATAACGCGGTGGTGAAGATGTTGTCGATGCGACTGGTCACCGCACGCAGAGTGGGGTTCTGGCGCAGGTCGCCTTCGGACTTGTACTGTTCATCGATGAATGAGTAGAGGTCGTTGTAAACATCGACGAAGCTCTTGACCTTCTCGGAGATGCCTTCCTTGTCCACGCCCACGTTCACGCGGAGGGTCTTGTTCAGGTCGTTTTCACTGTCCACCGAGATGGCATGAAGGTTGATGGTCAAGCCATCGATGATGTCGGAACTGTTGTTGCTGCCCGCGGTGACCGCGATCCCGTCGATTTCCAGTTGCGCATCCACCGCCACCTGCTGGTTGGCGAAGATGGGGGTGACCCCGCCGCTGATCCCGCTGGCGTCCACGGTGAAGGCCCCGTCGGTTCCGGCATCTTCGCTGCTCAGGACCAGGCGGTAGGCTCCGGTTCCCGAACCATCATTGATGATGGAGGCGCTGACCCCGTCCACGTTGTCGTTGATCAATCCGGCCAGGGATTCCAGGCTGGTGAATCCGACCAGATTCAAGTCTGTGGTTTCTCCATTGACATTGAAGCTCAGGATGCCGGATCCCACGGAATCACCCTTGCTGTCGTAGCCCTGGGAAACATCCTTCTGGGCTTCGGCCAGTCCCAGAACCTTGATATCGTAAGAACCCGGGGCGGCATCGCCATCGGCCTCGATGGTCAGGAAATCCTCGTCGCTGGACGTGGCTTTCAGGGAGCTGAACTCGTTGGCCGTGTCCAGGGTCTTGGCGGCTTCCTGGAGGGCGAGCAGCTTCGTCTTGAGGGTGCCCAGGGCGGAGATCTCGTTCTGGAAGCCCTGCTTGCGGTTCTGGAGTCTATAGATGGGTGCGCGCTTCAGTTCCACCAGCTGGGTGACAATGCTGCCCGTATCCAGCCCGGTGGCCAAACCGCCGAAAGAAATCATACTCATGGAGATTCTCCCCAGTTTCAGTCAGTCAGTCGATCCTTCGACACCGTCTGGCTCCGTCACGTCATCTCGTCGATGACCATGCCTGACAGTTCGTCCATTTTCCGCTGGAGGTTTAGGACTTTTTCCGGGGGAAATTGCTTGACCAGTTCTCCTTCCTTGTTCTTGATCTCGATCACATAGGAATTGGCCTGGGAATCCTTCCGGAACCCGACCTCGTACTGTTCCTTGGCGGCCCGATCCAGGGCCTCTTGCATGCGAGAAACCATGGCAGACAGATCCTCCGCGGAGAAGCTGCTTCCAGGTAACTTATGTTCTTGCTGCGCCTTGAGGGCTTGCTTTAGCCCCTGGGGGTGGAATATCTCCGGACGTTCAATTCCGGTGGCGGACCCGGCCTCGGAGGTCGGCGTCCTGTCGGCCTGTCGCGGCATCGTCTGGGTGAGCAGATCGGCCGGACCGGCAATTTTGCTGATGGTGGCCATGACAATGCTCCATTTCGGTAGGGGGCCCCGCTCCCGCAGGGCCCCCGATCATCCCTAGCCCATCAGGGCCATGGCCAGGCCGGTGCTCATGTTGGCCTGGGCCAGCATGGACACACCCGCCTGCTGCAGGATCTGAAAACTGGTCATGCGCGAGGTTTCCTTCGCGATGTCCACGTCACGGATCCGGCTGTTGGCAGCAGAGAGGTTCTCGGCGGTCATGTCGATGGCGCGGATGGAGCTTTCCAGGCGGTTCTGGACGGCACCGAACGCGGACCGGGTCTCGGTCACGGTGGCGATGGCGTCATCGATTTCACCCATGGCCGTGCCGGCAGCCGAGGCATCACCGATATCAGAACTGATGCCGATGCCGGAAGCGTTCATGTTGTCGCTGACGGCCATGTTCACCGAATCGCTGGAACCGGTGCCGATTCCGACCTGGATGTCGACATCGAGATTTCCGTCCAGCAGGGTCACACCGTTGAACTCGGTCCCGGCGGCGATACGATCGATCTCACTGCTCAGGGCGGTGTACTCGCTGTCCAGGTAACCACGATCGGTATCCGAGAGGGTTCCGTTCATGGACTGCTCGGCCAGTTCCTTCATCCTCAGCAGGATATTGGAGACCTCGTCCAGCGCGCCTTCACCGGTTTGCACCAGTGAGATACCGTCGGCGGCATTCCGGCTCGCCTGGTCCAGAGCCCGGATGTCAGCCTTCAAGCCTTCACTGATGGCCAGACCGGCGGCGTCGTCACCGGCGCGGTTGATACGCAGACCGGAGCTCAGCTTTTCCATGGACTTCGAGAACTGGGTGGAGTTGTTGGCCAGATGCCGCTGAGTGTTCAGCGAGCTCACGTTGGTATTGATGCGGATTCCCATTACATTCCTCCTTGAAATGATACAGGGGACTTCCTTGCCCTCAGCCGGACCTCATGTCCGGACCATATTTGGTTGTCTGAGAGGCTCCTTTCTTGTTCCGAAATATCCTTTTTAAATATTTCGTAATATGGTTTTCGTCTTTTGGTGTGAATAACTTTAGCTAAAAAATAAAAAAATATCTCCAAAGGTCGTAAAACCTCAGGAGATAATTTGTTTTCAACGGTTTACCTTGACAGAAAAAGGGAGGAACTTGAAGTTCCTCCCCGAAAGCGGCCGTTCAGTGGAGTTTAACCACCGAGCAGCGACATGGCCAGCCCCGTGGTCATGTTGGCCTGGGACAGCATGGCCACACCGGCTTGCTGCAAAATCTGGAAGGATGTCATGCGGCTTGTTTCATGAGCCACATCCACGTCTCTGATCCGGCTGTTCGCAGCGGAGAGGTTCTCCGAGGTCATGTTGACGTTCCGGATGGAGGTTTCCAGACGGTTCTGGACGGCACCAAGGTTCCCTCGCGCGCTGACCACTGCGGTGATCGCGTCGTCGATTTCGCCCATGGCCGTGCCGGCGTTGGAGGCGTCGTCAATCTGGGTCCCCAGCCCCACACCCGACGCATCCATGTTGGTGCCCAGCGTCACGGCGACCTGGTCATTGCTGCTGGAGGTGATCCCCACCTGAATGAGGACATCCAGCCCACCATCCAGCAGGGACACGCCGTTGAACTCCGTGCCCGCGGCAATACGGTCAATTTCGCCACTCAGGGCAGTGTATTCGCTGTCCAGATACCCACGGTCGGTATCGGTCAGGGTGCCGTTCATGGACTGCTCGGCAAGTTCTTTCATGCGCAGCAGAATGGAAGATACCTCGTCCAGGGCGCCTTCAGCAGTTTGCACCAGGCTGATGCCATCGGCCGCGTTGCGGCTGGCCTGGTCAAGGGCGCGGATGTCGGATTTCAGGTTCTCGCTGATGGCCAGTCCGGCGGCATCGTCACCCGCACGGTTGATCCGCAAACCCGAGCTGAGCTTTTCCATGGATTTACCAAAGGAAATGGTGGAATTGTAAAGATGACGCTGGGTATTGAGCGAAGCGATGTTCGAATTGATGCGGATTCCCATGCTGTTCCTCCTTGAACAGGGAGTGCGGGCTTCCGTGCCCGGCACCGGGGTGAATTCTTACCACGAATTAGCTGGGGCGGGACGGGCCTGGACGGCCCGTCCCTTGTCCGTCGTCAAACCTAGCCGAGCAGCGACATGGCCAGACCGGTGGTCATGTTGGCCTGGGCCAGCATGGACACACCCGCCTGCTGCAGGATCTGGAATGACGTCATGCGACTGGTCTCATGGGCCACGTCGACGTCACGGATCCGGCTGTTCGCAGCGGAGAGGTTCTCCGAGGTCATGTTGATGTTGCGAATCGAGGTCTCCAGACGGTTCTGGATGGCACCGAAGGAACCACGAGCCGTCACCACGGCGGTGATGGCGTCATCGATCTCGTCCATGGCCGTTCCGGCCGCCGAAGCATCACCGATATCGGAAGAGATTCCGATACCCGAGGCATTCATGTTGGTGCTGAGGGCCACGCCCACCTGGTCGTTGGAGGTCGTGCCGATTCCCACCTGGATGTCCACGTCCAGTCCGCCGGACAGAAGAGACACGCCGTTGAACTCGGTGCCGGCCGCGATGCGGTCGATCTCACTGCTCAGGGCGCTGTACTCGCTGTCCAGGTAACCACGGTCGGTGTCGGTCAGGGTACCGTTCATGGACTGTTCGGCCAGTTCCTTCATGCGCTGCAGGATGGAGGAGACCTCATCCAGGGCGCCTTCACCGGTTTGCACCAGACTGATACCATCGGCAGCGTTGCGGCTGGCCTGGTTCAGGGCGCGGATGTCCGACTTCAGGTTTTCACTGATGGCCAGACCGGCGGCGTCGTCACCGGCGCGGTTGATGCGAAGACCGGAGCTCAGCTTTTCCATGGACTTGCCAAAGGACATGGTCGAGTTAGCCAGGTGACGCTGGGTGTTGATGGATGCGACGTTGGTATTGATGCGGATTCCCATTGTGTTTTCCTCCTTGAAAACTTCAGGGTGTGTTGCCCCGGGAAGGGGCCTGTTGGGTTGTCTGCCGGCTCACGCTGCGAGGGAAATCCTTTTTCCCCGTGGGCGTTCGGCGCCGACAGGGACATCATCGGGATGCTCCGTGCGGCCTTTAGTTTTTTTTCGGGAATTATTGAAAAAAAGGCCTACCCCGAGCTGGATGGCTCGGGGTGGGCCCTGGGGCTGCAATCAGGTGTGGGCCAAACGGCTGCCGGGCTAGCCCTGGAGCAGGTTCAGCGCCAGCTGGGACGTCATGTTGGCCTGGGACAGGATCGACACACCGGCCTGCTGCAGGATCTGCAGACTGGTCATGTTCGAGGTTTCCAGGGCCACATCCACGTCACGAATACGGCTGT
>JAZBOO010000391.1:0-18004 GCA_036351155.1 Candidatus Krumholzibacteriia bacterium | reverse complement strand
TGGTGGCTGTCAGCGGCCCCACCGATCCTGGAGAACCGGGCAATGTCACCGGATCCTGCAATGGTATTCTGATCAGTTATGGCCGGAGCCTGGACTGGGATCTCGACTATGCGGAGGTTGTGGGCGGAGCGGTTGATGATCGCGGGGAGACCAATCTCAACTGGCCGATCATTCTCCGCGACAAGGTGATGTCCCGACCATAAAACCAAGTCCCGCAATGGGTTTTTTTTCCATTCTCATCCCCGGGAGGATCACTCCTGGGGATTTTTCAGGCGATCTCCAGTGTTAACTTGTTTTGTATAAACAATTTAAACAACTAGTGCCCTTTCCTGATAATGAATGTCCAAATTTGCCCTAAAGTTTTCCCTGATTCACACCGAACAACCCCTTGTGTGGAAAAGGGGCGGTCAGTTCAGGTGGGATCGTCCCCGCTTGAATCAGTTTTTTTTGCGGGTTCCGAGGAGAGTCGGGATTCGCAAGGGGCGAGCGGTCAAGCGCATCGTCATCAGGGACAGTAACATCATGGAGGAAGAGTGATGAGTAATTTGACGTTGGGCAAGAAAATCGCAGTGGGATTCGGCTTGCTGATCGCCATCAGCATGGCGCTCGGTGGCATGGGCTCCTGGCAGATGAATCGGGCCAAGAACGGTTCCCATCTGCTGGCCTACGAGTATGTCCCCGAGATGCAGATCTCGGCGGAGATCCGTGGGGCGGCCAATCGTCTGATGTATCAGATGCGCGGTTACGGCCTCTCGGAAGTCCACTCGTACTATGAGAACGCCGAAGAAGAGCTGGCGGCTCTGGACAAGGGACTGGCCAATGGTGATGCTCTGGCCAAGAATGCTGTTCATCTCACCAAACTCGAGGGCCAGCTGGCCACCTTGCGCGGCGTGCGTGGCGAGTATGGCGATTTGATGGAAAAGACCCGGGCTGCCACCGCGGTGCTTGCTGATGCTCGCAAGGGCCTGGATGAGAACGCGGCCAGTTACATGAGAGAAGCCAATGATTACTTGTCCGGCCAGAACAGAAAAATGGCGGAAGAAATCACTGATGGCACTGGAGACCTGGAACAGCGCCTTCAAAAAATCACGCTAATTAATGATGTGATCGATCTGGGAAATGACACTCGGATCAAAGCCTTCAAATCACAAGCCCTTCGTGATCCGAGCATCATTCATGAAGCGCAGAAAAATTTTCCGAAGATTTCTTCGAGCTTGGCCAGTTTACGAAAAATGACCACCTCGGATGCGGACATGGAAAGCCTGGGGAAAATCCAGGCCGCAGCTGACGGCTACGGTGCCTCCATGGAGGAATTTTTGGTGGGATGGAACACCCTCGGTGCTCTGGGCAAGCAGCGGAATGATGACGGCCAAGAAATGATCGCGGCTTGCAAGGTTCTGCAGGAGGCGGCGACCGAAGCCACTGTGAGCATATCCGGCACCGCGGCCAGCAACCTGGCCACCGCCTCGACCGTGACCTTGGTTGGTCTGGTGGCCGCTCTGATCGTGGGCGTGCTGCTGGCCATCTTCATGATCCGTTCCATCACCGGACCCATCAACCGGGTTATTTCCGGTATGCAGGCGGGCGCCGAGCAGGTGGCCAGCGCTTCCGGCCAGGTGTCTTCAGCCAGCCAGCAGCTGGCCGAAGGAGCCAGCGAACAGGCCAGCAGTCTCGAGGAAACCCCCGCCTCCCTGGAGATGATGGCTTCGGGCGCCAAGGAGTCTTCTTCCAAGAGCGAGCGCGCCAACGGCCGTTCGCAGGAAGTCAAGAGCGGTGCCGAGCGTGGTCAGGCCGCCATGAAGGGTCTGAACGAAGCCATGGAGAAGATCAAGAACAGTTCCGACGAGACGGCGAAGATCATCAAGACCATCGATGAAATCGCCTTCCAGACCAACCTGCTGGCCCTGAACGCGGCGGTGGAAGCGGCCCGAGCGGGCGACGCAGGTAAGGGCTTTGCCGTGGTGGCCGAAGAGGTGCGGAATCTGGCGCAGCGCAGCGCCGAGGCGGCCAAGGGAACAGCCGATCTGATCGACGCCAGCAAGCAGAACTCGGATCTGGGTGTACAGGCCACCAACGAGGTCTCGACCATCCTGGAAGAGGTGGTCACCGGGATCATCGAGGTGTCTGATCTGATCAACGACGTTTCTTCCACCGCCGACGAGCAGGCGCGAAGCGTGGATGAAGTGAACACGGCGGTGGGCCAGATGGATCTGGTGACCCAGTCCAACGCCGCCAGCGCCGAGGAGTCGGCTTCTGCGGCCGAGGAAATGTCGGCCCAGGCAGGGGAGATGAACACCCTGGTCCAGGAACTGGTGAAAATTGTTGGCAGCGCCAGCGAAAACGGGTCGGTCTACACCGGTCACCATGGCGGCCTGAGCTTGCCGAAGCCGTCCCAGTTCAGGAAATCCCGGTCCGCGAAGGCTCCCGCCCATCGCGACCTGGGCGACTTCACCATGGACGAGGTCATCCCCCTGGATGACGACAGCCTGATCGAAATCTAGGTGCTCCGGGTGCCGGACCGCAATGGCCCGGCACCCAGGCCCCTCATGGGATAGATAACGGGAGAAGAGCAATGACCAATGTGGAACACAGCCAATCCTCGGCCACCAGCCAGGTGGGCAACCAGGGTGAGGCGGGAAAATACCTGACCTTCGCGCTGGACGGAACGGAGTTCGGGATCGAGATCCTGAAGGTGGTCGAGATCCTGAAAATGATGGAGATCACCACGGTGCCCATGTGGCCGGCGTTTGCCAAGGGCACCATCAATCTGCGGGGAAAAGTCATTCCCGTGGTGGACCTCAGGATGAAGTTCGGCCTCAGCCAGACCGAGTTGACCGAGCACACCTGCACCATCGTGGTGGAGCTGGGCGGGTCCCAGATCGGTGTGGTGGTCGAAGCGGTGAACGAGGTCCAGGAAATCCCCGAGGATATGATCGAGTCATCCCCCAACATTGGCGGGACCGTGAACTCGGACATCATCCTGGGAATGGGCAAGACCGAAAACAACACCGTCATCCTGCTGAGCCTGGAGAAGATATTGCTCAGCGAGGAAATGAACCTGCTCTACGGATCCTCCGTGGATCTGGAGGAGCCGGTGGCCGAGCTGGTCTGACCTGATACCTTTTTTTGACATGCCTCCTCGGTGCCCTGGTGCCGGGGAGGTTTTTGTGCGGTCAAGTTCGGGGCATGCCGTCCAGCATCAGGCTCGAGGGAGTGGGAATTTCCAGTTCGTCGTAGAACCGGGCCCGGTCCAGAAACTCGCCCAGCGCCAGCAGCGAAAAACCCAGCCAGATAGGGCCGATGATCCCACCCAGTAGCGCCGTGCCGGCCAGGGTGGCCACGGTGCGGGCCACGCCCAGGGGTCGGGGGGCGGTCAGGCCCAGTCTGCGCCGATTCCACTGCCGGGTCCAGAAAAGGACCAGTTTCAGCAGCGCCAGTGGGACCAGAATCCACAGGTCTCCGGCTGCCGCGCCCATGAGCATGAGTCCGGTCATGAGGGTGTGGGCGCTGTGCAGAGGGCCGCTCCCGCGGATGACCCCGACCCGGTACACCATGTCCACCGCCAGCAGGCAAACCAAACCACTGTATAGCCCTGCGCGGAGCCAGCCATCGGCACCTGAAATTGGAGTCAGTCCCAGGGTGGCGGTGGCCAGGAAGGCGGTGGCGAGAAGAATTTCTCGACTGAGCCAGGAGCGGTTTCCGTGAAGCGGCGCCCGCCAGGCCTGGCTTTTGCGGCCCAGATGCGAGGCACTCAGGCCCATCCCCAGCACGCCGGCGGCCAGGAAAAGCCGCCAGTCCAGGGTCACCCGGCCGGAAATGGCTCCGGCCAGCAAGCCGGTCATGACGGCCAGAAGCCAGGTGAAAAGCGCGAGCGGCCACTCGTGACGGAAGGTGACCCGGGGGATGATCCGTTGCCACAAAACCTGCCAGGGAGGCGTGACCCCAGGAACGTGTGTGCGGGGCAGCCGGCGTGCGGGTTCCAGGCCCATGATGGCCACCGCGGGCCGCGTGCTGGCCTGGGCAAAACCCGCCACCTCTTGACTCAGGGTGCCGATGTCGCGACGCTCGAATTTCAGGGCCCCGGTGGGACAGCTCAGGGTGCAGCTGGGTTCCAGCCCCTCGTGCTGGCGATCGACGCAGAACGTGCACTTGGTCATGACGCCCAGCGCCTCGTTGAACCGGGGGGCATCGTAGGGACACACCCAGGCGCAGTAGCGGCAGCCCAGGCACCGGTCGGGGTCGATGAGTACGGCGCCGGTCGCTTCATCGCGGCTGTAAGCTCGCGCGGGGCACTGGGCCATGCAGGGGGCATCTTCGCAGTGGTTGCAGGCCATGGACAGGTGCAGCTTTTCCACCCCGGGCACCAGAAGCTCGTTGAAGGTGCGCACCTCGCGCCAGGAGCCGGATGCTGGGAGGTCACCAATGTTCAATTGATTGACGTGGACGCAGGCCATCTCGCAGGCCCGGCAGCCCACGCAACGATTCACGTCGAACACGAAGGCGGGTTTGAGGGCGGTGGTCACCGCGTGCCCTCCCGTGCTTTTTCCACCTGCACCAGGTTGTCGTGGAAGGCCGAGCCGAAGGCCATGTCGGTTTCCCGGCCCAGGCTGGTCAGGTTCACCGGGCCGCACTCGTTACTCCACCAGCCGTTGGTCACCGAAACGCAGCCCTGGCGAATACCCCCGTCGATGCGGGCTTTCACCGTGAACGCGCCCCTGTCATTGAAAATGCGGATCAGGTCGCCCGAGGTAATTCCACGCTCGGCTGCGTCCACCGGATGCATCTGCGCTTCGGGCGGGTCGGCAATGGCCTGGACCACTGCCAGATTTCCGAACTGGCTGTGGATGCGGTTCTTGGTGTTGGGGGTCATCATCTGCAGGGGAAAACGTGGGTCGTGGCTCTTCTGCAGAGCCGATTCCACGGGCAGGTCCACCCGGGGCAGCGGGTCCACGTCCCAGCGCTGGCGGGCCTCGGAACTCAGCAGTTCGATCTTGCCGGAAGGGGTGGGGAACACCCCATCGGCGAAGGCCACTTCCTCGTGTCCGGGAGCCAGCACGGGGCCCTTGGCAAAGTCTTCCAGGGTCAGATTCAAAGGAGCCAGTTGCCGGTCAAGCCAGGTGCGGACAGCCTGCTCGGTTTCCTCGGGGATGCTCTGTGCCAGGTTCAGGCTCAGCTTCTTCCCCAGTTCCAGATAAACCGCCGTTTCCGGCCGCACCTCGCCGGGCGGATCGATGATCCGGGGCCGCAACTGAAGATAGGTGTGCCAGTAGGCGCCGATGATGTCGGTTTGCTCGAACATGCTCTTGGCGGGCAAGATGATGTCGGCCTCGCGGGCGGTGTCTGTCAGGAACTGTTCGGAAACCACGCAAAAATCCAGGGCCTGGAAGGCGGTCCGTACCTTCTGGGTGTCCGGGTTCTGGGACAGGGGGTTGCCCCTTTCGACCCAGGCAAACTTCAGCGGCGGATCCTGCTGCGCAGCCATGTCCCGGCCGAGCCGGGCGGTGGACACGCTGATGCGCACATTGCCATCGGTGTTGTCCGGGTTGCCGCCGCAAGCGGAGGGTGGAAAGAACGAGAACGGAGACGGCGGGCCGCCGAACACCTCGGTTTGCAGGTTGGCGTACACCCAGCCGGCGCCCGGCCGGCCGAAGTTGCCGGTCATCGCCAGCAAAGAAAGGAGGGCCCGCATGGTCTGCCCGCTGTTGGTGTAGCGCTGCATGCCGAACCCGGCGCAGATGGTGGCGGGCTTGACGTGGCCCAGCAGGGCCGCCAGCTCTTCGATGACGGGCAGCGGCACGTCGCAGATCTCGGCGTGGCGGGCCAAGTCCACTTCATCCAGCATCGCGGCATACTCAGCGAATCCATGCACCCGGGACGTCACGAAGTCGGCGTCCACATTCCCCTGGTCCCGGATCAGACGAGCCAGGGCCAGGGCCAGAAAACCGTCGGTGCCGGGCCGGGGCTGAACCAGCAGCTGGGCGCGCTCGGCGGTCTGCGTGCGGCGCGGGTCAATCACCACCAGGGTGGCGCCCCGGTCCAGTGCCTGGTCCACGAAGGTCATCTGGTGAATGTTGGTCTCGGCGGTGTTCTTGCCCCAGAAAATGATCAGCTGGGCGTTGGCCAGATCCCAGGGCGCGTTGTGGGTGTTGGCACCCAGGGTGAGGCGGGTGGCCTCGAGGCCGGCGGGCCAGCACAGGTCGCCGTAGGTGGTGGTGCAGCCGCCAAAGGCGCGCCAGAAATCCAGCCCGCAGCGGTTCAGCAATCCCTTGGTGCCGCTGGCGCTGTAGAACAACACGGACTGGGCGCCGTGCTCGCTTCGCACCCGGTTCAGCTGGTGGGCCATTTCATCCAGCGCCGCCTCCCAGCTCACCTGGGCAAAGGACCCATCGGGCTGCCGACGCAAAGGGTGCACAATCCGTTCGGGACTGTGCACCCTCTCGACATAGCTCAGGCCTTTCAGGCAGGGCCCCTCGGCGGTGGCCCGGTTGGCGGGTTCCGGCTCGACAAGAACCAGCCGACCATCCTTCACCGTCACCCGCATGGCACACGTGCTGTAGCAGTTGCGCGGGCAGGCGGTCAGGTGGACGGTCTGTTTGCTCACTCGTTGCGCGCTCCTTTTCGGGGGGCAAACCCGAAGGAGATGGCGTCGGTGGGACAGATGTTCAGGCACTCACCACAGCTGGTGCAGTCGGGCAGGTTCCTGGACTCACCGGCCAGCAGGGGCTTGAGTGTGGGGCAGGGGGCCACTTTCACGCACTTGCCGCAATTGTTGCAGGCGGACATGTCCACGCGCACGCGCCCCGGCGCCACGCGCTCGAGCAGCCAGGTCAACCCGCCGATGGGGCAGATGACGTAGCAGAACGGCCGGTACAGGACCAAACTGGACACCACCAGGACACTGATCAGCACCCAGAACATGGTGGTGATTTCCCAGTGCATCAGCTCGAACATGTTGATGGGATCGTAGATGTTGATGGCCGAGTAGATCTGCCAGATACGGCTGGCGGGGTCGGCCTCGACGGCCCCGGCCAGTGCGGCGATGTGGGTGCGTCCGGCGTGGAAGGTCAGGAAGAACAGGCCGATCAGCGAGAGCCGGATGGCGTTCATGGCGGTGAAGCTGGGGTGCTTGATCTTGAAGCGGTGGGGGATCTTGTTGATCAGCTCCTGGAAGGCGCCCAGGGGACAGGCCCATCCGCAGAACAGTTTACGGCCGATCAAGCTGGGCACGAAGATGACCAGCGCGAAGGCGATGAAGACCGGCATCCAGCGCCCGGTGGTGAACTTGAACAGGTACAGCTTGGTGGTGGCGCACATTGGGCTGGGGTGCAGGCTGAACACCCAGCCCACGCCGAACAGGATGAAAGTGGCGGCCATGACCGCGATACGAATCCAGATGTTGATGCGTCGGGTCAGCAAGAGAATCAGACCCAGGGCAGTGACCCCCAGCATGGACAGATACTTGGTGGACAGCAGGAAGTCCATGACCCCGAGCGGTTGTTCGCCATCGGCCGGGGCAGGGGGTGGTTCCTCGTCGGCCAGAACCAGGGCCGGAACCAGGAGCGAGGCCAGGGTGGTGACCAGCACGAGCGCGATCAGCAGGCGGCACGGCATTCTATGCCCTCCAGAGGTGGATGTGTGCTCAGGTGCCCAGCGAGGCCTCCAATCCCTCCAGCAAGCGGTCGAAATCCTGGGGTTGGTTGTAGCCCTGGGCCGAAGGGCGAATATAACATCTGGGGCCACATTCCAAGACCGGAATTTCAACTTGAAATTGATTATAAAGTTCATTCTTTAAACGCTTTATGTCCGTGCCGGGGGGCAGGGGCAAGGCCGCCATCTGCCGGAACCACTGACCATTTGCCGGGCAGATGGGCTGCTGGCCGGTCAGGGCGGTGATCCGCGCGTGGGCCTCGAGGATCATGGCGTGGCAGCGGGTGCGCTCGGCGTCCCAGCTGTTCTCTTGCTGGAAGGCGATGGCCCGGGGCCCGGTCAGCCAGGCCGAGGGATCGCGGGTGCCGGTCCATTCCTGCTGGTCGATGAACGGGCTGGGTCCGGGCTCCAGGCTCTCGTAACCCCAGCTGACCACCAGCGGCTCCACCAGGTGCTGCATGGCGCGGCGGGCGTGCAGGAAGGCCGCACCCTTGGGAGCCATCAACCACTTGTGGCAGTTGCCCGAGTAGAAGTCGGCGCCCAGCTGGTCCAGGTTCAGGTCCATTTGCCCCGGCACATGAGCTCCGTCAATGATGGTGATGATCCCTTCGGCGCGGGCCAGATCCACCAGCTCCTGGACCGGGAAGATCAAGGCCGTGGGCGAGGTGATGTGGCTGAGGAACAGCACCTTGGTATTTGCTGTACGCCCGTTCCACACGGCCTCGACCACTTGCTGCGGATCGGTCAAGGGCAGGGGAATTTCCCGCCGGATGTAACGGAGGCCCTTCTTCTTTTCCAGGAAGCGCCAGGTGCGGTCGAGGGCGCCGTATTCCTGGTCGGTGGACAGGATCTCATCGCCCGGCTGCAGGTCCAGAGACCGAGCGATGATGTTCAGGCCCGTGGTGGCGTTGGTCACGAACACCAGGTCGTCGCCGTGGGCGCCCACATACTTTCCCAGGACGTGGCGGGCGGCGGCCAGACGGTCGGGCAATTCCCGGCCCAGAAATTCCACGGGCTGGCCTTCAAGTTCGCGCTGCAGGTCCTGATAAAACTGAAACACGGCACGAGGACAGGCCCCGAACGATCCGTGGTTCAGGAAGGTGATCTCGGGGCGGAGCAGGAACATGTCGCGGTTCATGGAAGCATCCTTGGTCAGGAGCGGGCGGTGTACAGGAGATAGAATCCAGCCAGGATAATCAAAAAACCGCAAATCTTCTTCAGGTATTGTCCGGCCCGGGAGGAGGCGTTCCAGTCCAGGGTTTTCTGGACCCAGGCGGCGCTGCCTCCGAACAGGGCGATCACCAGACAGTGGCCCATTCCGTAACAGATCACCAGCAGCAACCCCTGCCAGGCGTGCTGGGCCGCGACCTGGAATCCCAGGGCCAGCACCGGGGCCATGAAGGCGAAGGTGCAGGGACCCAGGGCGACGCCGAACACCAGTCCCATCAACAGGGCAGCCCAGGCGCCTTTGCGTTTCATGGCCACCTGGTTGATGCCGGGAATCTGCAGAGGAATGAGGTCCAGGAGAACCAGTCCGAACAGCAGGAAAATCCCCGCCACAGCTACGTTACCCACGGCTCCGATGTCGCCCATGATCCGACCGGATGCGGCCGTGACCGCCCCCAGCAAAGCCACCGTGATCAGGATGCCCAGGGCAAACAGGGTGGAGAGCCACCAGGCCCGTTGGCGGCTCCTGGTTTCCTGTCCTCCGATGAAGGCCACGATCAAGGGCAAGCTGGCCAGGTGGCAGGGGCTCAGCACGATGCTCAGCATACCCCAGAGGAACGCGGCGCCCAGTGCCAGGGGGAGGGCTCCCTCCAGGGCGATGGTCAGCTGGGTGAACAGGCCTTCCATCAGGCCGGGCCCGTGGCGTAGCCGAGTTCGGTCCACTTGGAAAGGATCTCTTCCCGGGAAAAGAAGCCCTCATGGCGGAACAGTTCAGTTCCATCAGGGGCCAGAAAAAGCTGCGTGGGAATGACCCTGATGTTGTAGGGCTGCGCCGCCTCTGGGAACTTCCAGACGTCGATGAACTGCACGGAGAAATAGGCCGCCTTCTCGGTGGCGAGTTCCTCGAGAATGGGGGCCATCATCTTGCAGGGGACGCATTTGTCTGCACCGAGGTCGACCAGCTGAGGCAGCAGAACTTCGGTGGCTGCCTGGTGCTGAGCTTGGTTGTCGCCGTCCTGTGCCGCGGGTCTCAGCAGGAACACGGCAATGGCCAGGCCCAGAACAGCCACGGCCAGCACGGGGCGAATCCAGGTGCGGGAAGAAGTCGTGGTCATGAATAAACCTGCCGGTTAGATGTTCATGTTTCAGGCGAGAAGAGTTTTGATTTCGGCCAGCGAAGGCACCTTGCCCACCACCTTGACCTTGCCGTTGACCACCAGGGCGGGAGTCAGCATGACGCCGTAGCTCATGATGTCCGCCACCTCGGTGACCTTGCGCACCTCGCAGTCCAGTCCCAGTTCCTGCACCGCCAGCTTGGTTTCAGCGGTCAGCTTGTCACACTTGGGGCAGCCGGTGCCCAGAATCGCGATGTCCATCGTTACGCTCCTTGCAGGGTTCCGAAAATGGTCCCGGTCAAGCTGGAGAGCACCACGACCAGGATCAGGAAAACGGTGGTCTTCTTGCCGCCCATGATGCTGCGCATGACCAGGATGCTGGGCAGCGACACGGCCGGGCCGGCCAGCAGCAGGGTCAGGGCGGGGCCCGGGTGCATGCCGGCGCCCATCAACCCCTCGAGGATGGGCACCTCGGTCAGGGTGGCAAAGTACATGAAGGCGGCGCTGACGGCGGCAAAAAGGTTGGCGCCCAGACTGTTGCTGCCCACGGCGCGGACGATCCACTCCGAGGGGATGAGGCCTTCGTGACCCGGGCGACCCAGCAGCAGCCCGGCCACCAGCACACCCATCAGCAGCAGCGGCATGATCTGCTTGGCAAATCCCCAGCTGGCGGCCACCCATTCGGCCAGTTCGCTGCGGGTGTACCAGCGGGTGAGGGCCACGGCCAGGATGATGCCGTTGCCTGCGACCAGCCACCACTTGATGGCGTGAACCTGACCGAAGAAGCCTTCGCCGGCTCCGCCCCAGTTGGTGAACACGAGGATACCGATCAGGGCGGCAAAGGTCAGGGCGGTCTGGCCCAGTGAGCGGGGCTGGTCATCGACGGGCATGGCCGCGGCGGCCACCTGTCGTTCGCGCTCGTCGTGGCGGAAGAAGAAGTGCATGAGCAGGCCGATGACCACGCTGAACACCACCGCGCCCACGGCGCGCCCCACGCCCAATTCCACCCCCAGGACCCTGGCGGTCAAGATGATGGCCAGCGCATTGATGGCCGGTCCCGAGTAGAGGAAGGTGGTGGCCGGGCCGATGCCGGCGCCCATGCCGTAAATGCCGGCGAAAAGGGGCAGGACAGTGCACGAACACACGGCCAGAACCGTTCCCGAGACGGCGGCCACGCTGTAGGCCGTGAGCTTGCGCGCGCCGGCTCCCAGGTACTTCATGACCGAGGTCTGGCTGACAAAAACGGAGATCCCCCCGGCAATGAAGAAGGCCGGCACCAGGCACAGCAGAACATGCTCGCGGGCATACCAGCGGGTCAGGGCCAGGGCTTCGTGGACGGCTCCGTCGAATCGGGCCGAACCGATGGGAAGAAAGTACAGGGCGGCAAACACGCCCAGGCCCCAGGCCAGAGGCTTGGCTTCCCGGCGCCAGCTCATGATCGGTTCTCCATCAGATCAAGGGTGATCGTGGCATTGGTCTGGAGGACCGATTCCACGCACGAGAAGAAGTCCAGCACGCAGGGGCAGCGCAGGGAGTAGAACACCTGGTTGCCGCGTTTTTCGTCCTGGATGATGCCGGCGGTTTTCAGCACCGTGAGGTGCTTGGACACGGTGGACATGTCGGCCTGGACCATTTCCTGCAGCCGGCCCACCGTCTGTTCGCCCCGCCCCAGCTCATCCACCATGAACAGGCGGGTGGGATGGGCCATGGCCTTGATGATCCCGGCGCGGGCGGTGAACAGGGCCTTGGTCTGGGGGTTCATGGGGCTCCTCGGGCTTTCTGGTTTTCGGGTGCCGGTTTTGCGTATTTGGCAAAATAGCCAAATAGGTGGGTGGAGGCAAAGAAATTTTTCCAACCGGTTGGAAACCTGGGGGATGGATGGGGCTAGTTCAAATTCCAGTTCCCCATGCTGATAAAGAACAGGGCCGCCGTGGCAATGGCCACGGCGAAAACCGCCAGGGCGGCATCCCTTGGCTTGTCTCCACCATCTAGCTGGATGGACACGATATCCTCGGCCGGAATACTGGTGGAAATGAATCCATAGTTGCTGGCCCGACCCAGCACGATGTGATCACGGGAAACTTCGAGGACCGCCAGATGGGGACCTGCGCAACCGGCAAGGACCAGCAGGGGCAAAAGCAAGGTGCCGATAAGATTTTTGAATCTGAAGTTCTGTAAAACCGCGCGCTTTTCTTGTGGGGCCGTCGTGGATCGTTGGTGGACCCCATTTATCCGTCAACCAGTTTTCCTCAAACAGGAACAGGCAATGGTATGATCATTTGTTGTCCAAATTTTTTGGGCGCCCCACCACCTGCAGCGCGTCCATCAATTCTACTTGGCTCCCTCGTTCAACCAGCCGAACCTCATTCCCGGCAAACTGAACTCCCCTCCACGATGTGCCTGGGTTCGTTTGCAGAAAATCTTCGATTTCAACGGCCAGGTCGGATAAGCCCGAGGGCTCGTCGTTGAGAGGCGGATCATTGAAAAAAACCCGTTCGCCTCAACGGGTTTCTGCAAAGATGGGGTTTATCCTTAGACCAACCGACACCACAGGACCGCGCTGGAACGGATAAGTATTATCCTTGCCGCGGTCAGCCATTCTGGACCTTACACCAATCACCAACCCGGCCCTTTTGGACAGTTGAATCCCGAACTTCCCATGGATTGTGGCCTGAAAGCTGGGAACCAGACCTGGAAGCTGGAAGGTATCCGCAGGCTCGCTGTTCTCCAGCTCGGTTACCGAAAGAAACCCAGCACCCATTCCCCCGGCCACATATGTGCGACCAATCCGAAAAGCAACCCCTTCAAATACTAGCTGCAGTGACTTGGCCGTTACCTTTTGTTTACCATAGCCGAGAGCATTTGGCTCCACGGTCAATGATTGGAACCCTGCAAAAAGCCCCCAGTGAAACCTGTTGGACTCGGGCCCAAAATGAGATGACAGAACCCCTATAAACCCGCCGATGTCCTTGGAGTAGTCCAGGCCATGAGAAGACCCTGAATCTTCAGAAGACCAGGCGGGGGTGTTCAGGTCAAAGCCAACCTCAATGGTTTGCCCGTACGCAGTGCTGCAAAAGCAAAGAGCCAGTGCGAAGAGGCCCCATTTGATGAAGACCAATTTGATGAGGCCCAATATTCCCTCCAAAATACTTCTAACGCTGGTTTCACCTGCAAGCTGCGTGACTGATGCGCTTGTCAGGTGCAAGCACTTGTTTTACAGGTCCCGTCCTTGTAAAACAAGGTTTCCCTGGTCCTACCGAAATAACGCCTTCACCGCCCCCATGGTCACAGGCTCGGTGGCGACCGGCGCAGGGTCTTCCCAGGTCACACCTACCCACCCGGAAAAGGGAAGGACCGGGTTGGGGTATGGCGCCGATTGCGACAGGTTTACCTGGATGCTCACCGTATAGGTCCCTGGCGTGAGCATGACCTGCAGGGTGTCGGGGCCAACCTCAGCCAGGATCTCCTCGCTGGCTCCGGAAGGGTGCTGCAGGGTCACGGTCTTGAGATCCGAGGTCAGAGTGCCCCATTCATTTTCACGCTGAGCCATCAACCAGCTGTTGCTGGTCAACAGGACAGTACAGACCAGCTGAGCCTCGTAGCTGGCGCCGATGGTGTAGATGTGATCGTTCAAGGGCCACGACCCGTAAAAAATCATGCTGTCGTCATCGCAGTGGGCCAGAAAGTAGTGGGGGCACTCCATGTTGCCGTGGCCGTCTTCATTGGTGGCGTGGAAGCTGGTGACAGGTTCGTCTTGTTCCCAGTAACACCAGCCGGGAACGGGGCTGGGTGCGCCGTAAATATGTTCGCGGATGAATCCGGTCGCTTCGAGAACCTGCACCCCGTCCCAGGCGTGAGCCGCCGGAACACACAGGATCAGTCCGACCAGAATGGGCAGGTAACACCGATTTTTCATGGGAGACCCTCCTTTCCCCAAGTTTACCCCATCATTGCAAAAACCCGTTGGCCGAAACCACTGAATTTGTTGCCATGGCACCCCATCAGCGAAAAAAGTCGGGATTTGCAGGACCTCATGTATCTACGGATACACCACGGCCCTGCAAATCCCGACTTTTTCCACTGCTGGCGCACCCTGACAACTTTCGCCTCAACGGGTTTCTGCAAAGATGGGGTTTAGAATGTTCAGCATAACACAAATGTTCGGTGCCAGGGGATTATCGAGAACTGGCGAAGTCGACCTGAACCCGTTGATGCGCACCGCGATTGAACCTCACGCCCCCCGGTGATATGATGTGACTGCCCTTTTTCAAAAAAGACGATGGTGTCTGTGTGATTTTCGTTCCGAAGGGGCGTTATGTCTCCTCAGGAAGAGGCCACCAGGAATTTTCACCCGCCGGATGCGTCAGACGCCCACCTGGTCGCGGTCTATATCTCTGACCAGGAAGGGTCCGCGGGCCGGCAGGCGGTGTCCCATTTGCTGGATCGATACCGGCGGCTGGTGTTGTCTTGGTGCGCCCGGTACGTGGACGACCGGGAAACCGCCCTGGACCTGGCGCAGGAGGTGTTGTTGAACGCGTTCAGCAAGCTGGACCGTTATCGCGAACAGGAGAAGTTCAGCGCCTGGCTGTTCATCATCACGCGCAACCGTTGCTTGAGTGAGCTGCGCAAGCGGAAGGTGCCCCTGGCCGGCGATGCGGTGCTGGAGTTGATCGCCGATCCGGCCGACGGGCCGGAGGTCCACCTGGAAGAGGCACGGGTCAAGGAGCGCTGGCTCGAGGTGGTGAATCGTTCCCTCGATCGGGTGGAGAAAGACGCTCTGTGGATGCGTTGCTTCGAGGGGTTGCCGGTGGAGGTCATCACCCATCAGCTGCACCTGGAAGAAGCCGGGGGAGCACGCACGGTTTTGCAGAGAGCACGCCGCAAGTTGCGCAGGGCCCTGCAAGAAAAGGGCGGCAACGGAGAGGATGGCAAGTCATGATGGAAAAATGCCTGTACCTCGACCGGTTTGCCGAGATGGTGAATCGACCGGCGCATGACCCCTTCTGGAGCCATGTGGAGAACTGCTCCGACTGTCGGGCTCTGGTGGCCTCCCATGAGGCGTTCCTCGATGCGGAAACTCCGACCGAGGCTATTGATCTGGATGACGCGGACAGGGAACTGGCCGGGCGCATGGATCTGGCCCTGGGGAAGGCGGAGGTCACACCCGCGCCACGGAGATCCAACCCTCAATTCTGGTATGCCCTGGCGGCGGTGCTGGTCGTGGGTGTGGGTCTGGTGTACTGGTCGCCCATCGGCATTCAGTCTGATCTGCCTTTGCCACCGCCCAGCGCAGTGGTGCGGGGTGACAATGTCCAGCTGGAAGGGTACGCCGCAATCCATCGGGAAGACCGGTTGATCTTGCGCTGGCCCTCCAACCCTCAGGCCGACACCGTCGTGGTCATTGTGTGGGATGAATTCCTGGCCCAGGTCGATCGCCTGACCACTTCTTCCGACTCCCTGCTGGTGAACCGCCCTGCGCTGGTCCACCGCGCAGCCTTTGCTCAGGTGCTGTTCGTTGCCCAGGGGGACACCATCTCTCGCGGCCCGCTTTTTCCCATCGTACTGGGATCGGACTAGGTCTTGCCCGGGGCCATACGGCACGCTCTCCCATTACTCCTGACGATGGTTCTGTGTTTTTCCGGCCGTCCTCTTGCCCAGTCCGACCCCCGATATGAGGCTGCCCTGGACTCCCTTGCCGCCTGGCATCACCAGAGCCGGCCCGATCGGGTCGACAGCTTCATGATCGCCGAACTCGAAAATATCCGCAGGATAGGAGACCCGGATCTCCTGCGCCGGTTCCTGCTGGCCGGCGGCACCACTCGGGCCGCTTTCGGTATGGCCGCCAGGGCTGAGCCGAACCTGGAGGAGGCATGCCAGCTTGCTCGCGCGGCCCACGATTCCACCAGCCTGCTCCAGGGATTACGCTGGCTGGCGGTGGCGGTGGGGCGTCAAGGGCGCAGTGCCGAGGCCGCCGCTCTGTACCAGGAACTGAACACCCTGGCCACGGCGCATCGCGATTCGGTCCATTTGGGCTGGGCGCAGCTGGGCCTGGCCTACGATCACTATCTGGCCGGGCGGTCATCCCAGGCGATCGCGAGCTACGGCGTGGCGGCCGAGCTTCTGGACCAGCAGGGGATTCCTCGGGGCGCTCTGTGGGCCTACAACGGCCAGGGCCTGGCCCTGAGGCAAGAGGGGGCCTACCAGGAGGCCATGAAATGCTTCCGGCGCTCGCTGCAGCTGGCGCGCGCACAGGGCGATCCCCTGAACGAGGCCATGGCCTTGAACTACCTGGGGCGGCTGGAGCTCATGTTCGCCGATCCCGAGGTGGCCATCGCCCATCTGACCGAGGCCGCGCGTATTCATCAGGATCATCAGCACCATCGCGAAGGTCTGCTGCCCTTGCTGGACATTGCCCGGGAGCGGGTTCAGCAAGGCTGGTACGCCACGGCCGAGTCGTTGCTGACAGTGGTGCAGACCCAGGCCGAGCGAGATGGTCTGGAGGATCTGGTGTTGCTGGCGGTTGGCAATCTGGCCGATTTGCGGATGGCCCAGGGCCGGCCGCGTGCTGCAGGCCAGCTGTGTCGGGAGGCGTTGCTGCGGCCCACTTTCCCCTCGGCCATGAACCCCACCGAGCTGCGCTTGAGATGGGCGGCCTCCTGGGCCAGGCAGGAGGGATTTGCGGAGGCCCTGGCTGTTCTGGAACCGGACTTGGTGACCCTGCCGGTGGCCCACTCCTTGCAATTGCAGGTCTTGCTCCAGGCTGCGGAATATGCATTGGACCTGGGCCAGGCTGACCGGTCCCTGGCCTGGGTGGATCGAGGTCTCGCTCTGGCTCAGGAGGCGGAGGCAGATCAGTTTCTGGTGCCTCTGCTTTCGGTTCGGGGCCGGGCCTTGTATCACCTGAACCGCCTGTTCGAAGCTGACGAGATGGTGGCCCAGGGGCTGGCCCGGTGGGAGATCGACCGGGCCATCCCCGCCGATTTCCGGTGGCGAGAGCAGCGCAGCGCCGGGGCACGCCAGCTGTTTGGCCTGGGATTGACCCTGGCGGCCACCGACTCCGCAGGCTTCAACCTGCTGCAGCGTTACAAGGCCCGGACCCTCCTGGAGCGCATGTCCGGACCCGGCAAGAGCCGCCTCGAAAGCTTTCCGCCCCTGACCCTGGCCAGGTTGCAAGGGCAGCTCCTGGCTCCGGACCAGGCACTGCTGGATGTCTTCGTGGGACCTCGCCATTCGCGATTCTATCTGGTGACCCGGGACACTCTGCTGGCTGCCACGATCACGGACAACGGCCGATCTCAGGAGGGCTTGCGCCAGATCCTGGACGCGCTGAAGACCCCTGTGGTTCTGAATCCGGCGGTCATCCGGGAGAAAGCGGTCCGTTGCTGGCAGGTCCCGGCGGCATTTGTGCCTGTTCTGGAGAATTGCACGCAGCTGACCTGGTGCCCGGATGGGTTCTGGCACGAAATGCCGCTGGCGTTGTGGCGGGGATCGGCCGGTTTGCGGGTCGATGTCCTGGTGACCAGGACGCCTGCCGCCTGTTTCCTTCGGAATGAGAATCAGACCGAAGAGAGCGGCTCCGGCGCGGGCATTCTGGCCATGGCCGGTCCTGCACCCGATCCCGGAATGCCGTGGTACGGATCATTGTTCGAAACGGCCTGGCTGGACCGGCACTTCACCCAGGTGGGCGTGCTGGATACGGCGCGGCTGGCCACTCTGGAAAAGGCCTTGCCGCCCGGCGGTATTCTGCACCTGGCGGCCCACACCGAGGTCGATGGCCAGCAACCCTGGAACACGGCTCTGCTTCTGGGCACGGGTACCGAAGGCCGTCTGCGCGCGGAACAGGTGGCCCGCCAGAATTTGCCGGCGGCCCTGGTGGTCCTGTCCAGCTGTCGCACCGCGGGCACCGGCATTCTTTATGGGGAAGGCTTGCAGGGCATGACAACGGGCTTTCTGGCCGCCGGAGCCAGATCGGTGCTGGCCACACTGTGGCCCGTCGATGACCGCACCGCCGCCCTTTTCATGACCGATTTTTATGCCGCCCTGGGTCAGGGCCAGACGGTGGCCGAAGCGTGCCG
>JAZBOO010000390.1:0-9898 GCA_036351155.1 Candidatus Krumholzibacteriia bacterium | reverse complement strand
TGCGTGGGCGAGCCCAGGGCCAGGATGTAAAGGATCATGGCCTCGTTGTAGCCCACCCAGTTGCCGAAGGTGCTGAACCCCGTGTTCGGTTTCCAGCCCATGCGGATGCCGTTGCCGCCGTTGCGCATGAAGTCCCAGTCCACGCGGTGGTACAGCGAGTCGGCCAGGGCCCGCAGTTCCACATCTCCGGGGTCCTCGGTGTCGAAGTACTGCTTGGCGTCCAGCACGCCGGCCATCAGCAGGGCGGTGTCGATGCTGGAGAGCTCACAGCTCCAGGCCCTGAATCCGGAATTGATATCCAGGAAATGGTAGAACAGCCCCTTGTAGCCGTTGATGCCGAACTCGGCGTCGCTCTGGTTGCCGTTCCAGAGGGTTTCCATGCCCAGCATGATGCGGTCGCGGCCTTCTTCGCGCGTGACCCAGCCGTGCTCGATGGCAATGCAGATGGCGGTGATGCCGAAACCCTGGGCAGCCACACTGCAGGGCGAACCCGGCTGGCTGCGATCGCGGATCAGCCCGTTCACGGGGTTGGCCTCGTCCCAGAAGTACTCGAATCCCGTGCGCTGCAGGCTGTCCAGCAGAGCAGGGGTGGTCAGGGACTTCTCGGCAGGAAAGGTGGGCGCGGCCGTGACCACACTGGCCCCCATCATCAGGCAAAGGCCCAGCATCAGAACGATTCCGCTGCTCTTCAAGAAATTCATGGGCGATGTCCACTTCATGTTGCGTGTCTTTCCTGTGTCAGGACCCGTCAAAACTCGATCACCAGAGTCAACCGATGGGTCGACTCCAGATATTCATGCCCGGCCCAGGCGTAGTTCACCAGGTACCGGTTGTCTCCCAGATCCCCTTCCACACCGAAGCCGAAGGTCAGGCCCAGCTCGCTGTCGGTCTGGAACAGGGTCTGGTAGCCCATGCGCAACGACAGCAATTGCTGCAGCTTCCACTCGGCCCCGAGGTTCAGGCTTTCGCTGTTGTCGTTGGGGTGCAAGCCCTCGACCAGGAACAGGAAGGAGCTGTTCTCGCTCACCACGTAGGGCACGCTGATTCCCAGCCTGACCAGGCCCGGCAGGGGAAAGCTGTCCGTGGATTGCGTGGCCGGCAAGGCGCTGTTGTCGCCGTAGGTGTCAGGATCGTCATCGTACTGGATATCCAGGTCGCTCCCGGTGTACCGGCCCTGAGTGCTCAGGTTCGACAGGCAGAAGCCCAGCAGGGCACCCCCCTCGGACAGCCGGTAAATGGTGCCCAGGTTGAAGGTCAACACCTTGCTCGATGTGTTCCAGACCCGCTCGTTCAGGTAGTTGGCTTGCACTCCGGCCGAGAATCGGTCCGTGATACGGCGTCCGAAACCCACACTCAGCGCCACGTTGGAAACATCGTAGAACACCCCGGCGCCCAGCGGCTGATCCACCGTGCGCACCTGGATATCACCGGAACCCAGCGAGGTCACGCTGGCAAAGATGTTCCCTACCCCGCCGATGGGCGTGGCAAAGGCGGCGTAGTCGTACCCGATGTCGGCGTACCACTGGTTGTGGGAGTACTGCACGGTGGCCGTTTCGATCCGGCCAATTGCTCCCGAGTTGTAGTAGATGGCCTCCACCCCACCCGGCAAGGCCGACCCGGCGTTGCCCAGGGCCGCACCGCGCGCACTGGGTTCGATGCGCATGAAGGTGCCGATGGTGGTGCCCACCTTGGTCTGCGCCCAGCTGGTCTGAGCCCCTCCCATGACGAGTGCCCAGACGACGATCAATGTGGCCAATCCGGTCTTTTTCATGCCGTTCCTCGCGCCCCTCATTTCACGATGGCGAACTTGCCGGTCGCGGTGCCCGCGGTTCCGCCGTCCACGTAGTAGATGTACAGACCAGGAGCCACGTCCAGCAGGTCCTTGGTGCGCAGATCCCAGGCCACAAATCCGTCGTTGCTACCGTCGTGCTGCAGGGTCTGCACCAGCTCACCCAGGATGTTGTAGATGCGTATCTCACAGCTGGCGGGCAGCCCCCGGAATTCGATGCGTCGCTCGCCGCGACCCGATACGGCGAACCGCTCGGGCTCGAAGCTGGCCGAGCCCAGGTAGGGGTTGGGCACCACATATGGCGCCAGCTTCTTGGCGGCGGCCGCCGGATCGATGTCCTCGCCACTGGCCGTGAACTCGAACACATCGTCTCCGCTCAGGGGCCGGATCAGACGCAATGTCCAGGCGTCGGTGGCTCCGGGCGGCACCGTGGGCACGGGCTGATCCGGGTCCAGCCTCAGCCGCCAGGTCACCTTGGGCACACCGGGCTCGGTGGCAATGTAGGTCACGATGTCGATGTTCTCGTCCAGGCGGCTCAACGTCCCGTCGGCATCACGGTCGCGGAACCGGAAATCGAGCCTCTGCTCGCCATCGGCCGTCTGGGCAATGATCTCGAACTTGGCCGGAGTGGCCGGCCAGGTGAAGCCGTCGGGCACCGAGGTGTCCACCACCGCATCGTAGAAGAACACGGTGATGTCGTCGGGGTAGCCGGGCCGCACCCGGTTGATGGGCAACACGCTGGGCTCGTAGGCCACGGTCACCTGGGCGTCACTGGGACTGCCGGGTTCGAAGCCGGTGTTCTCCTCGTCGATGGTCAGCTGGGTGGCCGTGTTGACGATGGCCAGCAAGCCCGCCCCCACCGGTCCGGTCCCCTGCCCCAGGAAGTCCTTCCCCGACTCGTACAGCACCTCATCGGCCGTCACATCGGTCAAGGTGTAAGCCCGTGCCCGCAGGCTGTCGGGGCTGGGTGTGGTGAACGAGATGCGGAACTGATGATTGTCCGGCACGATGGTCGAGTTGACCACCTCGACCGCCACGGTGCCCACGCCGCGGCCCGCCACGGCCGTGGTCTCTTCCACGGTGGCCGGCACGTATCCCTGCACCCTCGGGTTGGGCCTCACCTCGACCACGTTGGTGGGCAGAACCAGGCCCCCACGCGGGGTTCGAGACGGCGCGATGGCATTCTCCGAGGGGTAGAAGTTGAATTCCTCGGAGCCAAAATCGTAGGCCGTCACGGCGTAGTAATACTGCTGTCCGTTGGTCACCGTGTTGTCGGTCCAGGTGTGGGTCAGACCCGAATCGGTGCCCAGGTAATAGGCCACGCCCTCGATGACCAGATCGGAAAAACCGCTGATCCCATCGATCAAATCAAACTGCGCAATGGGCTTCCCGTTGCCCAGCGGCCCGCTGCCCGTGCCGGTGGAGATGACCTGCGGATCACGGAAATCAGGGTCGGTGGAGCGGTAGATCCGGTAACCCTCGAAGTCGAATTCACCGGTCACCGAGTCGGCCCCGCGTTCGGCCACATCGTCCCAGGACAGGCGCACGAAGCCGTCGCCCGGCTCGGCGGTCACCGTCGGTGTCTTGGGCGGCACGGCGAAGCGGTAGTTGGCGTTGTAGATCTGCTGCACCGTCTGGGTGTTCTGGGCCAGCTCCGTCAGGTCGGACCCGTAGGCCAGAGCCAGGCTGAACCGCTCGGTCTGACCGGCGGCCAGCCGGAAGGGCCCGGAGGCGAACAGGAAGCCGATGTTGTAATTGGCCGCCAGGGCCTCATCGAACCGCACATCGGGATCAGGGTCGGAGAACTGGTTGTACAGCCGCTCGGGCCAGTCCTCGTTGCCGGTGAAAAAGACGATGTCGTCGATTTCCTGGTCCGGATTGTCCGAACCCGGGGCAATGCGATTGCGCTTGAATCCGGTCAGACCGATCTGGTCCGATTCGTTCAGATCGGTCCCGTCGAAGTTGGGCTCGCCGGCCGTGGGCATGCCGTCGCCCTCGCCGGTGTCGCCGGTGTCGGGTAAACCGTCCGCTCCCAGATCGTGGTTGTCCACGGTCCAGTCCATGTCCTCGTCCCCGGTCCACCACAGCCCTGCGCGCACGGCGGGCATGTCGGCCAGGGGACCGAAGGTGGTCTCGAACCGGGTCACGTCGTAGTTGGCTTCCACGTGGGCAATGATCGCCGCCTCACCCACCAGGAAGGTGCCGGGGCCGCCGTCGCGACGCTCGTCGGTGATGCCGTCCTCGTCGTTGTCCAGGCCGTCGGTGGGGTTGCCCGGGGTTTCCATGTAGGCGTAACCCAGGTAGCCGGTTTGCCCGCAGCCCGAGAGGTCCCGGCCGTGTCCGCGGTTGTCCCAGGTGTAGACCAGGTTGATGATCTGGTCGTTGAACTCGCGCGCAAAAAAGGCGTTGTCGTCGTCGGACTCGAAGATCTGGTCACAGGAGAAGGCCGACCCGCCCACGCCGCTGTCCATGTACAGCCCGAACATGATGTTGTCGTTGTAGTCGGTGGTGCCCTCGTTGGTGATGTCGTAGTGCCAGAAAATCACGTTGCGGGCCTGGGGATTGGCCCACTGGAACCCGCGCACCTCGATGCGCAGGCCCAGTCCACGCCGGGTGGAGTCCCGGCTGTCGGGGTAAAAATTCCAGGCGTCGTAGTAGTCGTCGTCCAGGACCATGTAACTTTCCTGATCGGCCACGATCTGCTTGCCGAAGTAGCCGTTCCACGAACCATCCCACCCCGGATCATCAAAATCGTCCAGGCGATCGGGCCAGAAGTCGGGCCAGGTGCGGGGATCGTTGCTCAGCGCCGGCGAGCGACCGGGGTTCAGGGCCGCGTCGGCCTGGAAGTAGCCGGGGCGCGGCTCGAAACGCATGACCCGGTTGAAATACGGGCTGGTGCCCTGCCGTTCGCGGAAACCCGTTTCCATGATGTAGGCTTCGCTGCCGTCCACCTGGTTGATCTTGGCCAGCACGAAGGGTGTCACACCATCGCTGTAGTTCATACCGCTGCCCTTGGGCACTTCCACCGAGTGGAACACGCTCAGGTCCACATTGCCCGGGTCGCGGGGGTAGTCCCCCACCATGCCGTAGTTCCAGAAGATGGTGCGCATGTTGTTGGCGTCGTGCTGACCGGCGCGCTCGGCGTCATCGCGGCCGCGCTGCTCCTGGGGGACGGGAGTCGGCACATCCGCCAGGGCGGTGGCGGCCAGGATTATTCCCAGCAAGGCCATCAAGCCCTGCCTCGATTCCACCTTCGATATCAACCGCCTGCAATACGCCACGCGTTCACGACTCCTGTGGGATGGGTGGATCAAGTTCGCCATCATTCGCCTCCCCATCGCCAGCGCATGCCGATCTCGATGCGCCGCGGCTGGTAAAGTCGGGTGGGATCAGCCAGGCTGACCAGTTCACCGGGGCTGGGGAAGCGGGCGTAATAAGGGCTGCCGGTGGTCGCATACACCGGCCCGTTGAAGTACCGCTGATCGAACACGTTGAACACCCGCAGGAACACGCCGCCCTGGCCAAAGGACCCCAGGAACTTCTCGGCACGCAGGTCCACCAGCATGGAGGCCGGCTTGGTGCCCGAGTTGGTGGACGCCCCGAATCCGAAGGCCTGCTCCGTTTGCGGCGTGTAGCGCTGGCCGCTGGCCACCTTGGCCACGGCGCTCAGGGCGTACTGGCCGGGCTTGAAAATCGAGGCCGTCATGTTCAAGGTGTGCCGCTGGTCCCAGTTGAAGGGCACCAGCCGAGGCCGCGGGTCTTCGCCGGCCGCCGCCCGGTTGGCCGTTTCGCTGGGATCGCTGGCATTGCCCAGGGCCTGCTGCCAGGTGTAGTCCAGGCTCATGCTCAACGGGCCGATCTGCCGGTGATCGATCGACAGGGTGATGCCGGTGATGTTCCCGAAATCCACGTTGGTCAGCCGGGTGTACTCGGCGCCGGTGTAGGTGGAGATGAACTCCACACCCAGCAGGTCGCGAATGTCCTTGTAGAAGAAGGTCAGGTCAAAGCCCAGCTCCTGGGTCAGCACCTGCTTGTAGCCGATCTCGTACTGCACGGTTTTCTCGGGCTTGACGTCGGGATTGCCCATGATGCCGTAATTGATGGTGCCGGCCTGCAGCCGCTCCAGGATGGCATAGTCCGAGTTGGAGAACATGGTGTTCACCGAGGGGAACTGCTGGAAGTGGCCGTAGGCGAAATGAATGGCCGCGTGGTCCTGGATAGGGTACGCCACTCCCAGGCGAGGCGAGACCCCGGCCTTGACCGTGGTGCGCCTGGGAGTGGACAGAGGTGCACCGTCGATGGCGTTGGCCGGGTTGGCCAGATCGCTGGGCACGGTGGAGCGGGCGTCGAAGTAATCCAGGCGGGCACCGAAGCGCACAACCAGATCGTTGCGCTCCAGCTGATCCTGGATATAGGCCGCCCCCATCAACGGGTAGTGGGTGGCCGGGCCGGGATAATCCGGCGGTTCGTTGATATGGCGCACCAGGGTGCCCTCACCGTAGGTGAAGTACATGTCGTTGCCGAACTCCACCTTGGGCAGGCTGAACTCCAGGCCCGTCTTCACCTGATTCTGGCTGTTGACCTGGCTGACCACCGATCCCTTGAAGATGAAGGTGTTGGTCTTCTGCATGTAGTGGTTGGTTTGCACGCCCTGGAAGAAATAGTCGCCGTTGGTGCCGGTGTTGCTCAGCTGCAAAGGCGCGTCATACCGCGGATCATAGGGATCCTCGTACAGATAATCTTTGTAGCTCAAGTAGTTCTGGCGCATGCTCAGATCCAGGTAGGTCGATTCGCCCAGGATCTGGGTCCAGTCCAGACCATGGGAAATCGAGAACTGCCGCTGGATGGACAGCGCATCGGGCAGGTACCTGAAGGCATAGTTGTTGGGACGTCCCTCACGGGCATTGATCAGCGCCTGGTAGCTGAACCGTGAATTGGTCAGGGCGCTGTTGGTCACCTTGACCACGCCTGACCACTCGTCGCTGTAACCCAGCGGTTCGGACTTGCCGTCGCCGGAGCCCACCACCGTGCCGGTGCTGTCGGCCACATCGGTGGGGTTGTACCTGCGGTCGGTGTAGATGAAATCGTCGAAGTGAGCCCGCCGCCCGCTGATCAGGAACGTGGTCTTGGGCAATGGCACCGGACCGCTCAGACTCACCTGGAAGTTCTGGGTTCCGGTCAGATGCACGGTGTCATCGGTGCGCCGCTCTTCCTCACGGCCGGGAAAGTAGAAACCGCCGGTGAACACCTCGGCATCGGCCTGAAAATCCTTGGTCCCCTGCTTCAGCACCGCGTTGACCACACCGCTCATGGCCTGACCGTACTCGGCGTCGAAGGTGCCGCTGATGACCTGCACTTCCTGCAGCAGCGACCGGTCGATCTGCATGCTCGAAGAGTTGTCGAACGCATTGTTCACGCTCACGCCATCGACCTGGTACTGGACCTCGCCGCGCCGCCCGCCCCGGAAGTGGCCGTCCACCACACCGGCCTGCAGATTCACCACATCGTCCAGATTCTGGACCGGCAAGTTCTCGATGTCTTCCTTGGTCAGGGTGGACTGTGTGCTGGTCACCTTCAGGTCCACCGGGGCACGCTCGGCCGTCACCAGCACCTCTTCATAGGTGCGGTCGTTGTTGCCCACCTGCAGGTACAGGGTCATGGTGCGGTCGGCAGAAACGATCACCGCCGACATCGTGACTCCGCTGTAATCCGGGTGGCTGGCCTTCACCTCGTAGGTGCCCGAAGGAATACCCAGGATGGCGTACTGACCATCGCCGTCGGTGATGGAAGAGAGGGTGGTCCCCACCACGGTCACCGTCACATCGGCCACGGGTTCGCCATAGGTGTCCACCACTGTCCCGGCGATGGTGCCGGTGGTGCCCGCCTGAACCAGGGCAGGCACCAGAGCCAGCCAGATAGCCAGCACCAGCGTCCAGTTCCCTCTTCTGTTTTGCCGTCGCGTCACCAGAACCCTGCCTCCGTTTTACCGTCGCAAGAGTTGCGGCAGAGAGGCGCCATGCCTCTCTGCCTTCCCATTCACTTACTTCACCAGGACCGTCTTGCCCGTCAGGGCGGCCCGCTCGCCTCCCGTGGTCGGATCCAGCATCCGCAGACGATACAGGTACATGCCCGAACTGGGCCGCCGGCCGTTGAACAGCAGGATGCTGTTCTCGCCCTCGTTCATCTCGCCCAGCTTGCGCCGTTCGATCAGCATGCCGCGGAGATCATAGATCTCGATGATGACCTGGTTGCGGTCCGGCATGGCGAAGCTGATCTGGGGACGGGATGAGGGACCGCTGTTGCTCAGCAGGCGCGCGTAGTTCCCGTAGGGATTGAAGGGGTCGCCCACCGGGGAAGCGTTGCCCTCCAGGTGTGCCCAGCTGGGACAGCAGGTGCCCGGGAATTCCCGGTACCACCAGGTGCGGGTCCCGTAGCTGTCGGTGGTGGGGCTGAAGGAATCGCCGTCCAGATACAGGACGCCGAAGAAGAAGGCCGCATCGCCCAGACCGGCGGGATAGCCCAGGGCCTTCAGATCGATGGCCAGCTCGGCGGTGTAGCCGTTGTCGGCCTGGACACCCAGGGTGTCCACGGTGGTGCCGGCAGGCAGCCAGACGGCGCCCTCGGCATCGCCGGCGGTCACCAGGCTCAGCAGATCGTCCTGGGGCAGCATGGAGCCGTCAGCCGCCACCTGGAATGACAGACGGTTGACCACGAGGGAATTGTCCGGGCTGCGCTCCACCCGATCCTCGGCCGTCACGATGAACCCATCCCAGCGGTTCAGGTCGGGATGATACTGCACCACCTGATCACGGGCCTCGAAGCCCATGTAGAGAATGTCGCCGCGGTGGTAAACCTTGACCGTGGCGTCGGCCGGATCGATGACGAAGGCCTCGCCCCCGTTCACCGTGGGCTGGAACTGGCCGGCACGGGCGGGGCCGATGCCGTCGTAGCTCTCGCGCAACTCGTTGTCGTCCCAGCGGATATCAAAACTGTACACTTCAGGAGAGTTCCACACCGCCTCGTTCAGCTGCCCATCGATGATGGGCGTTTCGTCCAGCGCCGGCACCGTCACCTCGGGGGCGATATCCGGCACCGGACCCGATGCGGTGGTCACCTCGGGGGCGGCGTGAATGCGCACTTCACTGTACCAGGAAGTGTTGCCCCAGGGTCCCTGCCACCACACACGGTTGGCGCTGAAGCTGGTCACGCTGATGGGCCAGAACCAGTCGCAATCGTACACCGAGATGTTCCATTCGACGATGTCGCCGCCCGGCTGGGTCACATCGTAACCCATGGGCGTCAGATTGAAGCGCATCTCGATGGTGTACCCGGTGTCCAGAGTGGAGTCGTCGTTGGTGGTGCCATCGACCACGGTCACGGCGTCCCAGGCATCGATCTGCTCGGGGGTCCGAGGTGCTCCGTGAGGAAGCTCGGCCCACACGCCGATGAAGGTGGGCAAGGTGCCCACCGGCTGCGGCTCGGCCAGCTGATCGTTCCACCAGGTGTACATGTACTCCATCTGGGGCTTGGGATAGCCCTCATTGGAGTGATCTTTCATGCCCATCAGCAAGCCGTCGAAACGGTTGAACTCGATGCTGCCGCCGATGGACTGATCCAGCACGGTGGCCGCCATGTACAGCTGGTTGCCGTGAACCAGAAACTTGATGGTGGCATGGGTGGGGTCGATGGGCTGCCACCCGCTCTCGGTTTTCCAGCCGCTGCCGGGCATGCCGGCATCGAGGGCGTACTCGATGACATGCGACTCGGCCAGGGCCCATTCGGGTTCATCCAGCACCCCGTCCAGGGTGATGGGATTCAGAGCAGTCCGGGCCCAGATGGCGTCTTCACGCGGCGTCTGGGCCATCACCGGGCCGGGCATGGCCGCGGACAACAGAAGACCCAGGACAGCACAGAAAAGTGCGGTTTTGATCATTTTCATCATGAGGTTACCCCCCTGTTATTGGCCTTGATGCGATGAGAAAGTGTAGATCCGGAGGAGGCCGCTTTGGCCGGAGAAGCAGAGCTGGAGACGACATCGTCCGCCTGCCCCTGTGTGGATCCGCAGGAATGCCGGATCTTCAGAATCGTCGGGATGACCTGCCGCACGGG
>JAZBOO010000389.1:0-28652 GCA_036351155.1 Candidatus Krumholzibacteriia bacterium | reverse complement strand
GCTCCTAGGTGACCAGGGATGAGCCTCCCGCGAAGGTCCCGGCCACCGAACCACCGGAAACTTCCAGGGTGATGTGCGCTTCCAAAACCGCGGCCCCCACGCTGCGGGCGGTCAGGCTCAGGGTGGCCTGGGGCCCCTCTGAAAATTCAAGATCCAGCAGAAAAGCCGGTTCCACCGCGGCCGAGGCCCGGAAGGCGACCTGCCCGGAGCCCGAGGTGATTTCTTCCAGAGAAACGAACGAGTTTCCGGAATATCCCCAGCTGTCCGGCACGGTCCCGGGGCCAAAACTATGGACCGCCATCGCCCCGGGAAAAAGATCGGCGAGCTCCCCGTCGTTCTCCCCGGCGGCCAGGCCTCCGTCAGCATCGGCCTCCACCAGGTTGACCCTCAGATGCCACTGCCCGGGACCATCGACGATCCAGTTTCCCTCGGGAATCGTCTCGTCCACGTGGTAGACCAACAACTGATCGGCAGGCAGCATGGCGTCGAAGGGTGCGCTGGCTGCGGGGTCCCGGATTTCCATCAGGAAGAATTCCGCACCCATTTCCCCGCGGGTCCAGATCCGGGCTGCTTGCCCTGCGGTCAGGTTCACCAGTTCGCCGGCGGGATCCGGCAGGAGAATCGGAGTGACCCACCCCATTTGCCAGCTGGTGTAGGCGTCGGGCAGAGCGGCTCCATGACCCTCACCGGTGCCCCAGGCTCCGGAGGCCATCAGGCTGAAACGTCCCAGCCCGCCGAGAGACCGAACATCGGCCCCCTGGGGACTGGGGTGCAACAGAGGATCGTACCGGTCCTCCATGCCCAGCAGATGACCAGTTTCGTGGGCCCAGATGCCCGGTCCACTGTGAAGGCTGGCCACCGCATAAAAAGACGCACGGATGCCGCCGGAAATCACCGGCTCCTCGAGAAAGAACTGCAGGGGCTGGATCAGACCGTCCTGGGCATCATTTTCCTGCCCGGGCCCGGCGTGCAGGATCAGGACCCCGTCCACTTCCCCGTCGTCGTCGGCCGACCCCGGCATGCCGTCGGGGCCATCCATGTCCAGGCTGCGAAACTCCAGACCCAGGGCCCGGACGGCCAGCAATGCCTCGGTGGCCAGCTGACGCGATCGGCTGAACCCCTGGTAACCGACGTCGGAGTATTCCCGCCGGGTCAAGGGCAAGTGGATCAACGGCGCGGTGGTGATACGCAGTTCCACCTGGTCCCGGGAAGCCACCTGATAGTAGTGGCGCAGAGATTCATTTCCCGGCTCGAGGAGTCGCGCGTTCAGTTCCGTGGCCGCATCCCATCCTGCGGGCAGGCGAGTGTCGGCAAAGTCCACGGGAATCACCAGGAGGCCGAAGGGAGCGGGACCATCGGCCTTGTCGGGGGCAAGCTGCAGCTGCCGATGCTGATCGCGACGCATTTCGCGGAGTTGATGAAGCAGTATCTGATCGGTATCCGCGGCGGCGACCGCGGACCCCAGGCAAGCAAAGAGAAACAACCCCGCCAGTGAGAGGAGGTTGCTGGGGGAACTCGGGGGACGGAATTTCTGGATCTTGTTCATGCACCTGCTAAAAACCGGTCCGCCGGGGGAGTTCCCGACAGACCGGCTCCTTGACATCAATATCGCCCGACCCGGCAGTTGCATCAATGGTTGAAGTGGCGCCGACCGGTCAGGATGAAGGTGACCCCCAGCTCCTGAGCACGGGCGGCCACTTCATCGTCCCGGATGGAACCGCCCGGGGCAATGATGGCCCGGGCCCCGGCGGCGGCCAGTTTTTCCACTCCGTCAGGGAAGGGGAAGAACCCATCGGAGGCCGCCACACAGCCCTGCAGGTCCAGGCCCTGATTGGCCGCCTTCAGGACGGCCAGTTCCGTGGAATCGACGCGACTCATCTGTCCGAAACCCATGCCCAGGGTGGCCGTCAGGTCCCCCAGGACGATGGCGTTGCTCTTGCCGTGCTTGCACACCTTCCAGACCATTTCCAGGGCGGTCCTGGTGGCTGCGTCGGGCTCGGGCCCCGCGGCCAGATTCCAGTCGGCCAGCTCGGGGAAACCTTCATCTTCACCCTGGGTCAATTTCAGCTGACCCCAGGACCGGGATTTCCCCCGGGTCAGACGCGCGAAAAGGTCCAGGTCGGCGCTGAGTACCCGGACATTCTTCTTCCGGGTCAACCGGGCCAGGGCTTCCTCGGTGTACCCTGGTGCGACGATGATCTCCAGGAACTGCTTGGCCAGCACCTCCGCGGTCTCCAGGTCCACCTCGGCATTGAAGGCATAAACGCCCCCGAAAGCGGACACCGGGTCACATCGGAGCGCGCGCTGCAAGCCGGTGACGCCGGACCCCAGCCCGAAGCCGCAAGGATTGGTGTGCTTGAGCACGCCGCAGCAGGGATCGCTGAAGTCGTGGACCAGCTTGAGGGCCGCCACCAGGTCCACGATGTTGTTGTAGGAAAGCTCCTTGCCCCCGTGCTGGATGAGGCCCAGGGAATGGAGATCGTTTCCAGGCAGGTGCAACCGAGCTTCCTGGTGCGGGTTTTCCCCGTACCGCAGGGGAAGCCCCCCGGCCCCGGTTTCGTCTTCAAACCAGCTGGCGATGGCCTGGTCGTATTCCTCGACGGCTCTGAAGGTCGCCGCGGCCATACGGCGGCGGAAATCAAGACTCGTGGTCCCGTGGCCGGCAGCCAGCTCGGCCAGGAGTTCAGGGTAAAAGGAAGGGTCGCTCATCGTGGTGACCCGCTGGAAATTCTTGGCGGCGGCGCGCAACAGTGTGGGACCACCGATGTCGATCTTTTCCACCACCTCCTCCGCACTCGCCCCCGAGGCCACGGTTTCCTCGAACCGGTAGAGATTGACCACCACGAGATCGATGGGCCGGACCCCGAGTTCCGCCACCTCGGCGAAGCTCTCCCGGGTGGGACCCAGGATACCGCCGTGGATCACCGGATGCAGGGTCTTGACCCGACCACCGAAAATCTCGGGAAATCCCGTCAGTTCCTCCACCCTGGTCACAGGAAGCCCGAGATCATCCAGATACTGCGCCGTGCCACCAGAGGCCAGCAGGCCATAACCGGCCTCGTGAAGTGCGCGCCCGACGGTGTCGAGGCCCGTCTTGTCCGTCACGGACAGCAGAGCCCAGGGGGCCGGGTCTACAGGAAGGCTTGCCATCGGGCGGCCTCCTCGGGAAAGAGGATTTCCAGCACCTCACGGTAACGCAAGCTGGTCCGGTCCAGGATGTCCTGCGGTATGGCCGGCGGCGGCGGTTCATGATTCCAGTCCAGGGTTTCCAGGTGATTGCGCAGGATCTGCTTGTCCCAGCTGGACGGTTCGCGGCCAGGCTGGTGCTCCGAGGCGGGCCAGAAGCGGCTGCTGTCCGGAGTCAGGACTTCATCGATGAGGGTTATTTTTCCGTCGATGCGGCCGAACTCGAACTTGGTGTCGGCCAGGATCACCCCGTGGGGCTGGGCAAAGGCGCGTCCCTCGGTGTAGAGCTTCAGGGACAGGTCGCGCAGGGCGGCGGCATCATCGGCCCCGATCATTTCCACCACGGTTTCGTATGGGATATTCTCGTCATGCCCTTCATCTTCCTTGGTCGAGGGCGTGAACAGGGCCTGGGGCAATTGCTCCGCGCGCTGCAGGCCGGCGGGCAACTGATGTCCACAGATGGTGCCGTCCTGCTGGTAAGACTTCCAGCCTGATCCGGCGATGTATCCGCGGACCACACATTCGACCGGGAACCGGTCGGCCTTGTGGACCAGCACAGAGCGGCCACCCAGGGCTTCGGCGTGGGTATTGAAGGGGGCGGGAAATTCCCGCGCGTCGGCGGTGATCAGGTGATTCGGAACCACATCAGCGAAATGCTGGAACCAGGCCAGGCTCATCACGTTGAGGACGACGCCCCGTCCGGGGACAACGTCATTCATGATCACGTCAAAGGCCGAGATGCGGTCGGTGGTCACGATGAGAAAACGGTCACCAAGGTCGAACATATCCCGAACCTTGCCCTCGTAATCAGGGGTCAAGCCCAGGTCCCGGGTACTGCGTAATGCGGCCATGGAACTCTCCAGACAACGCCGTGAATCGGCAGAAAAAGGATGGGACGGGTGTGAGGGCGGCATTTTAGAACCACCCTGGCAGGGTGTCAAGGCGAGGCGGGAATTCTCCCCTGGCGAGACCGTGTTTGCCACCGCAGGGTGCCGTCCTTTCGCCAGCGTAGCTGGATGCTCCCGTCCAGATCGGTCCGCAAGGTGGACAGCGTGTCCCCCCGGCTCAAAAAGGGCCCATGGCTGGGGTGCCCGTAGCGGTTGCCCGTGCCGCAGCTGACCAGGATGAGAGAGGGCGAAAGTCGATCGAGCCAGGGCGCGCTCCCGGAGGTGTCGCTCCCATGGTGGCCGGCCTTCCAGACCTGGGCCCTCTCCGGGATGACGGTGTTCTCCAGCAAGTACTTTTCTCCATGGACCTCCAGGTCTCCGCTCCAGACCATGACCGGCCGCTCTTCCCGGAAAAGAGCCGTCACCAGGGAGTGATCGTTTTCGTGAAAGCGCGACGGCGTGAGGCCTTCGGGGTGGAGGATGACCAGTTTCCAGTCCCCCTGCCGGTACAAGATTTCGGTTACGGCCACCTGACCGACACGTTGGTCGGGAACCAGGCCCTGGATATCCTGGGCCGCATCACCGCCTGTCCACCATTGCTTCACCGGGAAGGCGGCGTCCAGGTGTCCGACTCCGCCGGTGTGGTCAAGGTGACCATGAGTCAGAACCACCGCCTGGAACTCCCGGCATCCGGCGCGGCGTAAAAAAGGGATCAGCGACCGGGATAAGGGCCCGTCAGCGCCAGGCCGTGAGAACCCAAACAGACCTCCAGTGTCGATCAGAAAAGAGGCTCCGTCCGGAAATCGGACCAGGGAAGCATCCCCCTGCCCCACGTCGAATTGCCAGACCACGGGACGGCCATCGGTGATCAGACGGGACCCCGACCAGGCAAAGGCGCCATGGCCCGCGATGATCAGCAAAAGCGCGGCCAGACCCCGGAAAAGCCCACCCCATGGGGAATGATTCTGGAGACGGGGAAGGGACAGGAGAAAGCCCGTGAGCAGGAGCCACAGCAAGAGGAGTCCCGGGTCCGTCGGGGCCAGCCCCAGGTTCCACCCGCCGCCCCGTCCCGCCACCACCGCCACCAGTCCTTCCAGCCCTCGAAAAACCAGGAAGGCCCAGGCGGCGCAGGCTTCTCCTAGCCAGGGCCAGAATGAGAAGGTGACCAGCGCCAGGGTCACCAGCCAGACGGCCACTCCGAACAGAGGCACCACCAGCAAGTTGGCCAGGGGGCTGATCATGCTGATCCTCCCGAACGACAGGGCGGCCTGCGGCAAGGTGGACCACTGGGCCGCGAGGCTGATCCTCAGACCTCCAAAAATTTTCTCCCCCCAGGGTCGGCTGGATCCCGCCTTCTCATCCTGCTTGATGCCCAGGAAAATTCCTCCGACGGCCAGATAGCTCAAGCGCACCCCGGCGTCCAGAACCTGATAGGGCTGATAGACGGTGGTGACCAGAAAAATCAGCCCCAGAACCTGCAATGGCTTTGCTCTACGGCCCAGTGGACCCGCCAGGAGGCCCACTATCCCCAGGCCTGCGGCCCGCACCACCGAACCTGGCAATCCCGTCAGGAAGGAATACAAGATGAGGAAAATGAACACAGGCAAGACCCGAGGCCAGGGCCCCCACCCCATTCCGTGACCCGGCAACATGACCAGTCCCATCAGAACGCCCACGTGCAATCCGCTCACGGCGAAAAGGTGGGCCAGACCCAGATCGGCAAAATCCTGGGATTGTTCTCGACTGCCAGGGGTTCGGGCCCCCAGCAAGACGGCCGAAGCCAGCTGAGCTTCGCGAGGAGGCAGCAAGGTTCCCAGGGAGAACAGAATCCGGGACCGGAGACGTTCCAGAAGGCGCAGTTGGCTCGGAGCCTCAGCCACGCGTTCCCACATGTGAACCCGCGCAATCCGGGTCAGGCCTCTTCCGGCCAGAAAAGCGCGATAATCGAAGGATCCTGGTAAATCGCCTTCGGACGGATACTCCCAGAGACCCCGGATGGCGCGGACTTCTCCGGGAACCGGTGGATCCTCTGCCCACCTGATCAACATCCCGGTTCCGCGGAAATCACCATCACTCACCACCACGGCCGAACCCTGCCAGGAGTGGGCCCCTTGCGCCGGCCAGGAGGTGGCTCGGACCAGGATTTCACATTCGGTCTGGAAGTACTGGGAGGGTCCGTGAGGGTCAGGCACCAGAACGCGTGGTCGGCTGGTGCGCTGTTGCTGTTCGGCCCAGCCGAACCAGATGCCCAGGCTCAGGATCAGCAGCAGCACCGGGATTTTTACCCGGGCAGACCCTACCACCAGACCCAGGGCCAGGAGACCGCTCATCCTGGTCAAAGCCAGGACATCCACACCTGCCCCCGGGAACCCCGTTCCCGGTCCCGCCAGAGTCTTGCCCACCAGCGTGCCGATCAGATGGGCCACACTCCAGGCCAGAGCCCAGTGCAGGGTCAACGCAGAAAGAAAAGCAGGGGTCAGTCCACTTCGGGCAGAAGCTGGGCGTGGTTGCCGTCGCTGCTCCAGAAGTGGCATTGGTTGCGTCCCCGATCCTTGCTGAGGAACAGCAGCGTGTCGGCCTTGCGGTAAAGTTCAAAGGCATCGTTGCCGGAATGAGGAAACGTCACCGCGCCATAGGACAGGGTGATGGGCAGATCGATGGGGTTGCCCATGGAATCCAGGTGCTGGATCATCGGAGCATCCAGCAGTCGCTGTTGCACTTCCTTGGCGGCTTCCAGGTCGGTATTGGGAAGGATCAGGGCGAACTCTTCGCCTCCGACCCGATAGATCATGTCAATCCGGCGCAGCTCTTCCTGCAACCGGCGGGCCACCATTTTCAGGGCCTGGTCCCCCACCGTGTGGTTGTAGTCATTGTTGACGCGGCTGAAGTGGTCGATATCGCCAAGAATCAAGGTCAGCGGAGCATTTCCACGGCGCGAGCGCTCCAGGAGAAGCTCGAACTGCGAGTCAAAGAACCCGCGGTTGAACAAACCGGTGAGAGCATCGATGTGGACCAGCTTGGTCATCTCGGTGTGCTGTTGCCAACGGTGGGTGACAAAGCGGCTCAGCCTGCTGGCAAGCCTCAGCAGTGTGTCCTTCGCCCAGGTTTCATGGGCCAGTAAAAACAGCATGCCGGCTTCCTGGCGTTCGAACAGCGGGGTTCCCGAGGGAGCTGGTCCGAACAGAGGGACCGCCACGGCACCCGAAACGGTGCGATCAGCCTCCAGTCGGTTTCGGATGGCCTGGGGCAGTTCACGAGGGCCATCCATGTAAACCGACTGACCCGGGGTGCGGGACTTCAGCCAGGTGGGACGCATTTCCTGGTCGTTCCGGGAAAAAACCTGGTGCCTGGGCTCGGATACGTAGGTTTCCTCGAACACCATGATATGCAGATCGAACTGCGGCGTGAACTTCGCCAGAAGGGCCAGGATGGAACCCAGGATGGTTCCGCTTTCACGGGAACGGGGATCGCTGACATCCAGTTGCTGCGCATCCTCCATGGCCAGGAGCATGCTGTTCAGTCCATCCATCTCGGGGGAAGGATTCTCAGGGGCGGTTTTTTTCGCCACGGGCGTCTGGCGCCCTGCTGGAGGCAATCCCAGGTTCAAGGACTGGACGCTGGGGCCCAGTGCGGCCAGATCGATCAGTTGCGTGGTGCCCTTGATCAGTACATAATGAGGAGTGGGTAAGGTCGGATCATCATTCTGGACAGCCACCCTCAGCAAGTCACCTCGACGCATCAACTCGGCAACCAGAACCTTGGCCACGATACGCATGCGCTCCCCATCCCCCGAGCGCACGGCTCGCCGGGCGGCGTGACGCAGGTGAGGTCCTACCCTGTCCAGAGGCAGGCCATTGGTGAGGAGGGTCTTCAATTCCAAGTTCTCTGCCGCCAACGTTGCTGATGCACACCTGATGTCCGACTTCGTGGATGGCTTAATTATTACATTTGGTGCGATATTTTTCAAGACCCGAATACGCTGTTGGGTGATAAATTGTTCCATCTGCCACGATTTTTGCTGTGTTTTTGTGGAAACCCACACGACTGAATGGACTTAAACACCGTTTCGATATGGCCGGTTCCTGGAATCGGCAACGTGCTCTCTTTCCAAGGATGGATCCGGTGATTTCGAGCAAAAAGACAAACAACACCCAAAAGCCTGCCCTTCAACACTTTGAGTCTATTTCCCTGAGATCTGGGATGATGGTGCTTCTGCTGCTGGCCACCGGTTGTGCCACCGCTCCAGCGCCCGGCCCGGAACAGGCTCTGCCTGATCTGGCCCTCGAGGAGAACCTGGCGAACGTCCAGCTTTTTCCCCAGACCGGTGAAGAAGTGGACACTCTGGCGCAGCCCTCGGTGCCGGCGACCCCCGATATTTCCCTGCCTCTGGGCCCGGATGGGTTCGCCTCTCTGGCCGATCTGGAAGGTCTCTGGGCCGAGGCCTTGCGGCTCGGGGCCGATGAGCACCTGGGCCTGGCCCGGGATCACCTGTTTGTTCTGCAGAACGAGGTGGATCGCCCACTTCAGGAGGGTGTGTCTGCCGATTATGCGGCCCATCTGGCCAGCTTGAACCGCCGGGCCTGGCTGCTCCAGGGCATCCTGGCCGAGAAAGAGGCCTTCAGCAACGATCCGGATCAGGCAGACTCGCTCCTGGCCACTTCCTATGGGCGACTGGCCAACGGGGCTTTTCCCGATTCCCTGGTGCCCGCCACGGGTATTCGCCTCGACGATTTGACCGCCGACCTCCTGACCGAGGACAACCAGGCCGTACGCCGCTGGATCGAGTACTTCACCGGCAAGGGACGACGGAATTTTCAGTACTGGCTGGATCGCAAGGCCGCGGTGGAACCCCTGATCACATCCATCCTGGCCGAGTACGACCTGCCCGCAGAATTGATTTACCTGAGCATGATCGAGAGTGGTCTCAGTACCCGCGCTGTTTCGTCGGTGGGCGCTGTGGGGCCCTGGCAGTTCATGCCGGGCACGGCCAAGAGCTATCAACTGAGAGTGGACTGGTGGGCCGACGAACGGCGGGATATGGAACTTTCCACCCGGGCGGCGGCCAACCACATCACCATGCTTCATGAGCAGTTCGGAGACTGGGCCCTGGTCCTTGCCGCCTACAACGGAGGCCACAATCGCCTGGCCCGGAAGATTCGCCAGCACGGGCATGACAACTTCTGGGAGATGCGACTGCCCAGTCAGACCACGGCCTATGTACCCAAGTTCATTGCCGCAGCCCGGGTGGGGACACACCCGGAAAAGTACGGATTCGAGACCCGCCCCCAGACGCCCCTGGCCTTCGATGTCGTCAAGGTGGATGACGCCACCGATCTGGACCTTATCGCTCGCTGTGCGGGCGTGGATCCCGCGGTGGTCAAGGACCTCAACCCGGCGTTGATCCGCGGGGCCAGTCCTCCGAAGAGCAAGGCCTATCCGGTGAAGGTTCCCGCCGGCACCGGCAGCCGGGCTCTGGCCGAGCTCAGGAAGATCCCGGCCGACCGCAGGCTCACCTGGCGGCAGCACCGGGTCCAGAGGGGGGAAACTCTCGGACACATCGCCAAGGAATACGGCACCTCGGTGGGCGACATTGCCAAGCTGAACAACTTGAAGGATGTCCACCTGATCAGGCCGGGCAAGCAGTTGCTCATTCCCATGCCCGCGGAACTGGCCGACCTGGCCCGCAGCAGAGCCGCGGAAAAGGGGCATTACGTCCCCCCCTCGGGCTATACCCGGGTGTCCTACAAGGTGCAAAAAGGGGATAATCTGGGCGTGATTGCCCGCAAGCTGGGCGTGACGGTGGCGCACCTGAGGAAGGTCAATGCAATTCCCCGGAAGCACGTCATCTATCCCGGCCAGAAGCTTTACGCTTACCGGCCGGGGCAGGGTTAGCCTGATCCGACGAAAAGGGGTCAGAACTGGTACGACACGCTGATCCGGTGGGTCACCTCGTCGATGTCCAGGCTGTCTCCAGCGTAGGCGTAATCGACGGTCAACGGGTTGAGGCGGAAGCCTGCCCCGGCGGTCACGTTGCCGGCGTTCCAGCCGCTGTCGAAGCCGGTGCGCAGGAATACCTTCCCGCTGAAACCCACCTCCAGGCCCAGATGGGCGTTGCTGGAGATGCTCCCGGCGGAGTACTGATCGGCGGAACGGCGATTGTCGAAGCGTGTTTCCATGGAGCCCGCCACCGTGAAATCCATGTTCCAGTCAGGCAAGGGCTGGCGCCAGGCGAGTCCAGGCACCACGGCCGGGGTGATGACCTCGTTGCGCCCCGTGCTCCAGTGCAGATAGGTGGTGGTCACGTCCTGCAGCTTCAGTCCAAAGTCCAGGTTGCGCCATATGTGCGGACGACGTAGCCCCAGATCCATCCCCACGCCAAGACTGCTGTAATCCCCGATGCTCTGGCGGACAAACTTGAGGTTGGCCCCCACGTGCCAGCGACCCAGACTCTCCCCGTAGGACAGCATGAGCGCCAGTTCCTGGTTGCTCTTGTACCGGATCTCATCCTGCAGATCCAGAATACCCAGGATCTCGGTGTCGTCGATTTCTCCGTAGCCCGGCTCACCCGGCTGGTCGGTGTCCAGCAGGGGGGTGAGATGGTCGGTGAAGGGGATGTCGTCCACCCCGAGGCGGATCACCGAGATGCCGAAGCCGGCATCGGTGCCCCCCAGGACGGACCAGCTGACGGGCTGGACGTAGGCGGCAAAGTCTCGGTCGATCAGGTCGCCAAAACGCTCGGAATGCATGACCAGGATTTCACTCCGGGTCAGGCCGGTCAAGCCGGCGGGATTCCAGAAGGTGGTCGAGGGGTCATCGGCCACGGCCGTGAATGCGCCGCCCATGGCCAGGGCTCGAGCCCCGCCCCCATTTTCCATGAAGGTGCCGGCATACTTGGTGGCCTGGGCCGGGATGGCCAGCAACAGGACCAGCGCGGCCAGGACGATTCCGGGGAGCATAATTCGGCCCTGAACAGGGTGAACCCGCTTCAAATGCATTGGTGCCTCGCTAACCAGGGGTTGGTTGAGATTAGAAACACCGGCCCCATCACGGTCCGGATTATGACCTTCGTACGTGTCATTATAGAACATATTGCGGCTCCTGGAAAGTCCTCAACGTTGACCTGATACCTATCCCAGGCCATATGTTTTCAGTTTTCGATAAAGGGTACGCTCAGAAATCCCCAGTCTCTGCGCCGCCAGGCGCCGATTCCCCTCGGTCCCCTTCAGGGCCGATTCGATCAGCGCTCTCTCTGCCGCCTGCAAATCTCCCCCGGTTTCGTCAGCCAGAGGGCTGAAACCGGAGTGGGCGCTGAAAGTTTCCTCGATGCGGCCGGAAGGATCAAGCCGCCCGCCCGGATCCAGGGTCCAGGACTCCCTGGTCCCCGATTGCCCAAGAGCCTGAGAAAGCATGGCCTTGATCTCCCGCATGTCCTGCCGCAGCTCGAGGATGCTGTTGGCCAGCACCCCCAGGTCAATCTGGTCGTGCGCGTTACTGCCCAGGGGGACGGGCAGAAAAGAGGACCCGGCAGGTGGGCCGTAGGAGAGTTCGCTCGGCAGATCCGACAGATCGATCATCCCCCGTTGCTTGGTGACCACCAGCGAACTGATGATGTTGCGCAATTCCCGCACATTGCCTGGCCAGTCGTGGGCCCTCAGGGCCTGCTCGGCCGCCCGGGTGAACCCCCGGACGTGAAGACCGTGCCGGGTGTTCTCGTCTTCCAGGAAGGCGGCCGTCAAGACGGGGATGTCCTCGGGGCGTTCCCTGAGGGCGGGTGTACGGATGACCACCACCCGCAATCGATAGTAGAGGTCCTGGCGAAACTTACCCTGGGTCACATCCTGGGCCAGATCACGATGGGTGGCGGCCACCAGTCGGATGTTGCTGGTTTCGACCTGGCGCCCACCCACCGGGGTGAACTCTCCGCTTTCCAGGGCGCGCAGGAAACGCGTTTGCATACCGAGGGGCATCTCGGCCACCTCATCGAGAAACAAGGTGCCCTTGTGCGCCCGTTTGAACACCCCGGCGTGTTCGTTGACCGCCCCGGTGAAAGCGCCGCGTGCGTGGCCGAAGAGCTCGCTTTCGAGAACCCCTTCACTCATGGCCCCGCAATTCAAGCTGATGAAGGGGCCGTCTTGCCGGGAAGAGTTGTCGTGGATGGCGCGGGCCACCAGTTCCTTGCCCGTACCGCTTTCACCCAGGATGAGCACGTTGACATCGAGCGGGGCGGCGTTGGCTATCAGGGCGAGCATTTCCGAGGTGACCCGGCTGCGTCCAACGATCCCGCTCCTTTCCCGGACGCGCCGCAGCTGCAGGAGGCGCAGCACCACCTCGCGGATCTCCTCCACGGGGACATCAGCGGGCAAGGGGCGCACGGCGAAATCAAGACCGGTTTCGGGCATTTCCGGGAGGTCTTCGTCCTGGCCCACGATGACCAGGTCGGCATCGGTATTCATGGAGGTAAATTTGCGCAGGACATGCTTGAACCGCGGGTAATCCCGGGTGTCGAAGAGGAAAACAGTGGTCTTCCCCAGGCTGATCTTGGCCAGGGCTTCGGAGGGCGAATCAAAAAGGTAGAGTTCCACATCGGGAAGATCCCAGCGGGAGGCCGCGGAATAAAGGCGATGCCGGCGGCTGAGCAGGACGACCGAGCGCATAGGGTGTTCTCCGGTTCAAGGACAGGGGTTACTGTCAATGTGGCATGATAACCGGAGAGATGGGGAATTCAAGTAAACATCCATCGAGCCCGGATTTTCAACTCAAATCCAGGAAAGCCGTGGACAGCTGGATGGCTTCCCGAATGCCGCTCAGGTGGTCTTCCACAGTGGAAACCGACAGGTTGGCATGGTGGTGTAGCTGGCCCGAATCCAGGGGTCGAGGGTCAAAACCGAGGTCGCTGCGGGAAGGCTCCATGGTGTTGGCGAGGTAATCGGCCAGGCTCACCAGGGCCGTCACCTGTTCCGCCGACCCGGGCGTGGCCGTTCCCACCTTTTGTTCATGATGATCCCGGAAACAGTCGAAAAACACCGGAGGGAAACGCCACGACCGGGCAAAAGCGCTGCCGATATGGGCATGGTCGAAGCCGAAAGCTTCCCTTTCCATTTCTACCAGTGGGCGGCCGGATTGGGACCGGTTCAGGATGATCTGGTCATAGACCTCGGGGGCATGGAGTTCCAGAACAAACTTGCCCAGGTCGTGGAGCAGGCCGGCGGAGAAAAGAAGCTCGGGATCCGGGTGCTTGGCCAGCTGACCCAGATACTTGGCCACGGCTCCGGTGACAACGGAATGCTTCCACAGTTCATGATAATCCAGGCGTCCGTTGGTCCTGGCCACCGCGGAAACCAGGCTGGTCGCCACCGAGACACAGATGGCCACCTGCCGAACCGTCCGGTAGCCCAGGACGGCCACACAGCGGTTGATGTCGTGAATATCGGCCCGCGGATTGTAATAAGGCGAATTGGCCAGGCGGAGGATCTTGGCCATCAAGGGCGCATCCAGGCGCACCACGGCCGCAAGATCGCTGGGCCCACTGTCGGGATCGTCCAGAACCTTCAGGATCTCGAGGAGTGTTTCCGGAATGCTGGGCAGTTCCTCGATTCCGGCCAGGACCTGGTCCAGGTCCACCGGGCAGGCAAGGCTGGAGTTGTCGGGCGTCTTGGTGTTCACAGGACTCACCTCAGATAAAGATTTCCATCTCCGACTCCAGGGTCTCCTGGAGCTGGGCGATGGTGGTTTCAAAAAATGCGGCATCAAATCCCAGGATCTGATTGGACTGACAGCCGACGATGTCCAGATCCGGGTCCTGCAGGAAGCCGATGCCCAGCTTGTGACAGAGCTTGTTGCCCAGATCCAGGTAGCAAAGCAGGGGCGCTTCCGGGGAAAGTGCGGCATCGTTGTGGTGATTCCGGATCACTTCTTCCAGCACCGGGGAAAGCTTCCACTTGTTGACCAGCAGGGCCCCCACTTCGGTGTGGTCGAACCCGAACACTTCCTGCTCGGTCATGCAAAAGGAGCGGTTTTCGTTGTAAACCACCTGAACGATCTGATCAAAAAGCTCCGGGGTCTGGAGGTTCAGGACCAGCTTGCCGATGTCGTGCATCAACCCGGCCAGAAAGGCCTCCTCCGTCAGTGCCGGGCGGCTTTCGGAAGCCATCAAGCGGCAAGCAAAGGCACTGCCGATACTGTGCTCCCAGAGCAGCCGTTCCTTCAGACCGGTCTGAGAGGTCCGGGTGTTGTAGAGGTTCCGGGCGGCACTGGTCACCACCAGGCTGCGGATCGAGTTGAATCCCAGCATGACGATGGCTTCGGTCAGGGTCTTGATTTTCCGGCTGCAGGAATAGAGGGCGCTGTTGGCAATCTTGAGGATGCGGGCGGTCATGGCCTGGTCATCGGAAATGACCTGCTGGAGCTGATGGGCACTGGTATTGGGGTCGGAGGACAGCTCAAGGACCTTGCTGGCGACCTGGGGCATGGCCGGCAAGTCCCGGGTGGTCATGATGATGGTGTGAAGCTGATCCTTCTGCTGCGCTCCGGATTTTTTTTCCGGGGACGCAGGGACCTCCACGGTGGTGCTCATTGAAACTCCTGGACCTGGAGTTGTCGATCCCTCCACAGACGACAAACCCTCTAGCTAATCCCAGCTTTGAACACGTATTCGACATCCTGAACAGGTTCCTTTAGTCCTGAATGTCGCGTGGACTTTTCCTGGATCCTCAGGGTCGTCTGCAGGTCCTCCAGGGAATTCGCCGCCGTCTTGAGCCTTTTCAGGAGATCCGCCATCTGGATGGCGGACATCTCCGCGGCGCGGGCGCCGGAGGCGGAAACGGGAGGGGTCAGGGCATACCCCGTATCGGTCAACGAGATGGTGCTCGGAGCGGCCGGCCCACTCGTTCCCGGGGTGCGGCGGCGTCCCCGCAGGGTCATGGATCCCGGCAACTTCCGTCTGGCCATGATCACACCGGACACCATGAGCAGGGTGGCCCCGAGGGCGACCGAAAAGGCGGCAATCCAGAATATCGAGGTCTGGGATTGAAGCTGAGTCAGCAATTCTGCCATCATCTGGGCCAGGTTCTCCATGGAGTCCCACTTTCAGAATGTTCCCGGCTCAAACGCGAAGGTCCAGCAGGGTTCCTGTCGTTTGTTCTTCGTCGTCGGTCGTGGCGTCGAAATCCTCGGAGGCTTCCTGGCCTTCATCGGAGAGGTTCAGCTCTCGCTGGTTGCGTTTCAGGCGCCTTCTCTTCCGCTTGTCCCTGGCCTTCTCCTCGTCCGGATTGATTCCGCGCTGGTCTGCCTTCTGGGTTTCCTTGACAGTCTGGACCTTCAGGTCATCCTTCTTGTCCAGCTGGTCCGCGAAAGGTGTCGCGGGCTGGGCGCTCTGCTGGCCCTTGGCCTGGGCCTTCGCCACGCTTCCACTCAGTGCGATGCTCTGAGGCAGTGATACTCCGTCTCCTGCCATGATTCGCTACTCCCCTGGACCCCAGCTACACCGGGATCCGTTCAAAAGGCCAGCACCGGCAATCCGGTTCCCCCGCTGCCCAGCCAGGCCAGGTAGGCACTGAGCTGGCACAGCGTCAGGGCGGCCATGACGTTGATGGGTTCCAGAGTGGTCACAGCCTGCAGCACGCCGGGGGCTGCCGGCTCGGCTGTGGATTCCTGTCCTTGTTCGGTTTTGATTTCGCGGGTGATCTGGCCGATGGACCGCTTGCCCTCGTGTCGCTGAATTTTCCCCTTGAGGCGCAGGATCGCCTTGGTGTGGATCTGGCACACCCGGCTTTCGGTCACGTCCAGAATTTCACCGATTTCCTTGAGGGTCAGTTCCTCGTAGTAGTAAAGAACCAGCACCAGCTGTTCCTTCTCCGGCAACTCGGACATGCGCTTGCCGATGAGGTCTTTCATTTCCCGCTGGGCCAGAACCTGCTCGATGTCGTCGGTCTTGGGGTCCGCCAGGAATTCTCCCAGGCTCGAGGATTGCTCGCTGTCATCTCCGGAGGTGTCGGCATCCAGGCTCATGATGGTGGCGATGGAAACCTCGCCCACCATGGAATCCAGTTCCTCCAGCTCGATGGAAAGCCTGTTCGCCACCTCGGCATCGGTGGCCGGTCGACCCAGCTGAACCTCCAGGGTGCTGTAGGCTTCTTCCAGCTGCTTGGCCTTGCGGCGCAGGCTGCGGGGAAACCAGTCCTGGCTTCGCAGCTCATCCAGGATAGACCCTCGGATCCGTGGAATCGCGTAGGTCTCGAACTTGATGCCCCGATTGTGGTCAAAATTGTCGATCGCCTGGATCAATCCCAGCAGACCGGCAGAAATCAGGTCATTGAATTCCACGTAGTGGGGAAGTCCGATGGCCATGCGACCGGCCACGTACTTGACGATCCGGGAATAGATATTGACCAGTTCGCGGCGGGATTCCTGGGTGCGCCCGTTCTGAATTCCTTCCCAAACCTCGTGATGAGCAATCTGGACGGTTTCGGACATGTCTGCAGGCCTTTCTGGATTCATCTGAAAAAGGGTTGCCAGCCTTCTTGATCCCTGTTTGCACGTTCTGTGCCATGGTCAGTTCCATTGATGGTGCCCCGTTACCTGGCCGGGACAGACTCACGCGTTTTCTTCTTCGTCGGTGTCGTTTCCTTCACGTCTGGTCTCTTCTCGTAGGCGGGAACCAGCTTGACAGCCAGAGCCATCAGGCAGCCCAGGAAGAAGGACCCCAGATAGGCGATGAACATGCGCTTGAGGGTGGTCAAAAGGTTCCAGTCCTGCCACAAGCCCGCCATGAGCGTCACCACGGCGGCGCTGCTGGCGATGGTGTTGATCAGCTTCTGCACGGTTCAATCTCCCTTGCCCTCGACATCAATAATTCTCCTGTTGGCCAGCCTGGCTGGTTTCCGCCTGAGCCAGAACCCGGTCCAGAATTCCGCCGGAACTGGCAATGGCCAGGCCGGGATCGGTGGACCCCAGGCTGCCCAGAAGCGAGAAGGGCACAGGAAAAATTTCGGCCAGGTCCAGGAACTTGCCCGGCCGGCGGGACAGGTCACAACGGGTGACGGCCACCCAGTCGTTGTGCCATTCCTTCGCCAGGGGTTCGAGCTCGCCGAGGTCTCGAGGATCACCATCCATGGGGATGACCAGATGTCGATGAAAACCGGGGTTCTCGGCCAGCCAGATGTGCAACGCCTCCCCCAGGGCCATGGCGGGATGATCCAGGGCAGGCAAATCCACCAGAACCGCATCGTAGCGAGTCAGGTGGGATTCGCTTTTCACCAGCTGGTTTCGATCCTGGATGACCGCGGCGTCGAAACCGTGTTCGGAGGCGGCCGCCTGCAGGCGACGAACTTCACCGGTGTGTCCGGGCATGACGGCCAGCACCAGGGTTTTGCGTCCCAGGGATTGCAGCTTGGCCGCGGCTTCATGCACCAGGGCGGTTCGACCGGAACCCGAGCGCCCCAGGAAAGCATGGCAACCATAGAATCCTTCCCAGGAGCAATTGCTGGCCCGGAGGTTTTCCATCAACCAGCTGGTGGCCGCCTGGGTGTCGCTCACGGGTTTCCCGCTGGCACTGGTGAAACGGGTGAAAAGCTTCTGGACCGTATCTTCGGAGGCTCCGGCTGCCATCATGGACCAGCCCAGAGGGTTGTCGCGAATGGTCCGGGCTTGACGGTCCCTCTCATCGAACTCCTGGTGGATATTTCGCACGAGGTTCTCGATGCGGTCGATTTCCCCGGCGATTTCCGGGGGATAATCCTTCCGGGACGACCTGTCGGCCGTACTTGATCCCAGTGGACTCCGACCCATCTGGTGACGGGGAAGGGGTGTGCCGGGAGGGTGAACCGTCACCTCCACCATGCGCTCGTGTCCCAGCCCCAGGCTCTGGCGGCGACTGATGGACTTGCTGTCCAGGATCACCGCATCATCGCCGTAGGTCTGCTTGATCCGCCGGTAGGCATCCTTGAGGGTCGGAGCCGTCACCACGATCGGCTGATCATCAGCCGACGGCCTGGCCTTCCTTTGCGAAACCATTGGTCACCACCGTTCCTGCCGACTGGACAGACGCCGAGGATGAGACCTCGGTGTAACCCATGACGGCCAAGTTGGGATATGTGGGCTCGACGAGCCGTTTGACAAAAATTCGGATAGGCGTGGGCACCAGCAGCACCGGGGGATGCCCGGAGGCATAGGCCGCACGCAAGACGCTTTCGAGGCGACCCAGGAAGGTCTGGGCGAAGGCCGGGTCCAGTACCACTCCCCCGGCCTGATCCGAATCCCGCGCCGCCTGCATCAAGGCCTGCTCGGTTTCCGGGTGTAGCGAAACCACCTGAAGGCTTCCCCGCTGGTCCGTGTACAGGGCGGTGATGGAGCGTCCCAGCGCCTCGCGCACCTTGCCCACCAGGAAGTCGTGATTCAAACCGGTGCCGTTGTAGTTGGCCAGAGTTTCCAGGATGGTCACGATATCCTTGACCGGAATCCGTTCGTGCAACAGGGCGGTCAGCACGTTATGCAGGGTGTTGACCGGCACCTTGTCCGGAATGAGATCCTCGATCAGCGCGGGAGCAAATTCACGGATGGATTCGCACATGTCCTTGACGTCCTGCCGGCTCAGCAGCTCATCGGCATGGCCGCGCACCAGTTCGGCCAGGTGGGTGGCCAGCACACCGGCGGGTTCCACCACGGTGTAGCCTTCCATCTCGGCGTTGGACTTGCGCTCCTTGTCGATCCACAGGGCCGGAAGATTGAAAGCGGGTTCCACGGTGGGGCTGCCTTCGATTTCTCCGGCATCCGGACGCGTGCTCATGGCCAGAAGGCGATCGGGCAACAGTTCGGACCGGGCCACCTCCACACCCTTGAGCTTGATGACGTACTCGTGGGCCCCGAGCTGCAGGTTGTCCCGGACGCGGATGGGATGAATGAAAATCCCGAGTTCCGAGCCCACCTGACGTCTGATGTTGCTGATCCTGGTCAGGAGATCGCCGCCGCGCGAGTCGTCCACCAGGGGAATCAGGCCGTAGCCAATTTCCAGTTCCAGGCGGTCGAGGACGAAAAGATCCTCGCTGCGCGGCCCCTCCGGTTCCTCGTCCCGGGTTTGATCGGCCTCCTCGGAGGCTTCCGCATCGCGGGCCTCATCGTCATCGTAGTCACGTACCCTTTTACCCATGAACAGACCGGTCAACCCCGTGGCAATGGCAAAGAAAAGGAAGGGGCCCGTGGGCAATCCGGGAATGATGGCAAAAACCAGCATGGCCACAGCCGCCAGGTACAGGGCCTTGGTTTGCCGGAAAATTTGCAAAGTGATGGACTGCCCCAGGTTCAGCTTGCTGCTGCTGCGTGTGACCACCATGCCGGCGCTGGTGGAGACCAGCAGAGCCGGGATCTGGCTGACCAGACCGTCACCCACCGTCAGGACGGTGAAGCGGCTCAAGGCTTCGCTGGCGCTCATCCCCATCTGGAGCATTCCGATGATGAAGCCCGCCGCCAGATTGACCACTGTGATCAGGATACCGGCAATGGCATCACCCTTGACGAACTTGCTGGCACCGTCCATGGCTCCGAAGAATTCCGCTTCCTGCGAGATCTTCTCCCGGCGCCGGACGGCCTCTTTTTCGTTGATGATGCCGGCATTCAGGTCGGCGTCGATGGCCATCTGCTTGCCGGGCATGGCGTCCAGAGTGAACCGGGCGGCCACCTCGGCAATACGCCCGGAACCCTTGGTGATGACCATGAAGTTGATGATGACCAGGATGATGAAAACGATCACCCCGATGACGTAGTTTCCCCCCACCACGAAATCGCCGAAGCTCTGGATGACCTGCCCCGCTGATCCCTTGCTGAGAATCAAACGGGTCGAGGCCACGTTGAGCGAGAGGCGCATCAAGGTCAGGATGAGGAGCAGAGACGGGAAGGAGTTGAACTGCAGGGGCTCCTTGAGATACAGGGCCACCAGGAGCACCGTCACCGAGAACGAGATGCTGAATGTGAGCATGAGGTCCAGCATCAGCGCCGGGACCGGAATCACCATCAGACCCAGGATCACCAGCACGGCAGCCGCGCTCAGCACGTTGCTGTTGGCCAGAACCAGATCCCGATTGATGACTTGTTCCTGCTCCACGTTGTCGTTCCTTTACGGTCAGGCTTTTTTCAGCCGGTACACATAGGCCAGGACTTCTGCCACGGCCTGGAAAAGGCTCTCGGGAATGGGCCGCCCGATATCCACCTGACGGTGCAGGGCTCGGGCCAGCGGCTTGTTCTCGATCACGGGCACTCTGGCTTTGCGGGCAATCTTCTTGATGGTCTGGGCGATGTTGTCCTGCCCCTTGGCCACCACGATGGGTGCGGCGGTCCCGGGCATGTACTTCAAGGCCACGGCATAGTGTGTCGGGTTGGTGATCACCACGTCGGCCGTGGGTACATCCGCCAGCATCCGCTTGCGGGCCAGTTCGTACTGCATGCCCTTGATACGGGCCTTGATCTGCGGGTCACCCTCGACATCCTTGGCTTCTTCCTTCACTTCCTGCTTGGTCATCTTCAATGACTCTTCGTAGGTGTGCTTCTGCCAGAACCAGTCCACGATGGCCAGGAGGGCCGTGAAGAAAATCAAAACCGCCATCAACTTGACGAAGCTGATCTTGCCCAGGGCCACGATGCCCGGAAGCTCCAGCAGGGAAGCCGCATGGAGTTCCGGTCCGACCTTGCGTATCACCGTCGTGGCGAGCAAGAAAATGATCGTGATCTTGACCATGTTCTTGACCAGCTCGAAAAAGGCCTGCTTCTGGAAAAACTTCTTGAGCCCCGTCAGGGGATTCAGCTTGTCCAGCTTGAAGCTCATGGCCCCCGGGTTGAACCCGAAGCCGAACTGCATGACATTGGCTCCGATTCCCGCCACCAGAACTCCCAAAAACAAGGGAGCCATGGCCAATCCCAGCACCTTCACATTGAAGAAAAGCAATTCCTGGACCCCGGGAGTCCCATGTGGACCCAGGGTATGGGCCTGGCCAAGGAGGTAACGGGTGTTTTCCCCAAGAACCCGGGCAAAATGGCCGCTGCTGCCCACCAGCAGGGTCATCCCGACCAGAAGGAGGGCTGCGCCGCTGACTTCCTGGCTTTTGGCCACCTGGCCTTTTCCACGTGCGTCTTCTCTCCGTTTACCGGACGCTCGTTCTGTTTTCTCTGCTCCGGAGTCTTCAGCCATTCCTCACCTCCTTCGGGTCAGGCCCTGGTGGCCGGGGTGGAAGATTATTTGTCATCTCATGGCCAGCAGCAGTCGGGCCAGCTGTTCACTCATCCCGGCCAGCATGTTGATCACAATGGTGCGGAAGAAGACCAGGGAAAGCCCCAGGGTGATGAGCCCCACGGCAATCTTGATGGGAAAGCCCACCACCAGAATGTTGATCTGGGGCACGGTCTTGACCACGATGCCCATGCTGGCGGAAACCAGAAGAAGCACCAGGACAACCGGGGCCGAAATCCGCAAACCCAGGACAAAGATGGAGCCGTATTCTTGCAGAATTTGCCAGGCTCCCCCCACGGGAGAGAAGGTGGCAAAAGGCGGGATCACCACACACGACTTGAACATGGCGGTCACCAGGATCTGGTAGGCCCCGGTCACGAAGAACAGCAATACCGCCAGGAGGTAATAGAGCTGGGAGATGACCGAAACCTGGCTGTTGCTCATGGGGTCATAGCTGTTCACGATGGCAAAACCGATCTGCATGCCGGCCACCGATCCGGCGTACCGGACAGCAATGAACACCAGGTTGACCGTGAAGCCCAGCATGGCTCCCACCACCAGGGAACGGACTCCCTCCACCACGATACTTTGCCAGGACATGCTGATGGCTCCGGCCGGCAATCCTGCCGCCACGCCCGGGGCCAGGGCGGCAGCAAAGCAGAAGGCCAGGCCCAGCCGCCACAGCGGGGGCACGCTCTTCATGTCCAGCAAGGGCAGGGTGGCCGCCAGAACACCGAAGCGCACCGCCAGGCTGGCGGTGACGGCCAAAATGTTGATGTCGATGCTGTATTGCACCCGGGCCCCTACATGTTGGCGATGCGGTTGAACATTTCCGTGGTGAAGCTGGTCAGCTGGTTGATAGCCCAGGGCAAGGAAAGGATCAGAACCACAAACACCGTCAAGATCTTGGGGACGAAGGTCATGGTCATCTCGTTGATCTGGGTGGCTGCCTGGAAAATACTGATGGCCAGTCCCACGATCATGCCGGAAATGAGCATGGGTCCGGCGACGAAGATCACCGTCCGCATGGCGTATTGACCAATCTCGATCACTACTTCAGGGGTCACAGGGAGGCTCCTTGTGGACGTTTCAGGTCTCTGCCGATCATGGTCCTGCCTTACTGGAAAGCCTGGACCAGGGATTTCACGACCAGGAACCACCCATCCACCATCACGAAAAGCAATAGCTTGAAGGGCAGGCTGATCAGAACCGGGGGCAACATCATCATTCCCATGGACATGAGCACCGAGGCCACGATCATGTCGATGATCAGAAAGGGGATGAAGATGATGAAACCCATCTGGAAGGCGGTTTTCAGCTCGCTGAGCACGAACGCGGGGACCACGACCAGCATGGAGAGTTCTTCCGGGGTGTCCGGAGTCAGGGTGTTGGTCAGGTCCAGGAACAGGGCGATGTCCTTTTCCCTGACCTGGCTCAGCATGAAGCTTTTGAGAGGCTCCTGAGCCTTGGCCAGGGCCTCCTCCTGGGAAATTTCATCGTTCATCAAGGGCTGCAGGGCTTCGGCGTTGATCTGGGTGAGGACCGGCGACATCACCACCACGGTGAGGAAAAGGGCCAGGCCAATGATGATCTGGTTGCTGGGAGCCTGATTGGCCCCGATGGCCTGACGCAGGAATCCCAGGACGATGACAATGCGCGTGAAGCTGGTCAGCAAAACCAGAAAGGCCGGAGCCAGGCTCAGGACGGTCATCAAGAGGACGATCTTGAGCGCGGAATCCATGCCCGCGACCCCGTCGGAGCCCTCCAGCTTGAGGGTCAAAACGGGAGGTTCAGCGGCTTCGTCGTTGATCGGGGCGATGGGGTCGGCGGTCTGGACCTGCGCCCAGGCGTGGACCGGGACCATGAGGGCACCCAGAAGGGCCCCACAGATCAGGATGGCGGGAGCCAGATGACGAAAATCAATGGTGAGCTGAGCGCGTGTCATGGACAATCCTCGGTTTGATCCGGTCACAACCCGGAGGGACGGGTACCTGGGCGAAGAAAGGCAATGCCTGTGCCATCTGTCCGGACAGATGGCGGTCAGGAAGAAGTCCAAAAAATCCTCTCAAATGCCTGTTTAGGGTGCTTTCAGGAGCCCGGGGAGATGGTGCACAGCCAAAAGGAAAAGGCACCCCGAGGCTGGGGTGCCTGAAAAGCGGCCAGGAATTGATCAGTGCGATATCAGGGCAGGAGGTCCCCTACCCGCAGCGGTCGACGGGGATGCGGGGTGAGGTCGGCGCCGGAATCTTCACGGGAAAACCGGGCCCCCAGCTGTCCCAGAAAGCTCGGCCATGTCGCCGCAGCCTGGGGCTTGACCGTGGCCGCCTGCTGCGCTTCCCATTCCTCCAGGGATTCCTGCTTGAGGAGCACCATGGAGCCTTCGTGGCGATAGATGTAATGGACCTCTGCCCCCAGCCTCAGGACCTGGATTTCCCGCTTGGGCCCCAGGGCCCACACGGTCAGGAGGCTGGACTCTCCCTGGGCCGATCGTCGATTCCACTTGCCCAGTAGCTTGAGGCAGAGTATGAGCAAGCCGAACACCAGGATCAGTCCACCCAGGGTCTGCCAGAGGTTGAAGCCGGGGTCGCTGGTCAGCGACCGGGCCATGGAGCCGGTTTCGCCCAGAAAAACCATCACAGCACCCGCTTGAGCCTTTCCACCCGACTCAGGAGTTTCGTGATGCGGACGGCAAAATGGTCGTCCACCACCACCACCTCGCCCGTGGCCAGCAAGGCTCCGTTGACCATGATGTCCACCGGTTCACTGGTTTGTCGGGCCAGTTCCACGACCGAACCGTTGGTCAGATTCAGGACATCCCGGAACTTGAGATGTGAACGACCCAGTTCCACGGTCACCTTCAGATTGACATCCAGCAGAAGATCCAGATTGGCGCCATCGCCACCGGAAATTCCGAGATCTTCCAGAAGGGCGTTGCTCTCGGGGTCCCTGCGTCCCTGACTGGCTTCGGCTGTGGCCACGCCACCGTCTTTTCCGCCGCTCGACATGGTGTCTTCAGTGGTCATTCCGGTCACTCCTTGTTCAACTGTCGGATCAATTTGACGGCCCGGCTCTGCCCGATGCGGCCAGCTTCGCCTTCCCAGGCGTTCTGGCCTTCGATCATGACGCGCAGGGGGCTATTCACGCTCTGCGGCAGGTGGAGCAGATCTCCCACCTTGAGCTTGAGTATTTCCTCAAGTGTCGTTTCGTAACCACCAAGTTCCGCAGTCAGTTCCGTGCCGGTGCCCTGGATCATATCCAGGACTTTGCGGCGGTCTTCCTTCAGTTCCTGGGGCGTGCGCAACTCGACTTCCTGAACCGGGTCGAAAATGTCCCGCACGGGGGTGAAAGCCGGCAAGGGCAGGCCCAGTTCCACGGGGCCCTCCACCGTGTCCACCTTGACCCGGAACTTCAGGATGATCATGGCTTCACCATCGGCAATGCCACTCAGATAGTTCGGATTGTTTTCCAGGTTCACGAACCCGGGTTCCACCTTGATCAGCTTGGAGGCGGCCTTGCGGAAAATCTCGGTGAATCGCCCCACCAGGCCCGCATTTATGCCCCGCTCGATCTCCGTAAACTCACGGACGGTGTCCTCCATGTCCGGAGTTCCGCCCATGAGCTTTTTCAAGAAGACGAAACACAGTCCCAGGTCAATGTGGACCAGGGAATAGCCCTTGAGGGGAGCCAGGGTGACCATGGCGCCGCAGGTGGGGTTGGGCATCTCGTCCAGATATTCGGCAAAAGTGGTCTGCTTCAGCCCCATGAATTCCACGGTGGTGGTCATGCGCATCAGGCTGGTGAAATCGATGCTCCCGGTCTTGGCAAATGATTCGGCAATGGATTGCAGATTCTGTTCGAAAGTCCGGGAAATATTGGTGGGCCGGTTGAAGTCGTAACGTTTGGGTCCGTCCCCCAGGTCGTCCTCGTCCGAGTCGGCGTTCAGGACGTCCTCGAGGTCCACTCCCAGGCCATTGTCCACGGCACCCACCAGCTCCTCGGCTGCACCGATGGCGGAGTCGAGGTCCAGATCGTCCAGGGTTTCGTTGTCCAGGTTGTCAGCCACGGAATGCCTCTGCTTTGTTACTGGACCACGAGAGTGTGGAAATACACGTTCATCAGGGTGCCCTCGGGCATCTTCTCGTCAATCCGGCGGAAAATCTCGTCACGCAGGCCTTTCTTGCCCTCGGGGGTCGAAAGGTCTTCGGGAGTTTTACCGGAACAGGTCATGATCACCAGGTCGCGCAACTGAGGCAACCGGGTGGTCACCACGTTGGCCACCATGGCGTTCTGGACCTCGAGATTGATGTTGATCCGCAGATATCGGGTTTTCTGGGAATCCGACACCAGAGTCACGATCACGTCCTCCAGCCCCACCAGAACGCCCATTTCCGGCATCTCGGCGGTAGCCTGGGCTTCGGGCTTGCCCGACATGTCGGCGCCCTGGACGCCCAGCTTGGGCACGATCAGGAACTGGGTCAAACCGATGGCCACCAGGGCCTGCACCACGACGATGACCCCGAGGAGAATCGCCTTGTTCTCGAAAATGGCCAGGGGTCCCTTGCCCCCGCCTTCCTCTTTGGCGTCCTTTTTTTCGTCAGCCATGGATCAATCTCCTTGCTCAGGGCCTTATCTGTCGCTGCAGGCTTCCCAGCTTGTCGGTGACAGGGTTGATTATTGGCCGTACCGGCTCATTTTCTTTCGCCTGATCGCCCGCTGCTTCGCCCGGTGGGGTCTCCAGGACCATGGGCAACTGTCCGTTCCTGGGCAGATCCTTTTTGGCCAGACGCAGGAAAATCTCCACCCTGCGGTTCTTGGCCCGGCCTTCCGCTGTTCCGTTGTCGGCGATGGGGTGAAATTCCCCCATTCCCGTGGCCGCAATGCGGTCGGGCGGCAAGCCCATCCCTTGAAAGTATCGTGCCACAGAGACGGCCCTGGCCGCGGACAATTCCCAGTTCGAAGGGAACTTGGGCGAATTGATGGGCACTGTGTCCGTGTGGCCCTCGATCTTGATGCTGTAGGGGAACTTCTTGAAGAAGGAGGTCAACTTGTCCAGAATGCCTCGGGGCTCTTCCTGGAGCTCGGCCCCGCCGCTCCGGAAGGCGAACTCGCTGTTCAGCCGGAACAGGACACCCTCGTCGGTGACCTCGACCTCGACATCCTTGTCCAGGCCCTTTTCCATCACCATTTTTTCCACCGCCCGCACCTCGTACAGGAACTCCGCTTCCTCTTCCTGAGGTTCGTGGTTGGGCACGATGGGCGTTTCCAGCTCGATCACCGATTCGGCGTTCTGCAACACGCCAAAGGCCTCATGCAGAGACGAAACCGCCTGCTCGAACTTGGTCTCCTGCATGCTGGAAAAGGATACGATGAGGACGAAAAAGGTCAGCAGGAGACTCATCATGTCCCCGTAGGTCATGACCCAGTCGTCCAGCCCCTGCTTGATGATGATGTTCTTGCACTTCTTCTTCGCCACGGGGGCCTCCCGGTTTCCCGGCCGGATCGCTCAGTTCATGGGGAGTCCGGTCAGGCCGCTTTTTCCTTCGCTGCTTCGACCCTCTTGCGTTCGGTCGGGGACAGGAAGGATTTCAGTTTTTCTTCCACGATGCGTGGCGAGTCGCCGCTCTGGATGGCCATGATGCCCTCGATGACCATGTTCTTGATGACCATCTCTTCCTTGCTGCGGGTTTCCAGTTTTCCGGCCAGGGGCAAGAAAACGGCATTGGCCAGGACGGCGCCATAGAAGGTCGTGATCAGAGCGGTGGCCATACCGGCACCGATCTGGGTGGGGTCTTCCAGGCTCGAAAGCATGTTCACCAGGCCGATCAGGGTCCCGATCATTCCGAAGGCCGGAGCAAATGTGCCCCCGGTGGACAGGATCTTGGCACCCTCGGAGTGGCGGTTCTCGATCTGTTCCACATCGGTCTCGAGTATTTTTTCCAGCAGCTGGGGATCGGTACCGTCCACGGCCAGGCGTAATCCCTTGCGCAGAAAGTCGTCGGTTTCGTTCTCGGAATCCTCTTCCAGGGCCAGCATACCCTCCCGGCGGGCTCGCTCGGCGTAGCCCACCATCTTGGAAATCACGATGTCGGGATCTTCGAGGCTGAAAAGGAAGGTTTTCTTGAAGAGGTTGATCATGCTCAGGAACTTGGGCAAGGGGAAGTTGATCAACAGCGCGCCGATGGTACCGCCCACCACGACAGCCACCGACGGCATGTCGATGAAGCCGCTCAAGCTCCCGCCTAGCAGGATCGACCAGACGATCAATCCAAAGGCCATCACGATTCCGACTACTGTTGCGATATCCAAGCTAATTCCCCTGGTTCCCTTATCTTACGCCTCTGACCCTCATCATCTGTTGGATCCGGTTTCGCCTTCGAAAACCGATCCGGACCCGCCGGTTGGCACCGGATAGATGCGGGTTTGTGCCCGATATCCCATGGCACTTCTGATCACGTCGTCCAGTTCTTCGAGCACCATGATCTTGCGGCCGGTGGTCAGGCTGATCAGGGTGTCGGGAGTCGATTCGATGAACTCGATCAGATCGGCGTTCACCACCAGCTGCGTCCCATTTAGTTTCGTGACTTTGATCATCGACTTTAGCTCCTTGAGCGGATTGGCGGCGATGGTGGCCGGCCCCGCAGCCAGGTGCGGGGCCCCGATCATTGGTCAATCCGCCGGCGGATCACCTGCCCGACTAGCGGACAAGGTTGACCAGTTCCTGCATCACCTGGTCGGCGGTGGTGATGACCCGGCTGTTGGCCTGGAAGGCGCGCTGGGCGACCACCAGGTTGGTGAATTCCTTGGCCAGATCCACGTTGCTGGTCTCCAGCGCTCCGGGCACGAGGGTCATGCCCCCGGTCCCCGCAAAGGATTCCACTGCCTGCCCGCTGTTGCCGCTGCGGCGATAGGTGTTGTTTGCTTCACGCATCAGGCCGTCGGAGTTGCTGAAGGTGGCCATGCCCAGCTGGGCAATGTTCCGCATGGTGTCGTTGCTGAAGATACCGGTGATGATGCCGCTCTGGTCGATGTTGAAGTCCACCAGGCTGCCGGTGCCATACCCGTCGGCGATGGACTGAAGATTTCCCGTGCCTTCGAACTGCGTCAGCCCCGTGAGCGCGCCGATTTCCCCATAGTCGATCCCCAGCGTCACCAGGGCGGCCCCTTCGGAACCCTCCTGGTTGGGATCGAAGGTCAATCCATCGGATTCATCGCTGTAGGTGAAGTTGCTGATGGCCCCTTCATCGGTGAAGCGGATACGTCCGGATCCCCCGCTCAGGATTTCCTCGCCGCCGTCCATGGACGCCGTCCAGATCCATTCATTCTGACCAGGCACCTTCTCGAACTCGAAGCTGATGGTGTGTTCCCCG
>JAZBOO010000388.1:0-5342 GCA_036351155.1 Candidatus Krumholzibacteriia bacterium | reverse complement strand
GTCTGAACCAGATCCAGGTTGGCAAGATAAATACCGCCGCCATCGCTTCCGGCCTGGTTGCCCTCGAAGGTGCATTCCTGCATGTCCATGGAGCCCCCCGTCTGACGCATCGCACCCCCAACACCTTCCACGGTCCAGTTGCGAAAAACACAGCTAGACATGGTCACGTCCCGATACCAGAAATTGATGGCTCCCCCTGAATCCAGAACTGTACCGTCTTCGGGAGCGTTGAAGATACAGTCGGCCAGGGTCACCCGGGCACCGTTCCCGCCGGTGTCGGTGTAAATGCACGCGCCAAACCTTTCTGCCTGGGCACCCGTCATGATGACGCTGTCCATGAACAGATCCATTTCTCCTCGCAGGGATATGTTCCCACCGCTCACTCCGGCGGTATTGTCGATGAAGTGTCCGCCCAGGATGCGGATTTCCTGCCCCGCGCTCCCCTCGATATTGATGGTTCCCCTTCCCACGGAGAGGTTGTTCTCGAACTGGCAACCCCTGATGGTCCCCTGGCTTTCGCGAAGATCCAGAGCCGAGGCACCGCTACCACCATCGTTGTCCAGAAAATCACAATTGACCAGATCGATGTTCCAGTGGTCGGCCTCGATGCAAGGGCCGGCCCAGTTCTCGGTGAAAACACAGTCGGTGAACGAGACCGTGGCCGGCTCACCCGTATCGTTCTCGATGTCCACCGCCCCGTGGGAGGTTGCGCCATACTGATTCCGGATTTCACAGTTCACGAACCGGGCACCCACGGATCCTCTGATCTTGAAGCCGCCGCCACCCAGTCCCTGACAATGGAAAACCAGGTCTTCGAAAAGGGTGGTTTCGTCCTCGTCGTTTTCCAGTACCAACCACCAGTCGATGTCGGTGTTCCGCAGCGTGGCTCGCATTCCGGCCTCGTTGGGCCGAGTGCGCACCGTCATGGCGTGTCCCAGAGGGTTCATCGGCCCGTGGTCGAGGTCCAGGTGGTACGGCTCGGGGTCCAGCTCGATGATGCCTCCCGGGGCGATCTCAGCCATGGCCTCCTGGATGCTGGGAAACATGCCCGTACCGTCGGGCAGGATTGTGTAGCGCGCAGGACCATCGTGCAGGTCACCCGTGAGAGCCCCCAGGTGGTTGCATAAACTGGCGCCCGTCCAGACCGGCGACCCCAGCACGAAGAAGTAATCGGGCTCCGGTCCCAGGGGATCGATCATTTGGGGGTCGATGTTCTTGTTGTCCCCGGCACTCATCTGACCCATGAGAGTGTATACCCAGTCCCCGCCCTGATTGCCGAAGACATCGGTGCAGGTGATGGTGATGTTCGGGCTGTAGTAGTCCTCGACCGCGGCGCCGCCTGTCCCGAAAACCAGGAGAGATCGGTCCACCGTCAGATCGGCATTCTCGGTCAGGTAGACGTGCCCACCATGACTCGCGCCGTTGCTCACCATGGTATTCTGGCCCAGCGAAATCTGGGCCCCGTCCTGGGCATGGATTGCCCCCCCTTCCTCATCACACCGGTTGCGCGCGTAGATGGAGCGTTCGCTGACGAGCCATCCTCCGTCCACCGCCACCGCACCCCCGGCCTCGGTGGCATGGTTGCTGAGAAATTCACACCTTTCCAGCTCCAGGTAAGATCCCGTGCTGAGAATGGCCCCGCCCTGCTCCTGGTAACCCCCCACGATCTTCAAATATTTGATCTGCACGCCACTGTTCTGGACAATGAAAGCGCGGTGGGGATCCGTGGCGCTGCCACCGCAATCGATGGTCACCGTCCACAGCGGATCATTGGCCTGGATGATGATGTCGTTGTTGACCAGCACGTCGCGATTTCCCGGTCCGGAATAGACCCCGGGGAAGAGGTTGACGATGTCTCCTTCATCGGCGGCCGCCACGGCCGCGGCAATGTTGGGGTAAGGTCCGGTGCCGTCGGCAAAAACCGCGAAATACTCCGCCCTGGCCGCAGGAACGGCCACGATGGTCAGCAACAAGAAGGTCAAAAGGAGTGTTTTCAAGAGGGGTGAGCGTGACATGGGTCCGTGGCCTCCGTTTGATGGGAAAGATCGAAGATCTTCCCCAAACACGGACGAGGCACGGCGAAAAGTTGCGGTGGAATGATCAGAAAATCACACCAGGTAGAGATCCACCACCACAGCCCCCAGCAAGATCATGCCGATCCAGCTGTTGATGGTGAAGAAGGCCTTGTCGATGTGCCGCATATCGCCCCCGCGCACGATGGCCTGCTCCCAGGCCAGCAGGCCGGCCATGATGAACACGCCGGCCAGGGCCACCCAGCCCAGCGGCTCGGCCCGGCGGAAGGCGCCCGCCATGAAGGCCACGCTCAGCACATGGAAGATCTGCGAAACCGTCAGCGCCCGGGCCACTCCCAGCCGCGAGGCCAGGGAGTGCAGGCCCACCTTGCGGTCGTACTCGGCATCCTGGCAGGCGTAGATGGTGTCGAAACCCGCCACCCAGAACAGCACCCCGGCCGCCAGCCACAGGGGAAAGGCGGCAAACTCACCGCGCACAGCCAGCCAGGCCCCCACCGGCGCAATGCCCAGCCCCAGTCCCAGCACCAGATGGGCCAGTGGGGAAAAGCGCTTCATGTAGGAGTACCCCAGCACCACCAGCAGAGCCACCGGGCTGAGATAGAAGCACAGCGGATTCAGCATGAAGGCGGCCAGCACCAGCAAGGCTGCCGACAGCACAACAAACAATCCCGCCCCCTTGGCCGATATCGCCCCGGCCGGAATGTGGCGATCACTGGTGCGGGGATTGGCTGCGTCGATCCGGGCGTCGGCCAGCCTGTTGAAGGCCATGGCCGCACTGCGCGCCCCCACCATGGCCACCAGCACCCACAGGAGGGTGGTCCAGGCCGGGCGGCCGTTGCTGGCGACCAGCAGGCTCATCACCGCAAAAGGCAGGGCAAAGATGGTGTGCTCGAACTTGATCAGGTCGAGGTAGCGGCGAATCAGGCTCATCAGACCATCTCTTCGGCGGGCGGTTCGGGCTCGCCCCAGCGGGGGGTCAGCTTCACCGGCACGCCGAGGTGATCGCACACGCGCTGGACCATGAAGTCGATCATGTCGCCAGGAGTTTTGGGCCGATGGTAGAAGCCCGGCATGGCCGGCATGACCACCACGCCCATGGCGCTCAGCTTGGCCAGATTTTCCAGGTGGTGGGTGGCCAGCGGCGTCTCGCGCGGCACGATGATGAGCTTGCGCCGCTCCTTCAGGCACACATCGGCGGCGCGGAGCAGCAGGGTCTCACTGGTGCCGGCGGCGATGCGCCCCACTGTGCCCATGCTGCAGGGAATGATCACGTAGGGGCCGCCGAGGGCCGACCCGCTGGCCATGGGCGCGGCGAACTCGCGCTGCCCGTAGATCTCCAGGTGGCCGGGGCCCAGGTTGCGCAGACGCTCCACCACGCCGGCGGCCGACAGCCCCAGCTCCACCGGCGCGGTCTGCTCCACGGCGCTGCTGATCACCAGGTCCACGTTGCGCCCCGCCTGCAGCAGCACGTCCACCAGGCGCACGCCGTAGGCCAGGCCGCTGGCTCCGGTCCAGGCCACGGCGATGGGCGGAAGTGTGGTGCTTTTCCGGTCAGTCATTCTGGAGTCTCCCTCCCACGATGTGGGCAATGCCAAAGGTCTGTCGCTCGATGAAGACCTCATCGAAACCGTACTCCTGCAGCAGGGCGGCAAAGCCCTCGGGTGTGAGGAACTCGCCCATGCTGCTGGGCAGGTAGCTGTAGGCGTCACCATCGCGGCCCACCAGCTTGCCCAGGGCAGGAATCACCGTGTTCAGTCCGAAGCGGATGAGCCCGGGCACCCCGCGGCCCTCGCCCTCGGCGGCGGGATCATCCCGAAAAAACTCCAGCACGAACAGCTGCCCACCGGGGCGCAGCACGCGGGTGATTTCCTCGAGGCCCCGCCTGACATCGGCAAAGTTGCGCACCCCGAAGCCCACCGTCACCGCATCGACCTTGCGGTCGAGGAAGGGCAGATTCAGGCCATCGGCCGCGGTCAGCTGCAGCTTTTCGGCGCCCTTCTTGCCGCGGCTCTGCTGCAGCATCTCGGGACAGAAATCGGCCGCGATCAGGCTGCGCCCTTTGCCCTGCCGATGACAGGTCAGCGCCAGGTCGCAGGTGCCGGCGCACAGGTCCAGAATTTCCCAGGCGTCCTGGTCGATGCGCGCCACCACATGCCGACGCCACTTCTTGTCCTGGTTCAGGCTCAGGAAGTGGTTCATGAAATCGTACACGCCGCTGATGCGCGCGAACATGGACCGCACCTTGGGCGCGTGGCTTTCCTGGTCCTTGACCTGCCAGGTCTGCGTGTCGCGGGCGTGGATGTCCTGAAAATCGGGGGGCGAGTGTTCGGTCATCGGCCGTCCTTCAGCTGCGACAGGAGGGAGGCCCACTTGTCCGCCACCATGTCCTTGACCGCGGGATCCATGGCCACCACCTCGGGCCATTCACGCTCGTAACCCAGTTCACCCTTGAGCTTGCGGGTGCCGTCGATGCCCATCTTGCCCCCGTAGCAAGCCAGGTTGGTGGCGTGGTCCAGCTGATCCACCGGACCCTCGCTGAAGAACACGTCCCGCGCCGGGTCCAGGCTGCCGGTCACCCGCCACAGCACTTCGTGAGGATTGTGCACGTCCACGTCTTCGTCCACCACGATCACCGTCTTGGTGAACATGATCTGCCCCGTGCCCCACAAGGCCTGGCACACCTTCCGGGCGTGGCCCGGATAGCGCTTCTTGATGCTGATGATCACCAGATTGTGGAAGCAGGCCGACACCGGCAGATGGTAATCGACCACCTCGGGCAGAGGCACCTTCAGCAGGGGCAAGAAGAGGCATTCGGTGGCCCACCCCAGCCAGCCGTCTTCCATGGGGGGACGCCCCACGATGGTGGTCAGGTAGATGGGGTTGCGCCGGCTTGTGACCGCCGTCACATGGAATACCGGGAACTCCTCGGCCAGGCTGTACCAGCCGGTGTGGTCGCCGAAGTCGCCCTCCATGCGGCGCTCGCCCGGCTCCACGTAGCCCTCGATCACGAAGTCGGCTTCGGCCGGCACTTCCAGATCGCAGGTGATGGCCCTGGTCATGGCCACCGGCTGTCCGGTCAGGAACCCGGCGAACATGGCCTCGTCGATGTCCGGGGGCAACGGCGCGGTGGCGGCATAGGTCATCACCGGGGGGCCCCCGATGGCCACGCATACGGGCATCCGCGTCCCTTTCTTCTCGTGTTCGGCATGATGCGAGGCGCCCGTCTTGTGGATCTGCCAGTGCATCCCGGTGGTTTGCCCATCGAACACCTGCATGCGGTACATGCCGATGTTGCGCTTCCCGTTCTCG
>JAZBOO010000387.1:0-6039 GCA_036351155.1 Candidatus Krumholzibacteriia bacterium | reverse complement strand
GTGGGCAGCGCCACCCAGAGTTACTTCACCGTGCAGAACACCGGCAACGTTCCCCTGACGGTCACCCCGTACGAGGATTGTGACCATTTCTATGTGGCGCCCTTCCCGGTCAACCTGCCCCCAGGGGCCCTGCACCAGTTCATGGTGCTGTTCAATCCTCAGGCCGCCGGGGACTTCTCCTGCACCATCAGCCTGGGCGGATCCAGCTGTGAGCCGGTCACCTGCACCGGCTCGGCCGAACTGGGACCGCCGCCCACGGATGAAGATATCGTGGGGATTTTCTTCGATTCCGGCAGCTACCTGGTGAACGATGGCTATCTGCCTAACCCTGGTATAATCACGGGGTATCTTGTTCTGAAAAACTGCTCAGTTCCTGAGGGCGTCGCCGCCTGGGAACTGAGACATGAACTCGTGGGGCCGGCCTTTTTTGCCGGGAGCACCCTCATGGGTCAGGCCCTCAACATCGGAAATGCTCCTGATTTCATCGTGGGGCTCGGCGAGCCCTTACCCCCCACGCCCGATGTGCTGCTGGCCGAGTTCAACTATTTCATCTACGATCCTTACATGGAGATCTACCTGACCCTGGGCCCGGCCAGTATTCCCTCCCTGCCCGGTTCGATGGTGTTCGCCAGCGGGGCGGACTCGGGTGTCCTCTTGCCCATGTTTCCTTTCACCGGGTTCGCAGAAGTCGCTTTCATCAACAGGAATCCCCTGGATGTGCAACGGCCCGAGCAGCCGACAGTCACCGCCCAGGGCCAGCAGGTTGCCCTCAGCTGGGATCTACCCGAGAGTCCCTGCGAGGGATTCCATGTGTATCGGCGTTCCGGGATGGAAGAACCTCAGCGGTTGACCGACCTGCCCGAGACCATCCTGGGCCGACAGGTCACCTATCTTGACACGCCGGCCGGATTCGAAAGCGGCAGCGTGCTGAACTACAGTTACAGCCTGGTGCAGGATGGAAGTGAAGGTCCGCGCAGCCCCGAGGTCGAGTACACGGTTCAGAATCTGCCTGCGGCCGTGACCCGGTTGCTGACCAATGTCCCCAACCCCTTCAATCCCCAGACCAGGATCCGGTTCGAGCTGTCAAAGCCCGGCTCGGTTCAGGTGGCGATCTTCGACGTGTCGGGCCGCCTGGTGCGTACCCTGGCTTCGGAGAGCCTGGCCGCCGGGCCGCACGAGCGGATCTGGCAGGGCAAGGACAACGCCGGGCGGCAGGTGCCCAGCGGAGCGTACTATGTGCGGTTGGTGACGGCGACGGGTACTGATCATCGGAAGATCATGTTGCTGAAGTAGAGACAGGTCGGACACACGAAAAACCCTGGTCGTCCTCGGCTGCACTCCTTCGGAGCTTGCCTGCGGGATGACCAGGGTTTTTGCGTGTCTGACCTGTCTCTACTTCACAACAAGATACATCAACTTGGCATAGATGTGGATTGGTGGAGCAAACAGGGAACCCTTGGTGGGGGCCTGAAATTGCTGGGTTCACTGCTGTTCCATCGTTGAGCGCAAGAACACCACAACCTATTTGCTGACCATACGATACAGGGAAAGACGACCTGCATCGACCGGGATTTGCCAGGTTGACCCCACACTTGGGGAAGAATGCATCCACATCGGGAGAGCCTTCGCGACATCAAGATCTGCCTGCCCCTGCCGACAACGTCCCCAGCTATGCCAGATCGATGGTGTTCCTCACTGACGGCTGACACAAAAGAATCCCGGGTACTCCGCAGGCCAGCTCCGAAGGAGCGCGGCCGAGGACATCCCGGGATTCTTTTGTGTCAGCCGTCAGTGAGGACTAATCCACCACCCAGGCATCCCGCGTATAGATGAGATCCTTCAGATCCCCCACACCCTTCTGCGCCGTCACCTCGTCGATCTGGCCCTTGACCAGCTCATCCAGGGTGGGCTGTTCCACCTGGCGGAACACACCGAACGGACGGGGCATGTCTTCACGGCGATCAAGCTGCGACATGATGAAGGCGGTCCCGGCACATTCGCCGGCCGGTTGCCAGGTGGAGGCCTCTTCCGCCTTGCCCACGCTGATATTGCAGCCGTCCATGATCAGTCCCTTGTCCTTGTCTTTGCCAAAAATCATGGGTTGACCCGCATTGATGTCCACGATCTTCTCGTCGCGCACAGCCTTGTCGGTCCAGCTCTTGTAGGCGCCGTCGTTGAAGATGACACAGTTCTGCCACACCTCGACAAACGCTGCCCCCTTGTGCTGCGCTGCGGCCAGAAGGACTTCCTTCATGTGCGCAGGCCGAACGTCCATGGTCCGGGCCACGAAGGTGGCCCCGGCACCCAGCGCCAGCTGGATGGGATTGAAGGGAGCATCCACCGACCCGAAGGGCGAAGTCTTGGTCTTCAGACCCCGAGGGGAGGTGGGAGAATACTGGCCCTTGGTCAACCCGTAGATCTCGTTGTTGAACAGGATGATCTTCAGGTTCACGTTGCGCCGCAACGAGTGGATCATGTGGTTGCCGCCGATGGACAGACCGTCACCGTCACCGGTGATCACCCACACGTCCAGATCGGGGTTGGCGACCTTGACCCCCGTGGCGATGGCGTTGGCCCGGCCGTGGATCCCGTGGAATCCGTAGGTGTCCATGTAGTAGGGGAAGCGGCTGGAGCAGCCGATACCCGACACGGTCACCACGTTCTCCTTGGGCACCCCGATGCTGGCCAGGGTGTTCTGCACACCGCTGATGATGGAGTAGTCCCCGCAACCCGGGCACCACCGCACCTCTTGGTCGGACTTGAAGTCCTTGGCTTTCAGTTGCTGGACTTCGCTCATGAGATCTCCTCCAGAATTTTATCGAAATGTTCCTTGAGCCGGAAGGCCTGGAACGGTTTGCCCTTGACCTGGTAATGGGTTTCGAAGTTGAACTGCCGATACTCGCTGGTCAGCACTCTGGCCAGCTGTCCCATGTTAAGCTCGGGCACCACGATCCGCTTGAACTTGGAGAAAATCTCCTCCAGACCGTAGGGGAAAGGCCACACGTGACGCAGGTGCAGGTGGGAGACTTTCTTGCCTTCCTTCTGCATCCGCTCGACGGCCGCCCGGTTGGCCCCGTAGGTCGAGCCCCAGGCCAGGACCAGCAGGTCGCCGCTTTCGGGTCCGTTGACCTCGGGAGTCGGGATGGTCGCGCGCACGTTCTCGATCTTTTGCGCCCGCAACTCCACCATGATCTGGTGATTGTCCGGGTCGTGGCTGACCGCACCGGTCTTGCTGTCCTTCTCCAGCCCACCAATGCGGTGCTGCAGGTTGGGCGTGCCGGGTTTGGCCCAGCCGCGCACCAGCTTCTCGTTGCGATTATAGGGGGTGAAGCCCTCGGGGTCGGTGACGAAGGTCACCGGGAAGCGAGGAAGCTCATCCATTTCCGGAAGCTTCCAGGGCTCGGTTCCGTTGGCAATGTAGTTGTCGCTCAGCAGGATCACCGGCGTCATGAACTCGGTCGCGATCCGGCAAGCTTCCACGGCGCAGTCGAAGGCATCGGCCGGGCAACTGCAAGCCACCACGGGAATGGGAGCTTCCCCGTTTCGCCCGAAGATGCTCTGCAGCAAATCGGCCTGCTCCACCTTGGTGGGCAATCCGGTGGACGGTCCCGCTCGCTGAACGTTCACAACAACCAGGGGCAGCTCGGTGATGACCGCCAGACCCAGGGCCTCGGTCTTCAGGGCCAGACCCGGACCACTGGTGGTGGTGATGCCCAGGCGGCCGGCAAACGAGGCGCCGATGGCCGTACAGATACCGGCAATCTCGTCTTCCATCTGGCAGGTGACGACGTCGTAGTTCTTCATCAACGACATGTACTGCAGAATGTCGGTGGCCGGGGTGATGGGATAGCTCCCCAGGAACGGCTTCAAATCAGCCAGATGGGCACCGGCGACCAGGCCGATGGCCAAGGCTTCGTTGCCCATGATGTTCCGGTAGGTTCCCTTGGGCGCGTCATCCAGCTTGGGCACTTCGTAGCGGCCCTGGAACAGACGCAAAAGTTCCCCGTGATTGTACCCCGCCTTGAGAGCCTTGCTGTTGGCCTCGACCAGTTCAGGCTTCTTGGCGAACTTCTTCTCCAGCCATTCCAGGGTGGGTTCGATGGGACGGCTGTACAGCCAGTACATCATGCCCAGGGTGTAGAAGTTCTTGCAGCGCAGCACGTCCTTCTTGCCCAGGGTGGTTCCCTCGAGGGCCTCGATGGTCCGCTGGTTGATATCTTCCTGGATCAACCGGAACCCGGTCAAGGTGCCGTCTTCCAGGGGATTGGACTCCAGTTCGGCCCGTTGAAGATCACGCTCGGTGAAGGCACCGGTGTTGACCAGGATGATCCCGCCGGGTTTCAGGTCCTTGTAATTTGTGATCAAGGCCGCGGGGTTCATGGCCACCAGCACACTCGGGGCGTCCCCGGGGGTGTAGATGTCATGGGAACTGAAGTGGATCTGGAAACCGGATACGCCGGCCCGGGTCCCTGCCGGGGCCCGAATTTCCGAGGGGAAATCGGGAAAAGTGGCCAGATCGTTGCCGACCTTGGCGGTGGTGTCGGTGAACTGGGTTCCGGTCAACTGCATTCCGTCGCCGGAATCGCCGACAAAGCGGATGGTGACGTCGTCTTGTCTGATCAGGTCATTTTCAGAAGACATGACTACTCAGTCGCCTCCTTCCCTCACCCCGTGGGCAATGCCTGCGGCGAGGGAGCCAGGGAATGGGCCGTCCAGGCGGGTTACTCCGCCCGGTAAAAAGCGTAACGGCCGGTAGGTTTTACCAGCCAGCGGCATCATGGGTCTGCCAAGGCAAAATGTATAGTGCCATTTTGGCCTGCGCCAGAAAATGCCACCCTCGGGAGAATTTTTTGCCGCCGGAAAACCCCCAAATTTACCATCCATTGGCCAATTTGGAGCAACCAGGCTTTCCCCGAAAGAAGCCCTCCTCCATCGCAAGCTCTGTTCCAGACCACAGAACATCAAAAAAGCCGCCAACCGTGGAGGGTTGGCGGCTCTGCTGAAATTGTTAAATTTCAATCAGGTCTTCGTCCTCGAGATTGATGACTTCGTGGATCCCCGACCCAGAAAATGACGTGCGAGCCTTCGGGGAAGCCGGGGGCAGGTTCCGGGAAGGTGAAGGCGCCGCGGGACGAGGTTTGGCCGCCACATCCAGCAACCCCACACTGCCCCTGGTCACGGGTCGGGATCTCGAGATTTCCTGATACCGATTCCCCGCACCACGGATGATTTCATTGAGTCGACCGACCGCCTGATGGACATCCTGGGCCTGCTTGTTCAGCTCCACGCTGGCCGAGGCCGTCTCCTCGGCCGTGGCGGCGTTTGCCTGGGTGACCCCGTCCAGCTGCTCGGTCGACGAGGTGATATCACGCAAACTGTCGGCCTGTTCACTGCTGGACGAAGCCATGCGGGACACCAGTTCGGTCACTTCGCTTACACCGGTGGAAATTTCCTCCAGAAATCCGCCGACCTCGGTCGCAGAAGTCACGCCGTTGTCAGCATTGGCCTGGGAGGCCTCGATCAGGCTGGCAGTATTCTTGGCCGCCTCGGCACTGCGTCCGGCCAGGTTCCGCACTTCCTCGGCCACCACCGCAAATCCCTTGCCCGCGTCGCCGGCCCGGGCGGCTTCCACTGCAGCATTCAGCGCCAGCAAGTTGGTCTGGAAGGCGATCTCGTCGATGGTCTTGAGGATGCGGGCGGTTTCCACGCTGGAATGCTTGATGTCATCGATGGCCACGGTCATCTTCTTCATGGCCTGCAGACCTTTTTCGGCCGCCCCTCGGGCACGAGACGCCGCCGTGTCCGACTGCTGAGCCAGTTCCACGCTCCCCAGGGTCGAGGCCTGAATCTCCTGGAGAGAGGCGCTCACTTCTTCCAGAGAGGCCGCCTGCTCCGAAGCTCCGTTGGCCATCTGCTGACCGGATTCGGATACCTCACGCGAAGCATTGGACAGCTGTTCGGACGCCTCCTTCAGGAGGTCCGTCACTCCGCTGACCTCGCTGTTCAGTCTGGTCGCCACCAGGAACCAGCCCAGAATCG
>JAZBOO010000386.1:0-20728 GCA_036351155.1 Candidatus Krumholzibacteriia bacterium | reverse complement strand
ATTTGCCGGCCCGGGAACGCTATGTGTGTCCCCGACTGCTGGGCAGCGAGGACCTGCCGGCGGGGCAGTGGGCCACGGTGGCCGGGCTCAGCCTGTGGACCGCCGGAGATCTCCTGGACGACCCCGACAATGCCGAACCTGGTCAGGGCGGAGGGCTGCTGGGGCGGTTGCGAGGAATGTTCCGGCGCACACCTCCCTCGCGGCAACTGGCGGCGAAGGGGTGATGCCAGACCGGTGTCAGGGGAATCTTTATTCGAGATTCCCATTGGTGTGAAAAAGAAACAATGCTGGATTACTGTTTTTCCCTTGGCGGGACCCTGGACACTGTGCTAGAAACAGAACGTACGAAAAGATCAAATCCACCGGAATAGCTGTTTCGCCAGGATGGCGGGGCCATTTCGCTGGTTTTCATGACCCAACTCAAGGAGGAGGCGGGCGGCATGATGTTTGAATTCGCTGACGAAGTCGAGCGTTTGACGGATATCAGGGTAGCTGGTGTCGGTGGTGCCGGAGGAAACGCCATCGGCCGGATGATTGACGCCGGGCTTTCCGGTGTGGAATTCATGGCCCTGAATACCGATCTGCAAGCTCTCAACGACTGCCCTTCCCATCGCAGCCTGCAAATTGGCGGTATCCTGACCAAGGGGTTGGGGTCCGGCGGCAATCCCGATGTGGGCCAGGCCGCAGCCGAAGAGGACCGCGAAGCCATTGCCCAGGCCGTGTCCGGGGCGAACATGGTGTTCGTGACCGCGGGCATGGGGGGAGGCACCGGGACGGGCGCCGCACCCGTGGTGGCCGAGGTGGCGAAGGAGTGCGGGGCCTTGACCGTGGGTATCGTGACCAGGCCTTTCCTGTTCGAAGGCCGGGTCCGGCAGGAGCAGGCCGAGCGAGGCATTGCCCGTCTGCGTGAAGCGGTTGACACCTTGATCGTGGTTCCCAACCAGCGATTGCTGGAAATCGTCCCTCCCAACACATCCATGAACGATGCCTACCGTATTGCGGACAATGTCCTGTACGAGGCCACGCGTGGAATATTCGAGATCATTTCCCGCCACGATGCCATGAACCTCGATTTCGCCGACGTGTGCTCGGTGATGCGGGGCATGGGTGAGGCCATGATGGGCACCGGCAGGGCCGAGGGTGAGGACCGCGCCCAGAAAGCGGCCGAACAGGCCATCAGCAGTCCCTTGCTTGAAGACGTGAGCATTGCCGGGAGCCAGGCCGTGCTGGTCAACGTCCTGGGCCGTGAGGTCCAGCTTCACGAGACGGCCGCGGCCATGCAGTACATCCAGGATGCGGCCGGTCCGCAGGCCCATGTGATCTTCGGATACGGCATCGATGAGTCGCTGGGCGATACCCTGCAGGTCACCGTGATTGCCACGGGATTCCAGCAGGGGCAGAATACCGACCAGGCGGCCGTGGTGGCAGAGACGGTTGCTGAACCTGTACCTGAACCTGTACCTGAACCGGTGGCTGACCCCGTTCAGGAAGCGGTCCAGGAACCGATTCTGGCTGAAGAGACCGAGGTGGCCGAGGAAGCCGAGGAACCCGTGGTTGAAGAAACGGTGGAGCAGGAACCTGTTCCCGAAGAGCCGCCGATTTTTGCCGAGGACCTGGACGAAGATCCGGGGTGCGATCCGCGCAGTCTGGACGAGATCCTGGCTTTTGCGCCGGATGCGCCCGGCGCCCTGCCGGATGCGGAACCTGAACCTGAGAAGATGGCTGACCTGGAGGCCTTGCCGGCCAGGGAAGTGGCAGTGGCCAAGGATGAGGAGCCACCTTTCCTGTTTGCCCAGGCCGCCGCAGCGGGAGCAGTCGAGCCCCGCGATGTGCCGACCAGCACAGCTGACCGTTTTTTGCGCCCCGTGGGCACGCGCAGTATCGGGGAAGTGGAGATTCCCGAGGCCGGAACCGGCCTGAGGGAAGAGACACCGCGGGTCAACCGGTCCGAGGCGGCCGGTCTGGGTCCCGACAACCCGGGTGATGACCGGAAAGCGCCGGCCTACATCCGGAAATACATGGACTAGCAATGTCATTGTTCGACCGGCTGCTGGGGGGCTCCCGGAATAAAGCCTACGCCGAAGGCATGGCCCTTCTGGAAGAGGGCCGTTTTGCCGATGCCATCGACCATCTGCGGATTGCGGCGGAAGGGCGCACCGATGCGCCCGCCGGTTCCCTGGCCGGATATCATTTTCGTCAGGCCCTGGTGAACGAGGGGCGACGATTGATGCGGGCCGGGCGTCATGCCCAGGCCGCGGCCCCCTTTGCGGAGGCGGTGGGCCTCTGGGAAACCTACCCTGATCTTCATTGCTTGCTGGGAGCGGCCCAGGGCTACTCCGGCCGCTGGTCCGAGTCCCTGGCCCAGGCCCGCAGTGCGCTCCGACTGAACTCTGACTTCATCCAGGCCCGCCTGCTGGAATCCGTGGCCCTGGGTGAGCTGGACCGGAAACGGGAAAGTGCCGACAGCCTGAATTCCCTGCTGGAATCGGGCCGGCGCGTGAACCACTGGCTGGTGGATCACCTGCAGGAGTCCGGCCCCTATGACGAGAGTTCCCTGCCTGAAGATCTGTCGGAACTGTTGTTGCGCGTCCTGAGCGGGCGATCGGAAAAGGAAGAGGTGGCCGAGGCGGTCACCATGTGCCGCAGCGGGGACTGGGAACGGGGACTGGAAAAGTTTTCCGCCCTGGTGGCCAAGAGGCCTCGCTATCCCGATTACCGTACCCGCCTGGCCGCCGCCCTGTTCCAGGTCAACCGGACCGACCAGGCGCTGGCCGAGGTGGAAGCGGCTCTGGGGCTGAACGATTCCTACCTGGCCGCCATCGACCTGAAGGGACTGATCCTGGCCGATGCCGGCCGCCTGTTCGAGGCCCGGGAATTTCTGGCGGAGAAGGACGCGGCTCTGGGGCCGCGCCGGAATTCCCAGGCTCATGAAGATCTGTTCGCCTCTTACCTGCGGGCTGCCCTGGCCCTGCTGACCGGCGATCCCGAGGAGGTGCCTGAGATCCTCCAGGGCTGGCCGGGATTGATCCGGACCTTTGCCCGGGCCGAGCTCTTGCTGGCGGCCAGCGAGGACCTCAGGGGCAAGCCCGAGGTCTGTACGCGCCGCCTGGTGGAACTGGCGGGCGAGTGGACGGCTGAACCCCTTTTCCGGTTCCTCCTCGCAGGTCACTATCTGAGATTGCAGAACTATTCCGAGGTTTCTTCCGTCATCGGAGGGTGGCCCGCCGGAGACCAGCCCGACCTGCGGCCGCGCTTCCTGGACTGTTGCCTGTCCGTGTGCCAGGGAGTGGTGCCCAGGCTTCCGGGGTCCCCGGGAGCGCGAGGAGAGGCCGAGGTGGCCGATGTCCCCCCGGAGGCCTGGTCGTTCCTCGAGGCACGGGTGGCTTTCCTGGAAGGTCGAGATGCCGAGAGTGCCGCTCTCTGCCGCACCCTGCGGGAGGCGGGATTCAATTCCGAGAGGATACTCCGGCTCCAGTTGACGGCCGAAGCTTCGGGACATTTCAAGGGAACGAGGGAGACCATCAACGCCGTGCTGCCCGACTCTTGCCTGCCGGCCCAGGTGGTCAGCCTGTTGCGTCAGAACAGGGGGCAGGAGGTGGCTGATCTGGTGCATGGACAGACCGCGGCTCATCCCGAAAATCTATGGGGTTACTGGCTCTCACCGAAGTTCTGGTTTGATCCGGTCCGGAGCTGGATTGCCTGATCGGGGAGTGAATTCAGGTCAGGATTGCTGCCGAGACTGGCACAGCCGGCCCACTTCCTCGGTCAACTCGTCCAGGTCATACGGCTTGCTCATGTAGCTGTCCGCCTGGTACTGGTAGCCACGAATCCGATTGCGCTCATCTTCGCTGGCCGTCAAGATCAGGATGGGAATGTCCTGCAGGGCCAGGATGCTCCGGGCGCGCTTCAAGAATCCAAAGCCATCCATCACCGGCATCATCAGATCCAGGATCACGCAGGAAGCGTCCTGTTCCTGAATGGCGGCAAAGCCTTCGGCGCCGTTGGTGGTCTCGATGACCTCGTAGCCCTGGCTGGCCAGCTGCAAACGCAGGATGGTGCGAAGATCCGGATCATCTTCCACTACCAGGATTCTGGGTTTCGCCAGATCGCTCATGGGTATATCTTTCCTTTTCCTGCGGAATTCGCCGAGGTGGCCTCCCGTGACGGAAACGCCGGGGAATGCTGGGCGAGTGCCGGGGGAACTCAGGCCGCTTCTGCTTGTTCTTCTTTCCGATTATCGACTTTCGTTCTGACCACTTGAACAGAAAAGGAAAAGAAGCTTTGATTCTTCGACCCACCCCGATTCTGGCCGTGGCTCTGCTTCCTGTCCTGTTGTTGGCGCTGGCCCTGGAAGCGCCTGCCCAGGAGACCGCTCCGGACCCGGCCGACCCTTGCCTCCTGGGCAAGGAACTATACCAGGCCGCCGACTTTCTCAAGGCCCGCAAGGCGCTCATGGAGTGCCTCCAGGTCAATGGCCCATCGGTGGAGGCCCTGCTTCCGCTGGCGGTCATGGCGGCGCGTGAAGGCCGCCCCGAGGAATCGGAATCCTTCAGCGCTCAGGCGGTGGAGCTTGCCCCGGAGGACCCCGAGGCCCGGTACTGGCACGGGCGGGCCTTGCTGCGGCTGAACCGGGTGTCCGAGGCCCGAGCGGAATGGGAGTCAGGGCTCTCGCACGGTTTCAATCACATGGGCATCCTGGAAGGGCTGGCCCGTCTGTCGCTCAGCGAGGGAGAACCGGCCAAGGGTTATCAGCTTCTCGAGCAGATGAAGCGGCAGGGGATGGACGAGTTCTGGTTGCACCGCCTGATGGCCGACATTGCGGCCAGCAGAGGATTATGGGAGAAAAGCCTGGGCCATCTCGAAGACGGCATGCTGAAGAAGGCACCCACCGTGGGTGACCTTCTGACGGCCTCGGAGCTGAGCATCATGGCCGGAAAAAGGGATCAGGCCCTGGCTTTCTGTCGCCGGGCGGTCACCCTGGAACCGGGCAGCGCCTCCTACGGAGGTCTGGGCGAAGCGTTTTTTGCCGTCGATCAGATGGATTCGGCCCTGGTTTATCTGCGCCTGGCCGTGGAACAGGACCCCGCCAACAGTCAGCACCGTTTCAATCTGGCCAACGCCCTCGAGGTCACCGGGTCGGTGGAAGAGGCCGGCAGTCATTTTCAGATCTTTCTGGCCGCCCAGCCGGACGATGCGGTGGGCCACTTCAACTACGGCGTCCATCTGGACAAGCAGGGCCGAAGCGACGAGGCCCTGTACCATGTCACCCGGGCCATCGAGATCGAGCCGCAGATGTTGAGCGCGCGTGTGGTGCGCATCCAGCTGCTGGAAAATGTCAAGCGGTGGGATGAGGCCATGAGCGAGATTGCCGTCCTGCGCGAAGCGAGTCCAGAGAATGCGCCGGAGCTGGCGGCCTGGGAAGACCGGATCATGCAGGCCCGCGCCGATCAGCTGGGTGCCGTCCGGGAAGGCAAGGTTCACATCCTGCACATGGTGCTGGGGCAGAAAGAAATCCTGGACAAGGTTCTGGAAAGTCTGGAGCTGGGCGCCAATTTTGAAGAGCTGACGGTGCGCTATTCCGGGGGGCCGGCAGCCGCCCGGGGGGGCGATATCGGGTGGATCAAGCCGGCGGATATGGTGGAGCCCTTGCGGTCGGCCATCGAAGCTCTGTCCGAAAACGAGATCAGCCCTCCCGTGGAATCGAGAGGGCTATATCATCTTTTCAAAAGGATCCCTTGAGCTGGGGTCGGTCGGAGGGGCTGATTGCGCCCCTCGTCCAGGTTCACCGGACGAGGGAGTCAGACCACCTTTTTGACGCTGCCTGTGCGGATGCAGCGGGTGCAGACGTAACCGCGCTGGACCTTGCCGTCCTGCTCAAAGCGGATCTTCTGCAGGTTGGGCAGCCACCGGTGACGGGTCTGGTTGTGGGCATGGCTCACCCGGTTCCCGTACTGGGGGCCCTTGCTGCAAATAGAGCATTTCCTGCTCATGGGGCTCTCCTTCTCTGATGGTTGAATTCCAAGACGCGGCAATTTAACATCCCGATCCGTCTCCGGCAAGGAATTATCCACATTTCGGCAGGGAAAATGAAACCGGAATTCAATTTAAGCACGCCAGTCCAGTTCCTGAAATCGGTGGGTCCGGCGCGCACCCGTGCGCTGACGCGTCTGGGCATCGAGACCATCGGTCATCTGCTGGAGCATTTTCCCCATCGCTACCATGACCGCAGCCAGGTTGTGCCCCTGGGTAAGTTGAAGGCCGACCGTGAAGTGACGGTGGCCGGCGAAGTGCTGACGGCCAGTGAACGCCGGTTGCGCCGGGGCGGTTCCCTGCAGACGGTCACCGTGGGGGATAACACCGGCATCGTGTTCTGCGTGTGGTTCAATCAGCGGTACGTCTTGAAACAGTTTCGTCCGGGGCTGAAGGTGATGCTCAGCGGGCGCCCTGCACGGAGGGCCGGGCGGTGGCAGCTGGCCCACCCGGATTTCGAGCTTCTCTCGGGACCCGATGCCGAGGGAGCCAAGGGGGAACAGAACTTGAACCTGAACACCGGGCGATTGGTTCCGGTGTACGGATTGACCTCGGGAGTGGGGCAGCACTGGCTGCGCTCCCTGGTGTGGCAAGCCCTGGAGAAGCTGGAGGCTGCCGGCACCCGGGCCATTGTCGATCCCTTGCCCCGGGCTCTGCGCAGCGAAAGGGGTCTCAAACCCCTGGGCCAGGCCTTGCGGGACATCCACTTCCCGGCCACGGAGCGGGATCGCGTGGCCGCCCGGAAATCTCTGGTGTATCGCGAGCTCTTCGCCATCCAGCTGCTGATGGCCATGCGCCGGGCGCATCGTCTCCGGCAACCTGGCCTGACCCTGGCCAGGCCGGGTGATCTGACCAGGCGATTGGTCGAAGCCCTGCCCTTTGCTCTGACCGGAGCTCAACGCCGGGTTCTGAAGGAAATTCTGGCGGACCTGCGCTCGGGAGTCACCATGAACCGCCTGCTGCAGGGGGACGTGGGTTCGGGCAAGACTCTGGTGGCCTTTCTGGCGGCTCTCTTCGTGATCGAGCAGGGCTACCAGGCGGTGTTGCTGGCTCCCACCGAGGTCCTGGCTCGCCAGCACGGTCAAACCCTGCAGGACCTGGCCGGCCCGCTGGACGTGACCTGCGAGGTGCTGACCGGTTCCACCGTTTCCGCGGAACGGCGGGCCATCCTCGCCGGAGTGATGGCTGGCGAGGTGGATCTGCTGGTGGGGACTCACGCGGTGATCCAGGAGGACGTGCGCATTCCCCGCCTGGCCCTGGCCGTGGTGGATGAGCAGCACCGTTTCGGGGTCCGGCAGCGGTGGCGGTCGGCCCGTTCGGGAGAGGATGTCGGGCAGTCCCACGTCCTGGTCATGAGTGCGACGCCCATTCCGCGCAGCCTGTCCTTGACTCTCTATGGCGATCTGGACCTGAGCCTGATCGACGAACTGCCGCCGGGGCGCCAGCCCATCGTGACCCGGGTGACAGAAGAGAATGGAGAGGACGGGGTGTGGGAGTACTGCCGCCGGCAAATGAATGCGGGGCAACAGGTTTACGTCATTCACCCGGTCATCGAGGAAACCGAAGGCCAGGACCTCAAGGCGGCTGTCACCGAGTTCGAACGGCTGTCCTCCACCGTTTTTCCGGAACACCGCATCGGCCTCTTGCACGGCAAGCTGCACGGCAAGGAGAAGCAGGCCACCATGGGGGCTTTTGCCCGGGGGGAGCTGGATCTCCTGGTGGCCACCACCGTGGTGGAGGTGGGGCTGGACGTGCCCAATGCCACGGAGATGGTGATCCACAATCCAGAACGATTCGGCCTGGCCCAGCTGCATCAGCTGCGGGGACGCGTAGGGCGCGGCCGGCATGCTTCCACCTGCTGGTTGATCTGTCCGGCGGATCTTCCTCCGGAAACGAGGGAGCGTATTCACTTCTTTGCCGACCATCTGGATGGATTCGATCTGGCGGAAGAGGATCTGCGACGGCGCGGACCGGGGGACGCCTGGGGTGTTCGACAGCACGGGGTGCCGGGCTTCCATCTGGCCAATCCCCTGACCGACACCCACCTCCTGGGGCTGTGCCAGGCCGATGCCCGCGCTTTCCTGGCGCGTGATCCGGACCTGACCACCACCGAGGGCAGGGCCCTGGCCGAGGGGTTATCCACCGCCTTCGAAAAGGCTTTTCCCGGGGGAGGCGGACCGGGCTGATCCGGCCCCCTCGAGGCTTTCAGGACCTCGCCCAAGCGCCCATAAATAACGAGATTAAAGCTTGCACAGCGCCAGCAGGCAGGGTATATTTCCACCATCTCGCTGTCCCCCCTGGAAATGGGTGGTCCGTTTGAGGTGGGCATAAGTCCACTTCTTTTTTTTAATTGAGAGGACCGGCGACTTGTCTCCGGGCGACCAACCCCAAAGCCAATCCACAACTGCCCAGCTTGCCGGGAAGGTGCTCCACCTTCTGGAAGACGAGCTGATTCGTCTGGGGTTTGAACTTCTCGATGTGCGCATCTTTCAGGGCGGGGGACGCTTCCAGGTGCGCATTTACGTTGATCTTCCCGGCGGGGGGATCACCCTCGACAGATGCACGCAAGCCGCCCGTACGGCGAACATGCTCCTGGAAGAAGCGGATCTGTTTCCCGGTCAGTACGTCATCGAAGTGTCTTCGCCGGGCATCCGCCGACCGCTGCGCAAGCGCGAGCATTTCGTGGCTGCCGTGGGCGAGAAGGTGGATATCAAGTTCAAGCCAGGTGGCGAGCGGTCCCGTTTGCGGGGCACGCTGGTGGAGGTCGGGGAACAATCCCTGTTCGTGGCGCCTGTGGCGGCCGCCGAGGCCGAGGAACAGCCCGCGCCTGTGGATGTAGCCCTCGAGAGCGTGGCCGAAGCCAACCTGGATCCCGAATTCGACGCCCAGGCCCTCATCAACGCCGACCGCCGGAAGCGCAAGGAAGATCGCCGCGAAATCCGCCGAGCCAAGGCCGGCAAGAAGCGGAAGGGCCGCCCCAAGGCGGGGAAGAACACTCCATCGGATACGGACGGGAACGACTCGTCCGACTGAAATCTGGTCAGCAGGAGAACCGAGCATGGATCATAACGTCCTGAATGCCCTGAGCGAGATCGTCAGGGAAAAGAGCATCGACAAATCCGTCATCCTCGAAAGTCTCGAGGCCGGGTTGCAGTCGGCTGCCCGCAAGAAGCTGGGCATGGAGGCCAACATTCACGCCAAGGTCGATCCCGATACGGGTGAGATGGTGGTGGAACAGGTCATGACTGTGGTGGACGAGGTGGATGACCCCGACACCGATATTGCCCTCGAGGACGCCCAGATCGAGTTCGGGGACGAGGTCGAGCTGGGGGACGAGGTGCGCTGGGAATTGCCTCTGGGTGATTTCGGGCGCAATGCCATCCTGGTGGCCAAGCAGATCCTGGTGCAGAAAGTGCGCGAGGCCGAGCGGGCCCAGATCTTCGAGGAATTCAAGGACCGGGTCAATCAGATCATCGTGGGCACGGTGCAGCAGGTGGATCGGGGCAACGTCCTGGTCAACCTGGGGCGCACCGAGGCCCTGATGCCCTATCGCGAGCAGATCAAGGGTGAGAAGCTGCACCAGGGCAAGACGGTCCGTGCCTTCATCATCGAGGTGCTGGACACAGTCAAGGGCCCCCAGGTCATTCTCAGTCGCAGTCATCCCGGTTTCCTCAAGCTCCTGTTCGAGCAGGAAGTGCCGGAGATCCAGGAAGGCATTGTCCAGATCAAGGCCGTGGCCCGTGAGCCGGGCACCCGCAGCAAGATTGCCGTGGTCAGCAACGATGACCGGGTGGATCCCGTGGGCAGCTGCGTGGGCATGAAGGGCAGCCGTGTGCAGGCCGTGACCAGGGAACTGGCCGGAGAGCGCGTGGACATTGTGCCCTGGAGCGCCGAGCCCAGCCTGCTGATCAGCCGGGCCCTGAGTCCCGCGATCGTCAGCAACATCATCCTGCATCGTGAACGGGGCGAAGCCACCGTGATCGTGGGGGACGACCAGCTGAGCAAGGCCATCGGCAAGGAGGGCAAGAATGTCCGTCTGGCCGCCAAGCTGACCGAGTGGAAAATCGATCTGGTCAGTTCTCGTGAATACTCCGTGCGTCAGCGCGTGACCGAAGAGATGTCCATGAATCTTGCCGAGATGACCGACGTCACCGATGAGGTGCTGGCGCGTCTGGAAGAGGTGGGCATCATGACCATCGGTCAGCTGGCCGAGGAGTCCCTGGAGCGTCTGGCCAACATCGAAGGCATTGATGAGACCCTGGCCGACAGCCTGCTGGCCACGGCCCAGGCCACCCAGAACGAGCTCCAGCGCATGATCGAGAAGACCGTGTCCGAGGAGCTGGAGAAGGAAGCCGCCGAGGAGCGTCCCCTGTTCGATGAGGATGCCCTGGCGCATGAGCACGAGGACGACGAGGCCGTGGCTGGGGACGGCGACCTGGAAGCCGAGGCCGAGCCGGCCGGCGATATCTTCGCCAATCTGCCGGACGCCGATGCCACCGGAAAAGACGGCACCGGAGACGACGAAGAGGACGAGCCCAAGGTCGATCCGTTTGCCAACACCGAGCTGGACGACTGATGGAAGCCTCGGATGGGCAGTCCTCCAGACCAGCACCCGATCCGGTCGATGTGAAGCTGCTGGCCTTGCTGGGACTGGCGAACCGGGCCGGCAAGCTGGCTCTCGGGTACAGCGCCATCGACAAGATGGTGCGCAGGCAACAGCGTCCGCTGATCCTGCTGGTCGCGGATATCGGAGCGTCCCAGCAGTCCAAGGTGGAACGCTGGAAGACCGAGGCCGATCTGGTGCAAACCGGATTGACCGGCGAAGACCTGGCCCGCGCTTTGGGGCGGGACAAGCTGTCCATGGTGGCAGTGAGTGAGACGGGATTCGTCAAAGGAATCAAGAAAATCATCCCATGACGGGTTAGCCGTTCATGGTCATTGCGGGAGCCTTGAGGCTCGTTTTCGGAGGTTTGGGACTTGGCGAGGAAGCTGAGGGTATACGAACTTGGCCGGCACTACGGTGTCGACAGCAAGCAGATCATGAATCTTCTCCAGAAGATGAAGGTCGAGGCCAAGAGCCACATGAGTGTGGTGGAAGACGTCGATGTGGACCGGGTCCATTCCGTCTTTCAGCGCAAGCGTGAGCTTGCCCGGGAAAACTACGCCGCATCCCATGGGCTGAATCCGGATCAGCTGAAAAACGTGGCGGCGCTCAAACCTCTGGAAAGGCCCCAGCCCGAGGAAGAGCCGGAGCCGAAGAAAAAGGCCAAGAAAAAGGTCGCCAAGAAGAAAAAGAAGGCGCCGGTCAAGCCCCAGGTGGTGGTCATCAAGAAGACCGGCACCATGACCGAGGTGGCGAAGAAGGCCCAGGCCAAGAAGGACGCCGAAGAGCAGGCCAAGGCCGACCAAGCGGCCAAGGTGCGCGAGGCCAAGGAGGCCGAGGAGGCCGAACTGGCCGCCAAGCGCGAGGCGCATGCCGCCACCCGCACGGTCAAGAAGGTGGCGCCCAAGCTGGTCAAGAAGGCGGACATCGTCCACACCGAGGAAGAGGTCGAACAGACCGAGGTGGCCGCTCCGGTGCCCGCCGAAGAATCGGCAGTGGAAGTGGAAGCTCCCGCCGAGGCCGTGACTCCCGTGGTCGCAGCCGATGCCCCGGCCACCGAGAAGACGGCGCCGGAGACCGTGGAAACGGCCGCCGATACCGAGGAAGCTCCCGCTCCAGCTGAGGGCGAGGTGGCCGCTGAAAAGAGCACCGAAGAGCCCGAGGCTCCTGCTGCTCCCGAGGCCGAGCCCACTCCGCCGGCGACTCCCGGGCCCGTGGCCCCGGCCGACCCCCTGGCTGACATGGGCACCAAGAAAAACGATGGGTTCAAGGTGGGCGACGTGATTCGACCCGCTCCCAAGAAGAAGGCCAAGCCCCAGACCGAGGTCAGCAGCGAAACGGTGCGTGACTCGATCAAGGCCGCCATCCGCAAGCGCAAGGACGAGGCGGCAGCCGTGGAGGCACCCTCGCGACGCAAGCGGAGCCGCAAGAAGAAAGCCAAGGTCGATCAGGCCGAGGTGGAACGCACTCTGAAGCAGACCATGGCCGAGATGAGCGGCAGTGCCGGGAAGAAACGCCGCCGCAAGGGCGAAAAAGGCGAGGAAGAAGAAGTGATGCAGGAAACCACCGTGCTCAAGCTCACCGAGTTCATCACGGTTCAGGAACTGGCGGACAAGCTCGAGGTCAAGGCCCAGGAGTTGATTGGCAAGCTGTTCGTGATGGGCATCATGGCCACCATCAACCAGCGGCTGGAAAAGGACAACATCGAGCTTCTGGCCAGCGAGTATGACCGAGAAATCGAGTTCATGAGCGAGTACGGCGAGGAAGTCCTCGAGATGGACGAGCCGGTCGAGGGTGAACTGACCCAGCGGCCTCCCGTGGTGACGGTCATGGGCCATGTGGACCACGGCAAGACCTCGTTGCTCGACAACATCCGCAAGACCAACGTCATTGCCGGTGAAGCGGGTGGCATCACCCAGCATATCGGTGCCTACACTGTGCAGACCGATGGCGGGCCCATCACCTTCCTGGACACCCCCGGCCATGCCGCCTTCACGGCCATGCGTGCCCGCGGTGCTCAGGTGACGGATATTGTCATCCTGATCGTGGCGGCCGATGACCAGGTCATGCCCCAGACGGTGGAGGCCATCAGCCACGCCAAGGCGGCGGGTGTGCCCATCATCGTGGCCATCAACAAGATCGATCTGCCTGCGGCCAAGCCCGAAGTGGTGAAGCAGCAGCTGCTGCAATACGAGATCATGATCGAGGAGTACGGGGGCGACGTCCTGTGCGCCGAGATCTCGGCCAAGCAGGGCCTGGGTGTGGACCACCTGATGGAACTGATCCATCTGCAGAGCGAGGTCCTGGAGTTGACGGCCACTGCCGAGGGCCATGCCCGCGGCGTGGTGATCGAGGCCAAGAAGGAGCCGGGCCGCGGGGTCCTGTTCACCGCTCTGATCGACCGGGGTACCCTCAAGGTGGGGGACAACTTCCTGGCCGGCATGCAGGACGGCAAGGTGCGGGCCCTGATGGATGAGCGCGGCAAGCCTCTCCTGCAGGTGCGCCCCGGTGAGCCCTGTGAGATTCTGGGTGCCAACGAGGTGCCTCAGGCCGGCGACCGACTGTACGTGCTGGCCAGCGAGCGTGAGGTGCGTGAACTGGCTGCCAAGCGGCGTGGACTGCAGCGCCAGCAGCAGCTCATGGGCCCCAAGCAGACCATCGACCTGGACAACCTGGCTGCCTTGATGAGCACGGGCGACCTCAAGGAACTGCCCATCATCATCAAGGGTGATGTGGCCGGTTCGGTCGAAGCCCTGGCCGATCAGCTCATGGATCTGAACACCGAAGAGGTGCAGGTCAAGGTGGTGCACAAGGCTGTGGGTGCCATCAGCGAGTCCGATGTTCTGCTGGCTGGGAACACCGGCGCCATGATCATCGGTTTCCATATGCGTCCGGGCGCGGCCATTCGCGACCTGGCCAAGAAGCACCATGTGACCATCGAGAACTTCGACATCATCTACGAGGCCGTCGACACCTTGAAGAAGGCCATGGCCGGACTGCTGGGCAGCATCAAGCGTGAGGTTTCGACCGGTCGTGCCGAGGTGCGCATGGTGTTCACGATTCCGAAGACCGGGCAGGTGGCCGGCTCCATGGTGATCGAGGGTGTCATCAAGCGGAACAGCTTTGCCCGCCTGATCCGCAACGAGGTTGTGGTGTACTCGGGCAAGGTCAACTCCCTGAAACGCTTCAAGGACGATGTCAAGGAAGTGGCCACCGGCTACGAGTGCGGTATCGGTCTGGAGAATTTCTACGATATCCAGGAAAAGGACCATCTGGAGACCTTCGAGATCGAAGAAATCCAAAGGACTGAGCTGTAGACAATGGATCCTTATCGCACCAACCGGCTGAACCAGGGGATTCTCGAGGTTCTCAGCAACCTGCTGACCACTGCGGTCAAGGATCCTCGTGTGGGATTCGTGACCCTGAATTCCGTGAAGCTGAACCGGGATCACTCGGTGGCCGAGGTGTACTGGTCCATGCTGGGTGAAGAGGATGATCGGCAGACCAGTTTTGCCGGCCTCAAGAAAGCCCGCGGCTTTCTGCAGAGCAAGCTGACCAGGACCCTGGGATTGCGAGCGGCACCCAATCTCCGCTTCATCTACGACGACTCCGTGGAAAAAAGTGTGGCCCTGGACACTGTCCTGGACGGGCTTGCTGCACAGGGTGAGTTTCTGAGCGAGGACGAGCGGCGCAAGCAGATGACGCTGGAGGATCTGGATATTCCCCAGGAGCTCCTGAACGGAATCAGCCAGGCGCGCAGCATCTGGGTGGTGCCCCACTTCAATCCCGATCCCGACGCCATCGGTTCGGCCCTGGCGCTGTGCATGGGGCTGGAAGCCATGGGGAAGCATGTCCGGGTGATCAGTTATCCTGATCCCGCCCTGGGATTGACCGATCTGCCCGGTTACGACCGGGTGACCGAAAGCACCGAGGCCGAGGAGCTTTTTGCGGCCGAGCAGCCCGACACCCTGATCCTGGTCGATTGCCATCGCATTGATCGCACCGGCCCTCTGGAAGATGTCCTGGACCGGTTCACGCAGCGATTCTGCGTGGATCATCACCTGGTCAGTGGCCGCAAGGCCCCGGAAAACGGGTGGGTGGAACCGCGGAGCTGTTCCACCTGCACCCTGGTTTATCGCCTGCTGGATGTGCTGGGTTCCGGAGAGGCCTTGCCCGACGAGGACCGCTTCGACCTCACTCTGGACATGGGGACCAACATCTACGCCGGGCTCATCAACGACACGGGCAGTTTCCGCTTCAGCAACACCTTGCCTTTCACCTTCGAGCTGGCGCGTCGTTTGTCGAGCCTGGGGGTGGACACGGCCGAGGTCGCCCGCACCACCTTGAATCGCAATCGTCCGGAAGGGCTGGATCTCCTCCAGAAGGTTCTGGCCAGCTTCACCTACCACCAGGACGGCCGCATTCTGATGGCCACGGCCACTCAGGCCATGCTGGAAGAATCGGGCGGCAACCTGAGCGACACCGAGGGGTTCGTGAACATTGCCACCAGTGTGGACGGCGTTCGGTTGGTGGCTTTCATCAAGGAACTCGAGACCGATACCTGGCGGGTCTCCCTGCGGGTTCGAGGCGAGGGTGATGTGCAACAGGTGGCGGCCCGGCACGGTGGCGGCGGCCACAAGCAGGCGGCAGGCTGCACTCTGACCGGCACCCACGAGGACGTGGTGGCCACCCTGCTGCTGGATCTGACCGCCGCCCTGGACTGACCCCATGGCTGCGGTGGGTCCCGGCGGCCTTCTTCTGATCGATAAACCCCAGGGTATCACGTCTTTCAAGGTGGTGGATCATGTCCGCCGCCTTTTGCTTGCCACCGACCCGGCATTGACCCCGGTGCGTGGACCCCGTGGCCGTGGTATGCCGCGACCTCCTCGCTTCAAATGTGGGCACGCCGGGACCCTCGACCCCATGGCCACCGGCCTGTTGATCGTGCTGGTGGGTAAAGGGTCGCGTCTGTCGCCCTTTCTGCTGGGGCAGGACAAGACCTATGCGGCCACCGTGTCGTTCGGGGTGGGCACCGACACTCTGGACCGCATGGGGCAGACCACCGAGCAGGCCCCGGTGCCCCCGACTCCGGATGGGCTGGAGTCCGTGCTGGAGGGCTTCCGTGGGCCCATCCTTCAGGTCCCCCCCTTGATCTCCGCCCTGAAAAAAGATGGACAGGCCCTTTACAAGAGGGTGAGGTCTGGCCAGGAAGTCGCCGAGCCCGAGGCCCGTCCCGTCACCATCCGTCGCCTGGAGTTGCAGGCGGTGCGCTGGGGTGAGCAGAAAGATGACGCGCTGGTCCATGAAGTTGACCTGCTGGTGAACTGCTCCAGCGGCACCTATGTGCGCAGCCTGGCCCGGGATGTGGCCCTGGCCTGGGGAACCGTGGGCCACCTGAGTGCCCTGCGGCGCCTGGATATTGGACCTTTCGCGTTGTCCAAGGCCGTGACCGGAGTGCTGGAAGCCACCGGCGAAGAACTGGTTTCCCACCTGTTGCCCCTGGCCGCGGCCTTGCCCCAGACTCCGACCCTGGTCCTTGATACCGAGGAAGCGGAGGCCATCCGGCAGGGCGGGCAACCCGGAGCCGATTGGCTGAAACGGCTGGACGCTGCGCCGGTGGTCGTGGGAAAATCGGACCCGTTGTTTCGCCTGATGGACAGGTGCGGCGACCTGGTGGCGGTGGGGCGATTGGATGAAACCGGAACGCCCTGCACGGCCGTGGTGATACCCCGGACTTCCCCCAACAAGGATGACGAGATTTGCGACTGATCCGCCTCAGTGAAGAGTACATCGGTCAGGTGATTTCCGGACGGATCGGTCTGCGCGGACCCAAGCTGGAGTCGTGCGCTTTGACCGTGGGGTCATTCGATGGATTGCACCGCGGACATCAGGCTCTCATCCAGGGCGTGCGCACCTCGAAGAAGGACATGGGTCTGGCCGCCGGCGCCATCTTCACCTTCATGCAGCACCCCCGGCTCGTGCTGGATGGAGCCAGCGATCCCTTCCTGTTGACCACCTGGCGCGAGAAGCTGAGTTTGCTGGAAGAGGGCGGCTGCGAGACCATCGTGGCGGTGGATTTTTGCCCGGATCTGGCGCGTCTTCCCTATCACGAATTCGTGGACAAGTTTCTGGTCAAGTACCTGGGCATGAAGCATCTGGTGGCTGGCTATGATGTGCATCTGGGCGCCGATCGTCGGGGCACCGCCCAGTCCCTGGCCGAACTGGGACAGGATCTGGGCTATTCCCTCGAGGTTTTTCCGCCGGTGCGGGAAGGTGAGCAGATCATCAGCAGTTCGGCCATTCGCCGGGCTGTCCAGGCGGGGGATATGGATCTGGCCGCGTCGATGCTCGGGCGACCCTACGCCCTGTGGGGCGAAGTGGTGCCGGGCGATGGCAGAGGCCGGACCATCGGCTACCCCACGGCCAATATCACCTCGCTGGACGCCATGAAGCTTTTGCCGGAAACCGGGGTGTACGCGGTGCGCATCCAGGTCCCGGGCGATGTGGTGGTGGGAGATGAGCCCGGGGTTCTGTCCCGCGTGAGCGAAGCCTTGCCCGAGGTGGATCTGCAAGGGGAGCTGCTCAGCTCGGCGGCCAGTGACTGGGTGGTGTTTGGCGGCATGCTGAATTTCGGCTATGTCCCCACCTTTCACGCCGAGGGGTTACCCGAACCCCGTCTGGAAGCCAACATCTTCGGGTTCACCGGAGATTTGCGCGGGCGCAACGTGAAGGTGGACTGGGTGACCCGCTTGCGGGGCGAGACTCGCTTCAGCGGAGTGGAAGAACTGACCGCCCAGCTGGCCCGGGACGAGGCGGCGGCCCGGGCGGTTCTGGGTTGCTGATGATCAGGGCAGCTGCTCGGCAATGGCCGCGTTGATCAGCCCAGCCAGTTCCAGCGCGCGCAGGCCATCTTCACCGGTGACCGGAACGGGCGCTTCTCCGCGGACGGCCGCGAGGAAGGCCTTGATCTCCTCCATCAGATTATCCACCGGCCCGTGTTCCAGCTTCTCGGGAACCGGCAGGACTCCCGGACTTTCCGGTTTACGAAAAACAAGATTCTCCTTCAAGGCGCAGTCGGCCGCCACGTAGCCTCCCGGATGAAAGACCCGGAATTTCCGCATATCCTTGAACGACATGCGGCTGGCCGTGAGGTTGGCCGTGCAGCCGCCCGCGAAGGTCAAGCGGGCGTTGGCCATGTCCACGTTGGGGGTCATGATGGGCACGCCGGTGGCGCGCACCTCGGTGACCGGTCCGTCGACCAGGGACAGCAGGATATCCAGATCGTGGATCATGAGGTCCAGCACCACGTCCACATCGGTGGCCCGTCCGTTGAACTTGCTGAGCCGGTGGGCTTCGACAAACAAGGGTTGCTTGACCTCACGGTGCAGCACCTGGACGGCGGGGTTGAAGCGCTCCAGATGGCCAACCTGCAGGACCACCTTCTGGTCAGAGGCAGCCTTGATCAGGGCACGGGCTTGATCCTCGGTGGTGGTGATGGGTTTTTCCACCAGAAGGTGGACGCCGGCCTCGAGCAGGGGAAGGGCGATGTCGTGGTGACCGCTGGTGGGCGTGACCACGGAAGCCACCTGGATCTGGTCGCGAATTTCCATGAAGTCCTGGACGAAGGGAACGCCCAGTTCCTGGCCCATGGCCTGGGCCCGGGCACCATCGCTGTCCACGACGAAGGCCAGCTCGACATCGGGCAACGTAGCATATTTCTGGGCGTGGAATCGTCCCAGATAACCGGTGCCGATGACGGCGGCGCGCAGGGGAGTGTTCTGTGAATTTTTCATGGCTCCATACTCGTGCGGTGGGCGGTGGGAGACTGGTTCAATCGCGGGGCAGGTCCTCGCTTGACCGGGCCCCGGTGGCCGCTATGATGGACCCGATCGGAAAGGATGCCAAGGGTGAAAATCTGGATCGCCAACATCAATGAGCCCCTGCCCACCGACCCGGGGCAGCCACGGCTGTGGCGCATGGGGCAGGTCTTCCAGCTGTTGCGCGCCCGCGGCCATGACGTGACCTGGTGGTCCTCCACCATGCACCATTTCGAGAAGAAGCTGCGTTTCGAGGAAAGTACCCTGGTTGAGATGGATGCTCACTCACGAGTGTGCCATCTGCACGGCCGATTTTACGGAAAGAACATCAGCCTGGCCCGTTTTCGGAATCACCGCGAGATAGGCCGGGAGTTCCGCCGATTGTCTGCCCACCAGCCGGTGCCCGATGTGATCCTGGCCAGCATTCCTATTCTGGATCTGCCTCGTGAGGCCGCGGTGTATGCTTCCGGGCACGGCATTCCTCTGGTGATCGACATCCGGGACAAGTGGCCCGATTTCATGGTGGACCAGGCGCCCGCCCTGGCCCGACCTCTGGCCAGGCAGGTGCTGCGGCCCCTGTTCCGCGATGCGCGGACGGCATGCCGCGCCGCCCGGGCTGTGTGGGGAGTGACGCCGGGCTTTGTCCGGTGGGGTCTGGCTCATGCTGGACGAGCGGTCGGCCCATGGGACCTCGATTTTCCCCACGCCTACCCGGACTCCCCCCTGCCCGATGATCTGCTGCATCAGGCCGGCCAGTTCTGGGATGACCTGGGGGTGCGGGCCGACGACCCGTTGCCCACCATCTGCTTCATCGGCTCGTTCAATTTCACCGCCTTCGATTTTTCCACCCTGGTGGAGGGCATGCGACAGCTGGAAGGTCAGGCCCGCCTGGTTTTCTGCGGCAGTGGAGTGGGAGAGCAACAGCTGCGCGGCCTGGCCGAGGGGGCCGCCAATATCCTCTTTTCCGGCTGGGTGGATGAACCCGCCCTGAGGGTGATCATGCAACGCTCGGTGATGGGTGTGACCCCCTACCGGAACAACGCCAATTTCACCGAGAATTTGCCCAACAAGTTCCTGGAATATCTGAGCCAGGGCCTGCCGGTGGTCAGTTGCCTGGGTGGTTATTCACGTCAGGTTCTGGAACCTGCCGGAGTGGGGCTTTTCTATGAGGAAGGTGATGCCGGAGGTTTTGTCCGCTCGGTCCAGACCTTGCTTACCCGTGAGGAACTGCGTGCCCAAATGAGTCGGCAGGCCCACGAGCTTTTTGCCGCCAGATTTCGTGCCACGACCGTTTACGGTGCCATGATCGATACCCTGGAAGATCTGGCCGCCGCAGACCTTTAGTTGACGACCGGTGCCGAGTGGCCAATAATCCTTCAAAGACGATGAATTTCCCCCATTGGTGGTGATTGAGGGCCAGGGAGGGTCCGATAATGTACCAATCCTCTTGTCAACAACACGTGGCACGGACCTGTTCCCTCATGCTGCTGGGGCTTTTTCTTCTGCTGGCGGCAGTCCCGGCTCCGGCCCAGGAATTCACTCCCCAGATGCTGGAAGAGGCTTCTCGTCAGACCGGGCTCAGCAAGGAAGAGCTGATGCGGCGTTATCAGACTCGTGCGGGGCAGGCCTCGTCATTGAAAGACACCGCTGGGATTGCCGAGCCCGGGCGGACCAGCCTTGAGGGTGTGGACGACAGCATTCCCGCGGAACGGTTCCGTGATACCGAGGAATCGGTTCTGCTCCCCCTGGAAGCAACCCTGCTGAAGGAACGGGAAGAGGCCCTGGCGCAGGCGCTGGCCTCCGAAGCTCTCTCCGATGAGACCGGCGGTTTCTTTGGCGCCGACTTTTTTCAGATGGCCCCCGAATCATTTGCTCCCCCGACCTTCGGCCCTGTTCCGGCGGACTATCAGCTGGGGGTGGGCGATGAGGTCGTGGTCAACGTCTGGGGCGGAATCGAATTCCAGGAAACCCGGGTGGTGGACCGGGACGGTGCCATCATCTTGCCGCGAGGTGGGAAAATCATGTGCGCGGGCCGTTCCCTGGGTCAGGTGGACCAGGCGGTGCGGCAGGCCCTGGCCAGGTCTCATTCCACCATTGACACCGGATCCGGGGGCGACACCCAGGTCGAGGTGACCCTGGGGCAGCTGCGCGCCATCCGCGTGTTCGTGGTCGGGGCAGTGCACAGGCCCGGCTCCTATGAAGTGAGCAGCGTGGCCAGCGTGTTGACGGCCCTATTTGCAGCCGGGGGGCCTCACGAGGGTGGTTCCCTGCGGGACAT
>JAZBOO010000385.1:0-2437 GCA_036351155.1 Candidatus Krumholzibacteriia bacterium | reverse complement strand
GGCGGCATCGTCATGGCCATCGGCGAGTTCATGATCCTGGGCGGCACAGAGTTCTGGCTGTTCCTGGGCATGGGCGCCATCATCATCGGCAACGGCTACTTCAAGGCCAATATTTCCACGGTGGTGGGCAAGCTGTACCAGGACGGCGATCCTCTGCGGGATTCCGGATTCACCATCTTCTACATGGGCATCAACATCGGCGCCTTGCTGGCCACCGTGGCGGTGGCGCCCATCGGTGAGAAGTTCGGCTTCGAGTGGGGCTTCGGCCTGGCCGGGGTGGGCATGCTGGTGGGTGTGGGCATTTTCATCATGGGGCTGGACAAGCTGCAGGGTGTGGGCGAGCCGCCCAACCCCGAGGTTTACGCCAAGTACGGCAAGATCGTTTACATCGCCTCGCTGGCCGCCATTCCCGCCCTGTTCGCGCTCATCCAGTACGGTCAGGAGGTCCGCATTTTCGGGCAGGACATCCTGTTCTACCTGCTGGTGGGGCTGCTGCTGTTCGTGTGCTTCAACCTGTTCCGAGAAGGGTTCAAGGGGGGCAACGTGGCCCGCGACCGGATCATCGTGCTGATGATCCTGATGACCTTCAACGTGGTGTTCTGGGCCTGCTTCGAGCAGGCGGGCAGCTCGCTGACCCTGTTTGCCGACCGGAACGTGGACCGCGATGTGTTTGGCCTCTATGAAATGCCGGCCAGCCAGACCCAGTTCTTCAATCCGGCCTTCATCATCATTTTCGGAAGTATTTTCTCGGTGATGTGGGTGCGGCTGTCCAAGATCGGCAAGAATCCCAATATTCCCACCAAGTTCGGCCTGGGTATCATCCAGCTGGGGCTGGGTTACCTGGCGCTGCTGGTGGGCGCGCAATTTGCGGGTGAGGCGGCCAAGGTGCCCCTGGTGATTCTGGGATTGATGTACCTGTTGCACACCACCGGTGAGCTGTTCCTGTCACCCATCGGGCTGTCCATGGTGACCAAGCTGGCGCCCAAGCACATGACCGGCAGCGCCATGGGCGCCTGGTTCCTGAGCTTTGCATTCAGCATGTACGTGGCCGCTTTGCTGGCCAAACTGACCGGCGCCGAGGGCGAAGGCGGCGAGGTGCTGGCCCAGACGCCGACCGAAAGTCTGAGCAGCTATGTCGATGTCTTCGGCAGCATGGGCTGGGTCACGGTGGGGATCGGTGTGGTGCTGGTCCTGCTGAGCAAGCCCCTGAACAAGATGATGCACGGAGTGGAGTAGTCTCTCCGAAAAGAGCCCATCCTATTTAAACACCCCCCGCAGACCGGCAGTTCCGGCGCGGGGGGTGTTCTCAATTGTTGCGGGATCGGGCTAGACTTCGCAGTCGCTGTCCGGCATGTGGGGATGCCCGTGCTCCAGCTCGACCTCGGTGGCCTCGCGGACCTCGGCGATTTCCACGGCGAAGTGCAGGGTCTGGCCGGCCAGGGGATGGTTTCCATCCACCACGATACCTTCTTCGGTGACTTCCTTGATGGTGATGACCTGGACCTGTCCCTCGGGGCCGTTGATCTGGAACTGCATGCCGGGCTCGACGCCGCCTTCGACCTGGGCAAAGGCCTCGACGGGCACCGTCTGGATGGCCTCGGGCACGATGGGGCCGTAACCTTCTTCGCAGGGGACGTTCACTTCGATCTTCTCGCCGGCGCTCAGACCGGTCAGTGCCTTCTCGAGGCCGGGCACGATGTTGTTGCCACCATGCAGGTAGGGCATGGCGTCGCGGCCCTCGGAACTGTCGATGGTCTGGCCCTGGTCGTCGGTCAGGGTGTAGTGCATGAAGACGACGCATTTGTCGGCGATTTGCATGGATAACCTCGAGACGGGTTAAAGAAAGGGAGGATGAGAACCCACAAACTGGCCTAAAAGGGGCCTTTTGGCCAGAAAAAACCCCGTCCCTCTCATGAAGGACGGGGCTCGGGGCAAGGAGGATCTACCGGTAGAGGGCCTTGATGCCGCTCATGGTCGCCGGTTCGGTGGCCACGCCCTCGGTGCTGATGACGGTCATGGCGGGCTCGAAGCCGATGGGGTCGGCCCAGCCGTCGGCGATGGTGCAGTAGAAGTTGGTCAGGCCGGTGTAGTCGTAGCTACCGATGGCATCCATGATGTCCAGACTGCTGAAGGTCTCTTCCGAGTAGCCGATGGCCCAGCGCATCTGCATGTAGGGATCCAGACCGCCAGGAGTGTCCAGCTTGGGCACGACATAGTCCCAGTCGACGTCGTTGGCGAAGAAGAAGCCGTCGGCCACGGGGTCAGCGTTGCGGAGGCTGAAGTAGGTGACTTCTCCGTTGGGCTGGGGGTTGACCAGGGGTACCGGGCCTACCGAGCCGATGGTCAGCTCGAAGCTGGCGAGGTCCACGACGTAACCGCGCACGCCGTAGCCGCCGGGGCTTTCGACATAGTTTTCAGAATCCAGGGTGAAGGTGGC
>JAZBOO010000384.1:0-2084 GCA_036351155.1 Candidatus Krumholzibacteriia bacterium | reverse complement strand
GGCAGGATCCCAACATCGTCATGGTGGGCGAGATCCGTGACCTGGAGACCGGCGGCATCGCCACCAAGGCGGCCCTGACCGGTCACCTGGTGCTCTCGACCCTGCACACCAACGACGCGCCCAGCACCGTCAACCGCATGATCGACATGGGCATCGAGCCCTTCCTGGTGGCGAGTTCCACGGTGCTGATCATGGCCCAGCGGCTGGTGCGGCGGATCTGCAGGAACTGCAAGGAAGAGCTCAAGCTTTCCGATGAGGCCATGACCGACCTCGGGATGGAGCCCGGCACCTCCGTGTGGAAGGGCCGCGGTTGCGAGAAGTGCAACGGCACGGGTTATGCAGGCCGCCAGGGTCTCTACGAGGTCATGCCCATCACGCCCGAGATCCGGGAGTCCATCCTGGACCGGGCCTCGACCACCGATCTGCGTCGAATCGCCCGTCGCCAGGGCATGCTTACCCTGCGCGACGACGGCCTCCTGAAGGTGGCCAAGGGAGTGACCACAGTCGAAGAAGTGTTGCGCGAGACCGCCGTGGCGGACTAGCGCGGCAGGGGGAAAGACATCATGGCCGGTATGAGAGAACTGGTCGAGGAGATGGTGAGTCGCGGAGCCAGCGACCTGCACCTGGCCGCCGGGCTGCCGCCCCAGTACCGCATCGACGGCCAGGTCATCTCGACCGACCTGCCGGTGCTGACGGGGGACGACACCCTGCGCCTGGCCTACAGCGTGCTCAACGAGGAGCAGCGCAAGCGCTACGAGAACGAGAAGGAACTGGACCTGAGCTTCGGCGTGCAGGGCATCAGCCGCTTCCGCGCCAACGTGTTCCAGCAGCGCGGCGTGACCAGCATGGCCATCCGCCAGATCCCCTACGAGATCATGAGCTTCGACCAGCTGGGGCTGCCTCCGGTGTGCCGCGAGCTGATCAACCGCAACCAGGGCCTGATCCTGGTGACCGGGCCCACGGGCAGCGGCAAGTCCACGACCCTCGCCACGATGGTCGACACGCTGAACCAGGTCCGCAAGGGCCACATCATCACCATCGAGGACCCCATCGAGTTCGTGCACCAGCACAAGAACTGCATCGTCAACCAGCGCGAGGTGAACAGCGACACCCTCGGCTTCACCGCGGCGCTGAAGTACGTGCTGCGGCAGGACCCGGACGTGATCCTCATCGGCGAGATGCGCGACAAGGAGACCATCGGCGCGGCCCTGACCATCGCTGAGACCGGTCACCTGGCGCTGGCCACGCTGCACACCAACAGCACCTTCGAATCCATCAACCGTATCGTCGACGTGTTCCCGCCCGAGCAGCAGAGCCAGGTGCGCAGCCAGCTCTCGTTCTCGCTGGCGGGGGTCATCACCCAGCAGCTCATCCCGCGGCAGCGCGGGGCGGGCCGCGGCCTCGCCCTGGAGATCATGGTCTGCACGCCCGCCATCAAGTCCATGATCCGGGACGACAAGGTGCACCAGATCTACGGTGTGATGCAGGCGGGCCAGAAGTATGGCATGCAGACCATGAACCAGTCCCTGTACCACGCCTGTGTGAACAAGTGGATCTCGATGGAGCAGGCCCTCGGGCGCAGTTCCGATCCCAACGAACTGGAACAGATGCTCGGTGAGCCCGTCGGTGCCGGCAAGTGACGAGAGAGAGGCGAACGTGAGCGCAACCACGACCTTCATCTGGCAGGGCAAGACCGCCAAGGGCGAGAAGCTCAACGGCGAGTTCGAGGCCACCAATCGCAACGAGGTGGGTGAGCACCTGCGCAAGCGGCGCATCACCATCACCTCCATCAAGAAGAAGCCCAAGGAGATCAACATCGCCTTCCTGCAGAGGAAGGGCGTGGGGGTCAAGGACCTGGCCGTGTTCACGCGCCAGTTCGCCACCATGGTGAACGCGGGTCTGCCCCTGGTGCAGTGCCTGGACGTGCTGGGCCGCCAGCTGGAGAAGCCCTACTTCAAGGAGGTCGTCCAGAAGGTGACGTCCGACGTGGAGGGCGGCTCCACCCTGGCCGAGGCCCTGGAGAAGCACCCCAAGGTCTTCAGCGACCTGTACGTGAACATGATCTCCGCCGGCGAGGCGGGAGG
>JAZBOO010000383.1:0-2776 GCA_036351155.1 Candidatus Krumholzibacteriia bacterium | reverse complement strand
CTTCAGGGTGGACTCCTCGGGCGGGCTGTACCGGATGCGGCTCAGGGTTTCGCCCTGGGGCGTGCCCACCAGGTAGTGTTGCTCGGTTTCCAGCAGCGACCAGATGCTGTTGTTGTAAGGCACCCAGGTGGGGTCGTACATGCGGAAGCTGCCGTCCTTCAGACGCAGGGCGGTCACGCAGTGGTTGAACTGATCGGCGGGCACCTCGTCGATGCGGCTGCCGGCCATGGTCATGGCCGCGTAGCTGTCCATACCCGCGGCGCGCATCATGGTGATCAACATGCCGGCGATGTCCTTGCACACCCCGCTGCGCTGCTCGAAGATCATCTCGCCCGAGTGCAGGGTGAACCCCTCGCCCTCGCCCATGGTCTGACCCGAGTAGCGAATATTCTGGGCCACCCAGTGCAGCAAGGCCTTGGCCTTGCGTTCCTCGTCGGCCTTGGTCAGTCCTTCCTCGCGCAGGATCTCGTCGACCTTTTCCTGGATGGCGGGCGTCACGTCGAACTGGCCGTCGTTCACGTCGAAGAACCAGCGACTCTTGGCCTCCCAGCTCCGGACCGTCGCCATGACCACCTTGGGCACGAAGTCGCTGCCGTCGGGCTGGCTGGCCTCGTGAATCTGGGCCGGCATGTCCAGGCCCCACCAGGCGTACTCGGTGTGGGTGTCGTCGTAGGTCACGCTGCTGTAAAGCGCGCCGTTGTAAACCTCGGCGTGCAGGCGCTTGTCCGCCGGCAGACGCAGCACGTAGCGCTTCTCGACGATGGGCGCATCGCCCACGAAGCGCACGATGTCGAAATACTCGCCGGGCATGGGCGGGATGTAGCGTTCGTCATCGGGCGCATCCGCTCCCCCGGCCCCGCCCTGGCCCTCGGCCAGCAGCGCGTAGGTGAATCCCTTGCGGAAGGTGATCACCTCGATGCCGTCGTTGACCTCGAGACGCGGCAGCTGCAGCGTCTTGATGCGATCGCGCCAGTAGATGGCCGCCTGAGGTGCGGGCAGGTCGTGCACCTGGGACACATCCACCGCCAGGCGCTCCCCGTCCCGCAGTATGTTGACCTCGCGCACCTCGACGTAGCTGCTCTGGGGATCGTACCGCCAGTTCAGCACGCTCTGGTTGCGGCAGCCGGCCTCGTTCAGAACCTTCACCAGGTCGTATCCGTCGACGTAGGTCACCCCACTGGGCTTCACCTTGTTGACCGCCTCGCTGAGAACGATCACATGGTCGGCCCCGGGGAAGTCGTCGGTCGTCCCGGCATCGGCCAGTCGGGAAAACGGGGTGGGGGCAGGTTTCTCGCCGGGAGGCAGGGTGGGTTGAGCCAGAAGGGTCGGGGGCAGGAGCAGGAACAGGGCAGCCGTCAGCACAAGGAGACGGGTGCCGCGCAGGCCGGCGGTCGTCACGATGATCACCTCGCGGTTGGGGGATGAACTCTCCTCTGCAGGGTAACACCCGGCAAGCTCCAGGGGAAGCTGTTCGGGCCATTTTTCACACCCTGATGAACCACCGCCGCGCATACAGTCCCCACAGAATGGCCAGCCAGAACAGGATGAAAATAATCGCGAACAGCAGGGAGCCATTGGTGGACCCGGCCCAGCTCGCAAAAAGGCGAGTGTAGAGCCACGATTTCAGGGTGATCGTCGCGCCCTCGGTCCCGGCCACCTTGATCATCACCAGCAGGCGGGCCAGGATACCCGAGCCCACGAACACCACCAGGGCATTGCTGCCGAACACCACCGCCGGCCTGGTCCATCGGTGCCAGCCCTGGATATCGATGGCCCAGGCCGAGAGCGCCAGCAACAGCCAGGCCCAGCCGGCGGTCAACACCACATAGCTGCTGGTCCAGAGCTGCTTGTTGATCGGTTCGACAAGATGCAGGAGCAGTCCCAGAACCACGGCCACGCCACCGACCATGGCCATCCGCCTGAGCTTGACGGGCAAGGCCCCTGGTCTCCGCAGGAATTCCCCGGTGAAGAACCCCAGCATGGTGGTCCCCGCAGCCGGCAAGGAAGACCACAGCCCTTCCGGATCGAACGGCACACCGTTTCCCTGATAGAGATGGCCAGCGCCCCACAGCTGGAGATCCAGCCACCGCGCGAAATTGTTCTCCAGGGCGAAGCTGCCCCCGCCCCACCCATCGAGCAGCGGCAAGCGCATGCCCGCCTCGTAAAGAACCAACAGCGCGGCCATGACCAGAATACGGCCCCGCGTCCCGCGGATCAGAATGACCGTCATCGCAGTCATCAGGTAACACAGGGCGATACGCTGCAACACCCCCCAGAGGCGCAGACTGGCCCACTGCTCCTGGCCTCCGGTGAACGGAAAACCATTCAGGAACAACCCCATCAGAAAGATGAGGACAGTGCGCCGCACCACCTTGCCCACCAGGGCCGAGCGGTAGCCGTCATCGCCCAGTCGGCGGGCAAAGCTGAGGGAGATCGCCACACCCACGATGAACAGAAAGAACGGGAAAACCAGGTCGGTGGGAGTCCAGCCGTGCCACCGGGCGTGGCGCAGCGGCGGGTAGATGTGAGCCCAGCTCCCGGGGTTGTTGACCAGGATCATCATGGCCACGGTGAGGCCACGAAAAGCATCGAGGGAGATCAGGCGTCCGGGCATAAAACCTCGTACAGATAACACTTAATAACTACAGTTCCCAACCGATAAATACCCAAATTCAACCAACCTTCTTCTCTCCGGAGGATTGTCATGCATTGGGTCCGTCACGCCAACATCAAAACCCGCATTCTGATATTGCCTGTCCTTTGCCTGGTCGGCCTG
>JAZBOO010000382.1:0-5331 GCA_036351155.1 Candidatus Krumholzibacteriia bacterium | reverse complement strand
TGCTGGTCATCGTTTTCCTGGGAGCAGCGGAACTCTTGCGCCGGAGCCAGGGCGCGGCCATTGGCTCCTGGATTGTCTTCCTGGCCACCCATGGTCTGCTGGTGTTTGCCGTGGACTGGGTGTTCGAGGAGTTGCTGGTGGGGGGGATACTGCTGACCCTCTGGCTGCGCCTCCGGGAAGGGCGGCCTCCGCGCCTGGTCGATGGCTTGCTGGCCGGGGCGATTCCCCTGTTCCGTCTGGAGCTGTTCTGGGTCCCGGTCCTGTGGTGGATCTGGTTCGGGTGGGAAAAGCGGCGCTGGGATCGGCAAGTTTCCACGGCCAATCCTGGCTGGGCCAGGAATCTGACCCTGGCCCTGCTGGTCCTGGTTCTGATCCAGGTGCCCTGGGCGGTGCGAAACTACCGCCTGACGGGTCAGCCCTTCTTTTCCCTTCAGGCCCAGGCCGAGCTGGTCAAGGACACACAGATCTGGCCGGGCTACTCGGTGTACAAGCAACTGGAGCCTCAGCCGGTTTCTCGCGCTCTGACCCAGGACCCGCTCCCCCTGATGCGCAAAACCGCTCGGGGTTTGAAATTTTATGCGCGGCATCTGGCCCGCCTCTGGCCCTGGCCTTACCTGGGCCTGACCGGACTGCTGGTGATCATGTTGATCCGCGGTCGGGTCACCCGGACCCCCTGCCTGTTCCTGCGGAATCGCAGTGAACCTCTGAGTGTCCTGGCGCAGGATTTTCCCCTGGGTCCGCTGGCCGCCGCCGGTTTCACCACCGTGCTGCTGTGTGGTCTGTACGCCCTGTTCGATCACAACCTGCGGCATCTGCTGGTGATGGTGCCCATTCTGCTGTGGGAGTATTCCCTGCTGACCGGACGTCTGACCCGGCAGGTCACCGAAAGATGGGGGGCGAGTATTCCTGCCCGGTGGCGGGGAACGGTCACTCTTCTGGCCGGAGCCCTGGTCACCGGCCTGATCCTGTGGTTCACCATGGTTCCCTTGTCGGGCTGGGACGAGGCCGGCAAGCAGGCCCACAGCCTGGCTCAAGGGCTGCCGGCACGGGTGTCCGCCTACCGGGACAGCGATCCCTCGGAGATTTTCGTCCCGGACGGAGCCTTGCCCTGGTACGCCAACCGGCCGGGGGTGTGGGAGCCGGGCGACCCCGAGGTCCAGAAGATCATCCGCTCCCTGCTTGGAGCCAGTGCCCCAGCAAGGTGACCCTCTGGCCGGCCTCGGAGTTGTGCACCGCCCGCTTCAACGCCCGGGAGCTCCCCACCAGAACCACCAGTTGCCGCCCCCGGGTCACCCCGGTGTACAGCAGATTCCGCTGGAGCAGCATGTACTGCTGGGTATGCAGGGGCATGACCACCACCGGGTACTCGCTCCCCTGGCTCTTGTGGATGGTGGCGGCATAGGCGTGGATCAGCTCGTCCAGCTCGGCAAAGGCGTAGGTCGCCTGGCGCTCCTCGAACCGCACCTGGATCTCCTGGTCTCCCGGGTCCAGGCCGATGATCAGGCCCGCGTCTCCGTTGAACACGTCCTTGTCGTAGTTGTTGACCGTCTGCATGACCCGGTCGCCCACGCGCCAGGTCACGCCTGCCCGCATGACCTGCGGGCCCTGGGGATTCAAGGCGGCCTGCAGCCTCAGGTTCAGGTTGGCGGTGCCCAGATTGCCCCGGCGCATGGGTGTCAGAACCTGGATATCCTCCACCGGATCGACCTTGAGCCGCCGCGGCAGGCGGTGGGCCACCAGATCCACCACCAGGTCGGCGATCTCCTCGGGATCCTCCCGCGAGATGAAGTAGAAATCCTCGAGGTGGTCGCGCCCCGCGTGGGCGACCTCGGGCATCAAGCCACGATTGATGCGATGGGCATTGGTCACGATGGCGCTCTGCGCCGCCTGGCGAAAAACCTCGTCCAGGACCGCGACAGGCAGCCGACCCGACGCGATGGCATCGGCCAGCACCCGGCCCGGTCCCACCGAGGGCAACTGGTCCCGGTCACCCACCAGGAGCAGCACCGCTCCCGGCGGCAAGGCGCTCAGCAGCTGCCAGGCCAGGATGGTGTCCACCATGGAGAACTCATCGACCACGAAGACATCGCCGACCAGAGGGTTGGACCGATCATGGCGGAAACCTCCGGTGGCCGGGTTGAAGACCAGAAGGCGGTGGATGGTCCTGGCCTCCACGCCCGTGGCTTCGGCCAGCCTGCGCGCCGCCCGTCCGGTGGGCGCGCAGGCGATCACCTTTTTCTTGCGGGCCTGATGAATTTTCAGGATGGAGTTGAGCAGGGTGGTCTTGCCCACTCCGGGGCCCACGGTGATGATCAGCAGCTTGCTGGTCAAGGCCTTGAGCACGGCGGCCTTCTGCCCCTCGGCCAGCTCCAGTCCGGTGGCCTTCTGCATCCACTGCAAGGCTTCCTGGGGGTCCTTGACCCAGGCCGGAGGCGGTCCCTCGCCCAGCTGCCGCAGCACCTGGGCCAGCTGCTTCTCGGCCCGGAATACCGGAGTCAGGGCCACATGGGGCAAAGCCTCCGGGCCGATATCCAGCGTGGCCAATCGGCCCGACTTGAGTGCCTGGGTCACCGCCTGGTCCACCTTCTCGGGCACTGCTGCGAGCAACTCACACACCTTGGCCACCAGCTCGGTCCGCGGATAGGCCGTGTGGCCCTGACCGTTCAGCTCCCCCAGAACATGCTCCACTCCGGCGGCCAGCCGCAGCGGCGAATCCGGGGCCACTTCCAGGTTGGAGGCCACCTGGTCGGCCAGCTTGAAACCGATGCCATGAAGATCGCGGGCCAGGCGGTAGGGATCTTCCTGGATCAGGCGGATGCTTTCCTGGCCATACTGCTTGTAAATCCGGAAGGCCCGGTTGGTGCTCACCCCGTGCCCCTGCAGGAACACCATGATGTCCCGCACATGGCGCTGTTCGGCCCACCCCTCGGTGATCAGCCGCACCCGTCCGGCTCCGATCCCGGGCACTTCACGCAATCTCTTCGGATCGGTTTCGATGACCGTGAACACGTCCTTGCCGAAGGCGTCGATCAGGCGGTCGGCAAACCCCGGGCCGATACCCGGCACCAGCCCCGATCCCAGGTACCGCCGCATGCCTTCAAGCGTTTCGGGAGCGGCGGCCCGCAGTTCATCGGCCTTCAGTTGCCGGCCCCATTTTTCGTCCTGCACCCACGTGCCCCGGGCGGTGACCCACTCGCCGGGGTGAATTTCCGGTGAGGTTCCCAGCACCGTGACCAGGTCAGAATGGCCCTCGGCCTTGATCTTGAGCACACAGAAGCCGGTGTCCGGACTCTGGAAGGTCACCCTTTCCACAACTCCGGTCACCTTCTCGATGGGGTCGAATATTTCCTTTTGTCTCTGGTTCATGGTAATCTCCGACGACATACTCGGGCCCTGCCGGCAGGGCTGTCAACCATCGCCATGATTCGCCGGGCAGGTACCAAGGACTTGACCACCCACTTCCCTCACTGGCTGCACCTTCCCTCCGGGGTTTCCGCAGGGTTTCGACTGGCCTGGACCGACGAGCGTGGCCCCGATTTCCGGGGAGATCCCTCGGCTCCCGAGCATGGCCAGCCCGTGGGCGAACTGAGCCAGGCGGCTCTCACCGCCGAGGCCGCCTGGGTCCGTCAGGTTCATGGGGGCACGGTTTTGCAGGCACGAGGTCCCGGATGTCAGGGCGAGGCCGACGCCCTCTGGACCGACCGTCGGGGCCTGGCCGTGATCGGGCGCAGCGCCGATTGCCCGCTGGTTCTGGTGGCCGGTTTCCGGGAAGACGGCCGGCCGGTGGCGGGATTTGCCCACGCATCCTGGCGGAGCACCGTGCGCGGCATCACCGCCAGGCTGGTCGAGGCCATGGCGGGCCCCGGCAGAGGGGCCAGCCACCTGGAAGCGGTCATCTGTCCCTCAGCCGGCCCGTGCTGTTACGAGGTGGGACCGGAAGTCAGGGAACAGGCTCTTGAGCATCTGGGCTCCGAAGCTGATCGATTTTTCCAGGCCCGCGGGGACCGGTTTCACCTGGATCTGTGGGCTGCCAACGTGGCCCAGCTGGAAGCGAGTGGACTGCCACCGGCCAGCATTCAGGTGGCGCAGACCTGCACCATCTGCACCCTGCCCCCACGTCCCGACATCTATCCCAGCTACCGTCGGCAAGGGGACCAGGCCGGACGATTCGCCGGGCTGGCGATGATCAACGCGGATTGACGGGTTTCAGAATCAGTTCGTGTTCCGTCGGCCCAGGCAGCAAGGGCGAGGGTCGGCCCTGCGCCCAGTCCTCGTGCCCCGCCAGGAAATAGGGCGAAAGCGGATGTCCACTCTGGCCTCCCGGCATGTGGAATATCCCCTGTTCTTCACGACCGGGTGAAACCACCAGTCTCTGACTGGCGCCACTTCGCGTGCCTTGAACCCGGGGCATGAAGGAATCGCCCGGCAAGGCCATGGGCGGGGCCGCCAACCACCTGGACAGCCAGGGAAGCAGCTGCACGAAGGGGTGCTGAACCTTCACCACATGACGGCGTCCCCAGGTGGCTTGTTCCACCGGCTGCCCACCGAGGGAATAGCGTTCCATGACCTCATCGATCTGGTCCAGCAGAAGGGCATCGTAGTCGGCATACCGGGGCGGCAAAAGATGGGGCGGACGCTGCGTGAGCACCTCCCAGGTCACCGCTGGGCGATGGGGGAAGCTCCAGGGCCGGAAGCCGTCAAACTTCCGAGAAACGCCGGCCGCCAGCAAATCGTAAACTTCACCCACACAGCGCCAGGAAAAATCTCGCACCAGGCCATAGCTCACGGAGGAGGGCTCGGCGCGTCCGGACCACTGGTCCCGGACGATGCGCTGAAAAACTCCCCGCGATGAATCGGCCTCGGCAGGGTGCCGCGCCAGCACCTCAAGGGCCAGCTCCCGCCACTCGGCCAGATAGAGGGCACGATCATCCAGCTGGACAGCCAGCATATCCCCCTCCACCGGATTATCCAGCTGCCGGAGGTGGTCCCGGATCTGCCTGGCGCGAGCACCCAGACCGTAGCCGCCATCACCGATGATCTGCAGATCCCTGCCCGCGGCCACCCGGTTGTTGGCCGTCCACACCCGGCCTTCCTCGGGGTTCACCACACGGGGCTGGTCACGGGGGTCGCGATAGCCGTCCCAGCGATGATTGCCATGGGCCCAGGTCTCGGGCAAGCGTCCGTCCCAACCTTCGCGTTGGGGAATGAAACCGGCAATGGTCCAGGCGATCTGGCCCTGGTCGTCAGCACAGACCAGATTTTGCTGGGGGATGCCCAGGTTGCCCGCCAGCGCCACCGCCTCCTGGACATTCTTTGCCGTCTCCAGGTGCC
>JAZBOO010000381.1:0-27819 GCA_036351155.1 Candidatus Krumholzibacteriia bacterium | reverse complement strand
GATTCTCAAGCGGTTGTTGCGGATTGTGGGGCGGTGACGCGATAGGTTTGACCTGGGTCAGTCGGGCGATCCCGCCTGGCCCAGCAGCTCCTCGGCCTCCTGGACCTTGCCGGACTCCCTCAGGGTCAAAGCCAGGCTTTCTCTCATCCAGACCGTTTCTTCGTGGTCCGGGCCAATCGAGGCTTCCCCGATGGCCAGCGCCCGGCGCTGAAGGGGTTCGGCCGCGGCCAGATCACCCGAAAGCCGGTACATGTTCCCCAGGGCGCAGAGACTGAAGGCCAGATGCAGGTGATCGGGACCCAGGGTCTTCTCGCGGATGGCCGTGGCCTGCTTTTCCAGCTCCAGAGCCTTTTCCAGCTGATCCATTTCCTGGTACACCATGGCCAGGGTGTGGAGTGAGGTGGCGTAGTGTGGACTGTCCGGACCGGAATGCCGAAGTTCCACCTCGGCCGCCTGCAAGTAGTATTCTTCGGCCTTGGGGTAGTTTTCCAGGAAGTAATAAACGATGGCCAGATTGTGCAGGCTGGCCCCCAGCTCGGATCCGGCATCCGGGTCAGCCTGGCGGATGGCCAGGGCCCGGCCGTGCGCCACCAGAGCTTCGTCCAGCTTGTCCTGGAGTTGCAGAGTATTGCCCAGAGCGTTCAAGCCCGCGGCCACCCGGGGATGGTCAGGTCCGTGGTGTTCCTCGAACAGGGCCACCGCACGCCGGGCTGATTGCTCGGCTGCGAGCAGATCGCCTTGCCAGCTGAAAAGCTGCGAGAGGTCGAGCAGGGTCTCGGCCACGGTCAGGTCATCGGCGTTTTCCTCGTCCAGCTGCAGGGCCTGGTCCAGCAGGGGCCGGGCTTCCCGGTAAAGGCCCAGCTCGGTGTACACCCGGCCGATGGTTCGGAGCATGGTGGCCCGCACCACCGGCTGATCGGCCAGCTCTTCCTGAATCCGGGCGGCTCCCCTGTCCAGAATTTCCCGGGCGGTGATGGATTCTCCCAGGGCTCGACCGGGTTCGGAAACCTCGAACAATCCCACCATGAAATCTGCCACCTGGCGAGAGGTTTCCGCCTCCCTGGCCGCCAGTGCGGCCTGCTCGTTGGCGCGATCGCGCTCCTGGGCAATGCGGCCGGCCTGGATGACCATCGAAACGCCCAGGGTGATCAGCAGAAGGGCCACCACCGCGGCGAAGGACACTCCCAGCGTGTGACGCCGCACAAACTTCCGCACCCGGTACACGGTGCTGGGGGGACTGGCGCTGACGGGCTGATTCAGTAAGTGGCGGCGCAGGTCCGTGGCCAGCTCCGTGGGTGTTTCATAGCGGCGGGTGCGGTCCTTTTCCATGGCTTTCATGACGATCCAGTCGAGATCGCCACGCAGCTCCTGGGTCAGCTTGGTGGGGTTGGTTCCCCGGGCTTTGGCCAGGCTGGGAAGGTCGGCCCCCAGGGTCGAAAGGCGGCTGCTGGGACAGGCGGGTTCGTCCTCACGGATCCGCCGGCGAATCTCGTCGTGACCGGCGCGTCGCAGCTCCTTGCCGTCGAAGGGCAAAACGCCCACCAGCAGCAGGTAGAGCAAAACGCCCAGGGAGTAGATATCCGTCCGGGTGTCGATGCCCAGGTCCGACATCTCCGCCTGCTCGGGACTCATGTACTCGGGGGTGCCCACCAGCTGGCCCACCTCGGTGAACAGGGATCTCTCGACGAAACGCAGATCGGTGGCCTTGGCCACGCCAAAGTCGATGATCTTGGGCACCGGGTTGGTGTTCTGAAAGGTGACCAGGACATTGCCCGGCTTGATGTCGCGGTGAATGATCCCGTTGCGGTGGGCGTGCTGGATGCCGTCACAGACCTGGAAGAAAAGCTCCAGCCTTTGCTGGGTGGTCAGCTGGTTCTTGTCGCAGTACTCGGTGATGGTTTCACCCGGAACGAACTCCATCACGAAGAAGGGCTTGCCCCACCTGGTGGTGCCGGCGTCCAGGACCTTGGCAATGTTGGGATGATCCAGGACCGACAGAACCTGCCGCTCCGATTCGAACCGCGACACGACCTGCCGCGTGTCCATGCCCTGCTTGATGATCTTGATGGCCACCCGGCGCCGGATGGGCTGGTTCTGTTCGGCCAGCCAGACCTCGCCCATGCCGCCTTCGCCCAGGACCTTGATCAAACGGTAAGGACCGATCTTGGCCCCGGGGTTCGGACCCGGACCCGCGGCCACATAGGCATGGTCGGCCACGGTCTCGGCATCGGACATGAAGGGGGAGCCGTCTTCCGAAGGCAGAGTGGGATCCTGGTCTTTCACGAAACCCCCGATTCGTCGGAGTCAAAAACAGATTGAAGAAGTCCAGTATATGGTAGCCGTCAGCCGGCAACAAGGGTTGCTTGGATCGCGCAGCGCAGGGGCCGCCTTGACCGGATCGGACGATGGCGTATGATAGAGATCGTCAATAAACGATTTCAGGTCCACCAGCCCGAGGTACCGGCATGACAGATGTCCCGCAAGCCCGCCCCTCCTTCGAAGAGGTCTACATGGATTTTGCGGTGTTGATTTCCCGGCGGTCAACCTGCACGCGCCTGCAGGTGGGCACGGTGATCACCACCACCGACTACAGGAAGGTGCTGGCGGTGGGTTACAACGGCAATGCCTCGGGCTTGCCCAACACCTGTGACCGCGAGGTGCCGGGAAACTGCGGATGCCTGCATTCGGAAGAGAATGCGGTGATCAACTGCGATGCCCCGCGGGCCACGGCCAAGTACGTGTTCGTCACGCACTTGCCGTGTCCCATGTGCGCCAAGCGTCTGATCAACCTGGGCAACGTGGAGCGGGTGATCTACCGGCAAAACTACCGGAACACCGAGTCGGTGGCGTTGCTGGAGTCGGTGGGGATCAAGGTCGAGAAGCACCCCACCGCGGATTAGGAGGGCTTTTTTTCACCCAGCTTGCCGTCGATGCTGGCCAGCCCCGCCCCCTTGCAGGCGATGAACAGAAATACGAAGGCGTAGACCACCGCCAGCTCGCCCCTGTTGACCACAGGAAAGAAGGCCGAGTCCATGGCGAACTTCCAGTGAAACTGGGTGTAGGCCACGGCCATGGTGCCGCTGGACAGGAAGGCCGACCAGGAGGTCAGGAAGCCCACGGCAATCAGCAGGCCGGCCACCAGTTCAATGACCCCGCCGATCCACAGCTGGGATCCCACCGGGGGCTGGGATTCGGTCAACAGGCCGAGCACCTTCTGGACGCCATGGATGGCGAACAGCAGGCCGGTGACAATGCGCAAGGCGGCGTAAGCAGGTTCTGTTGCGGGGGCGAGCAATCTCTGAAGCATGAGTGGGTCCTTTCTTGTTTTTGTCATATGTCCTGGAACCTGACCAGGATAGGATCGCGTGGGAAATCACGCCACCGGCCGACTGCGCCGACAATGCAACTTCTCGCCTTCTTCAACGTCCCTGACATAACAGGCGATCGTTGAACCCTGTCCGCCGGACATTCCCGTCCGGCTTCCGGAGATCCTCATGCCTCCTCGTGTCGAGACTCGTGTGGCGGCCTGCCTGCTGGTGGTCGCTGTCTGTGTGGCGGCTCCATCGTCCTGGGCTCAGCTGCTGCCGGAATACCCTGATGTGCGGGTGGTCCGCATGGACTACAGCAACTCGGACGGTGAGCAAGGCCACACCCGGTTCCGTTACGACCGCTTCGGCCGGCTGGAGGGAGCCACCTGGCAGCTGAATGACGGTTCCCGCTATTCGGTCAACTTCCACCTTCTGGATTCTGCCGGCCGGGAAGTGGAAAAATACCGCCTCTTCTCGGATGGCTTGACCTCCTCCGAAACCTACACCTACGACGCCGAGGGGCGGCGGGTCACCGAGGTCTTCACCCGGTCCGATGGGGTTTCGGGTCAGGCCACCTTCCTCTGGAATACCCAGGGAAGGCTGAGCGAAACTCGGTGTGACAGCTACAAGGGCTGGCTGAGCGGCATCATTTCCTACGCCTACCGCGGGGAACATCTGGGGGAGGGAACCATCACCCAGGGGGACAAGGTCATCGGGACCATAGCCTACGAGCGTGACGAGGCCGGGCATCTGCAAAGGGAGTTCTGGGATTTCGGAGGGCGCTGGAACCAGACCTTCAGCTACACCTACGAGCGAACACCCGCGGTGCTTTTCGCTGCGGCCAATCCCTTGACGGTGGCCGATCCTGTTTTCCGGATTGCCCGGGAAAACTATGATTTCAGCGGAAAGGTCGGGGGGCCTTCCTCCTACGTTTACGCTCCGCAGGGACAGCTCATCGAGAAGGTGTTCACCCGGTCCGACGGATTGACCACCACCACCAGCTACACCTTTGACGCGCGCGGCAATCTGGTCAGTTCCCACCGGGCTTACCACGACGGCCAGTCGGCGGATTTTCAGTACACTTTCGATGAGCGGGGTCACCTGACCGGCAAGTCTTTCGAGCGCTCGGATGGGGCTCAAGGTCGGGAGGTCTACACCTACGACCGGCTGGGGCGGTTGACCGGAGCCGAGTTCGACAACATGGATTTCTGGCTCACGGGCACCTTGAGTTTTCAGCGTGACGACCGGGGAAATCTGGCCAGTGGATACTTCGAGGGCCGTGACGGCATGAAGGCCGAGTTGGATTTCACGGCGGACAGCTGGGGCAATGTCACGCGCATTCACTGGGACCTCGGTGGAAACCAGACTCAGACTTACACCTTCGACTATGAAAAAACCCCGACCCACCGCGATGGTGAGCCGGGGCGTTGAGGGAGCCATCTTCCTCAGGAGAAGATGATCATTTGACCAGGACCATGCTCCGGCTCTCCACTCCCTTGGGATGGTCGAACCGTGCCAGATACACGCCACTGGCCACCTGACGACCTTGATCGTCACGACCCTGCCAGGTGCGGGTGTGGGTGCCGGCGTTCAGATCTTCGTCCACCAGGGTGCGCACCAGACGGCCCTGGGTGTCGTAGATCCGCACCTTGGCCCGCCCCGCATCGGTCAGCGCGAAGCTGATGGTGGTCATGGGGTTGAAGGGGTTGGGATGGTTCCCGATGGACGCGGCCAGCCGCGGCGTGTCGTCCACCGCCGAGATGCCCGGTTCCCCGAACACCAGGCTATAGTCCACCGTTTTGGCGACATCCAGCCCGCTGGTCTTGGTCACCGCGATGGCGTAGTAAGTGTCGGGATCCAGGGTCAGGGACAACGACTCGTTCCCACCTTCCAGGTTGTTGTCGGCAAAGCCGTCGGGAATATTCTGGAGGGGGTTGTAGATGCCCGTCGCGTCATCACGGGTGAACACCTGCAAGGTCAGGTCGGCGTTGCCCGCCTGGTTCTGCAAGGTGAGGCTGAGGTCCACGGGCAACCCCGTTTCATCAAACGTACCGAACTCGAACAGTCCCATGAGTTCGCCGGGAGCCATGGTCAGTCCCGTGAAAGTTTCGCCCAGCGGAGTGCCGGGGCTGGTGGGAAGCCAGATCGATTCCACCGCATGCGCGGTGTATTCTCCGGTGCCCGTGGAATTAATAACGCCCATGTCGAAGGCTGTGCCGGCGGGAAATACCTCGTCCATGTCGAAGAGCATGAACTCGATGTAGCTGCCGAAATAGGCCACCATATCCAGGGTCTCGGCAAAGCCATCCTGGGCGCCGGTCGAAACCGGGTGTACCTGCAGGTCGACATTGTTGCCGGCAGCGGGCGCGATGGCATATCCACCCCAGTAGCCGTCCTCAAGTCCCGGTTGATAGGCCGGGGTCCGCACCCCATCCACATTGTATTCACGGATCAGGTCGACAGGAATGTCATCCCAGCCACCGACCCGATCCAGAGGTGCGGTCCGCGCTGCGGTGCCGAACAGGGGCAACTGGGTCGGCTCCCACACCCACTGCTCGCTGTAGCGGTTGTTGTCCTCGTTCAGCTCGTCGATCACGTTGGTCGAATCGAAGAACATGCCGACGGTGTGCCGACCCCCGGGGATAAGGAAGGGCGCGTAGGCTTGGCTGAAAATTGCGCTCGAATTTCCGGGCAGATCGTAACCGGGAAGAGGAGTTCCCACCACACCATCGATGAGACTGGCCACCTGGTTGCTGCCCGTGGCCACCGGACCGTTGTTCATGATGTGGAAATAAAGTCCTGTGGAAAAAACATCGCCCTGGAGGAGGGCCGGGGCGGGAATGGGATCCCCCACGTTGTAGGGAGCGTCGATGGCCGGGACCACCGGCGCGTAGGAGCCCGGCAACAGCGCCGTGGCCAGGTCCGCGGGGGTGTTCAGGACGCGCATGTCGTAGGTGAATGGGTCAAGGCCCTCACCGGCATTGCGCACCACCACGTAGCAATAGACACCGGGATCATTCATGGGCACATCGATCACGGCGTTACCCGCGGGGTCCACTGTGGCCGTGGCGAAGGCGCTTCCGCGGTTGCTCAGGCCGATCAGGGGATTAAAGACCAGGACGTTGACCGGCTGACTGGTCGTCACGCTGGAAATCTGCAGCGCCACGCGACCGGTCTGGCCGGGCTCCACACTGAATGCTCCCACGCTGATCAGCTGGTTGGCCGCGAAGGCCAGTCCGGTGCGTGTGGTGCCCAGAGGATCGACAAAGGTCGGAATCTGGTGATCCACAACGTAGTCGGCATCGCCGTTGAAGCGCTCCAGGCCCACATCGTAGGTCTGGTTGCCCAGGACGGCGCCGTTGGCAAGCACCAGATCGGTGGTGCCGCTGCCGAATCGGGAAGAAATGAGCGGCGTTTCGAATCCGTTGTCGGGCGCGCTGGTGGGGTCGAACAGGTAAATATCGTAGTCCGACCCGTTGACCGAACTGATGGCCGACACGCGCCATTCGCTGCCGGGGTTACCGGGCAGGCGCAGTCCGTCCATGTTGGCCGAGAAGGCTGACCCATCGGGGGCAAAATCAAAACCGGCAAAGCGTTCCGGAGGTTCGGTGAACACCAGGGGATCGCTGGGAGCCAGATTCAACGGTTCCCACACCCACTGCCGGGCGTAGCCGTTGTTGGTCTCGTCGGTTTCCGCCTGCAGGCCATCGGGGTCGGCTTCCATCCAGGTGGTGTGGCGGCCGCCGCGCACCGGGAAGGAGGCTCCTCCCCAGGCAACGGCCGTGAACGGGACAAACCCGTTCGGGTTGTCAAAGGTCCACAGAACATTCTGGTCCAGACTCATCTGGGCCTGAAAGCCCTCACAACCCGTGAAATCGCTCAGGTTGGCGAAGGCCCAGTAGGCAAAGGTCGGGCTGGCCGCGGTCAACGCGAGAGGCAAGGTGGGGGCGTTGATGCTGTTGAACACGATGCGATCCCCGTAGTCGGGATACACGTAGGGGGTGAAATCGGGCAGCCCATCAATCAAGGTGAAGGTCGAGTTCGATACGTCGAACACGTGCACGCCTTGCGCAGAAGCGGTGACTTCCTCGATCCAGATGCGGCAGTCGCTGCTGGTGATGCCGCAGGGCAGTGAGACATCCTCGCTGCCGTCGTTGGGGGTGCTGCCGGCCAGAAACTCGAAACCACCTTCGTAGTACATGAGGATCTTCACGTTTTCGGCCTGGCTGCCGCCCACATCCCAGGTCACGGTGGTGCGGGCGCCGGCCCCGAAGGTTTCGCCGCCGTTGGGCGAGATCACCTCGAAGGGGGCACCGCTGACGGTCAGCTCCAGCTCGTCGTCATCGACACCGCCGCCGCCGGCGGAGTTGTCGCGCACGGTCAGCCGCAAGGTCAGGCTGCGGTTGACGGTGGGGAAGTTCTCGAACTGATCGGCCGATCCGGCGAAGGCCTGGCCCAGATCGGGGAAGTAACGGAAATTCCCCGTGGAGGGATTGAAGCTGCGGAACAGGGGGCCGAAGGGATCCAGGGGAGGAGAGGCGTTCCCCAGGTCGTACTGCTCCCAGCAATAGGTCACGCCCGAAGCGTCGGTGTCGGTGACTCCGCCCACCACGTAAAAGGGCGTGTCGCGGGGAATGACCGCATCGGGACCGGCGATGGCCACGGGGGGCGAGTTGCCGGTGGCGGTCTCGACACCGCAGCCCGCGGCGTTGCGCCGGGCAATGATCTGCTCCAGGCTGCGCACGTGGAAATAGGGGTCGCTGTTGGGCTGCACATTTTCGGATCCGCAGATGCCCGCGTAGGCCATGATGGTGCTGCCGCTGCCAGGCTCGTAGGCGTTGGACGCGCTGCGATTGCCGCCGCCGCAAGCGTTGGTCGAACCGTTGAAGGTGTGGCTGGCGCCCATCTGGTGTCCCACTTCATGGGCCACGTAGTCGATGTCGAAGGGGTCGCCGTTGGGCACGGGACGACCGGTGCCGCCGCGGGCCTTGGACGAGGTGCACACCACGCCCAGGCCGGCCAGGCCTCCGCCGCTCCCCTGGGTCAGGATGTGGCCGATGTCATAGTTGGCCGAACCGAAGGCCGCATCCAGGGCCGTCTGGTTCTGGTCGAGCAGGGAACCGGTGATGACCGAGCCGTTGGGAAACGGGTCTGCGCCGGCATTGACGAAGGCCAGGATGTCGGTCAGGTTGAACCGGATGGCGGTGTCCACCTCGTAGACGGCATTGATCCGGTTGACCGTGACCGCGGCCTGAATTTGCGCGAGCGGAATGCCGCCAAAATAGGTGACGTATTCGCCCGTGAGAGTCACGGCCATACGGTAGGTGGTCAGCTCGGCTCCGGAACTGGGGATGGCCTTGTCACCATCGGTTTCCCAGGCGATGCCCTCGTCTTCCACCAGGCAGTCAAAACCACCGGCCGGCGCGGCAAAATCATGCTTCCAGGCGCTCAGGTAGTGGGTGCTGGCGTCCACGAAGTAGGGGTCGATCCACAGGGTGCCCTGGGCGGTGCGGCCGTAGGCGCGGAAGCCCAGGATACTGGTGTCCAGGCGCAGCACCGCAGTGGGGTCGTCCACGCCCTGAGCCAGATACGACCGAAAATCGGGCATCTGGGCCTGCAGATGGTCACTCAGGATGGGTGACTCGACCACCCGGAACCGCTGGTGACGGCCGTCGGGCATGGGCAGGGTCATGACGAACCCGCTGAAGGCCACCTTGGTGTCTTTTTCATGGGGGGCCTCGGCCAGGCGAGCCTTGAGGCCGTCAAAATCCAGGCTCAACAGGCGATAGGCTTCAGGAATGGTGGCCCGGCTGGTGCCACCCACCTGATTGGCGGACTTTTCGTCGCCCAGGTCGGTCCATTCGGGGTCGGGAGAGGAACTGGCGAGGTTGGGGGCTTGATCCACGAAGGGCAGAGGGGGCGTGTCGGCTGCCAGGGCAGGCAGGGCGAAAACACCCAGCATCAAGGTCAGACCCAGAAGGGCCCGACCACCGGAAAAGAGGGGAAATCGCATTATCGACCGTCCTGGCTGGAGGAACGGTTGCTGCGCAGGGTGGTGGAAGGTGTCTGGGGACGATCCAGGCCCTCTTCCAGGCGAGCGATACGCTCTTCAAGCAGCTGGGCCTGCTCGTCATGGTTGCCCAGTCGGGCATATTTGAGCTGAATGGCCAGAAGGTCCACCATGGTTTGCTGCTTGGCCTCCTGGATGCGCAACTGGATGGCGCGGCGGTCGGAAGTGGTCACAGAGGCCTCGAGTTCGGTGACGAGCTGGGCCACGATGGTCTGCTCGGTGGCCAGACGCGTGTTCATTTCCTCGTTCTTGGCGAGGCGCAACTCATTGTTGCGTTGCACGGTATCCATCTCGTCGGCGGACAGGGCCTTGCTGGTAGAAACCACGGGCTGCTCTTTGATGGACCTGGGCGGAGTCTGGTCCTGAGCCAGGGCCAGGCCGGCCAGCAGAGTCAGAATCATTGCGGTTAGAATCATGGTGCGCATATTTATCCCCTCAAAAGCAAGTTGGGTGGAAAATCGCCAGGAGTCTGGCGGCTCATTCGGAGTCATCCGGGTCCATCCGGATCTTAATTCCGAGTATTCTACTCTGAATTATCTTCATTTGTCGAGGAGAATCGGCAGGGGACAAAAAACCAGGCGACCCGAAGGCCGCCTGGCTTGCTTTTGCGTTGCAGCGGAATCTACCGGTACATGCTCTTGAGGGCATCCCAGCTCTGATGGTCCGTGGCCACGACCTGGCAATCGACCGGTGCGTTGTCCCAGCCACTGGTCAGGGTGTCGAAAGCCGGAGAATCGTCGGTCACGGTAAAGGTGCGATTGGGCACGCTCTCCCAGGTTTCACAGCCGTCCTTCTTGAACTTGTACTCCCGCACGATCGGGAAGGGAGTGCCGGCCGGATAGGTCAGGCACACCTGGTACAGGTTGTCGCCCAGGCTCTGCATGGCCACACCCACGTTCCAGTTGTCCAGTTCGTCGGCGTTGCCCACGGCGCACAGGCCGCCAGTGGACTCCACGTCGTCAGGCAGGCAAACCTGCAGGCAAACTTCCTTGTCCTCGGTCAGCACCGAACCCAGACCGCACAGCAGGGGACCGAACTCCCAGGTGTCGGGATCCAGCACCACCAGGTTGGTCCCGTCGGTGGGCAGGGTCAGGAACCGGTTGCCGGTGCCTTCCCAGTCCTGGCACACGTTCTTGCGGTACTTGTACTCCACGTTGGGGTTGCTGCCGGCGGGGAAAACCACGTCGATCTCCCAGATATCACCCTCGGTATTGTTCATGACCACGCCCGAGCCCCAGTTGCCGATGGGATCCTGGTTGCCGATCACGCAGGGCAGCATCCCGTTCTCGATGCCTTCCATGCAGATCGTGAAGTGCACCGTCACATCGACCGGAAGCACGTCCACGATGTTGTACTGCAGCGGGGGTGGGTTCTGGTTCTGGTCACCGGTGATCTCGAAGGTGGTGTCGTCGGTCAGGTCGGTGAACACCACGGTCACCTGGACCCAGCCGGCGCCCATCAGGGCCGCCTGGGGAACGAACCCGATGTACTCGTCGTTGTCTCCCACTTCGGTGTTGTAGGCCATGGCCACCGAGGCCTGCGCCGCGATGTCGGTGGTGTAGTACAGCATGGCGGTGATGTCGGCCCCGGCGCCCTCGCCCGGGGTGACCTCGCCCTTGTACACCTGGGCCACCACGAACTGATCGTTCATCGCCGTGATTTCGGCCTCGTTGTTGGGATAGGCGTTGCCCGCCCAGTCGATGACAGCCAGCGCCTGGCCGGCGATGACCAGCAGGGCGACAGTCAGGGTCCACATGATCAATTTACGCATGGTGTTCCTCCAGTGAGGTGTTGAGGGCCCCTGCCTTCAGGGGCCCGGTCGGTGCTGTTACTTCAGTAGCAGCATGCTTCTGGTCAAGGCCCCGGAAGGGGTTTCCAGTCGGTAGAAATAGACGCCGCTGGATACGCCCGCACCATGGCGGTCGCGGCCGTTCCAGACATGGGCATGGGGTCCGGCCACGAGATGCTCGTTGACCAGTGTTCTCACGAGCGCGCCTCTGGCATCGAACACGCGCAGGGTGGTCTGGCCGTCGGCCGGCAGGCTGAACCTGATGGTGGTCAACGGGTTGAAGGGATTGGGACGATTCTGGTGCAGCCACAGATCGCTGACGGCCAGAGGAACATCGGAAACATCGCAGGAACCCCAGCGCACGGTGTCGAGAATCTGAGGTGTTCCCTGGTCGTCGAAGCTGTCCGGGTCGATCCAGAAGCTCCGGTTGCTCGCCAGACACTCGAACTCGTCGTTCACCAGGTACTTGTACTCGATGAAGCGCTGGCTGGAGTCGGGAAAAACCACGGCACAGGTGTAGATCTTGTCGCCGGCGGTGGCGTCGGGTGCGATGCCATCGTCGAACAGGATGTTCAGACCCGGCGTGTCCCAGTCGAACACCGGGGGTGCGGTGTTGTTGGGCGTGCCACGTACCGAGACCACGTCCGAAGGGGTGATGTCATGCCACTCGGTGTGCTTCAGGTTCACCGAGAACACCACCTCGACGGGCGCCCAGGTGGTCGTACAGCGATCGAAGACGGCCACGGGCAAGGTCAGCGGGCCTTCGGGGCTCCCCACGATGCCGTAGACATCCTCGTTCAGGTAGACGTGACGGTCGTCCTGGCCGAAGCATTCGTAGTCACGATTGAGCAGGAACTTGTACAGCACGTTCTTGGCCGCGCCTTCCTCGAAGCGCACCACGGTGCTGAAGATGCCGTCTTCGGCCTCGGCATCGTTGCCGGAACCGTCATCGACCATGGTATTGCCAGAGGGCAACCAGTGACTGAGTGGCCACACGTTGCCGTTGATGCTCACAGTGTCACCCTCGGCCAGACCGCTCATCGACATGTCAACGAAGAATTCCACATCGACGGGGCGGCTGAGGAAGCTGGAAGGATCGTCGTTGTTCCACCAGAACTCCAGGGTGTCCACGGCGCCGGGGGCCAGACCCAGGGTGTGGATGCGGTTGCCTGCGAGGGGCTCGTAGGTTTCGCAGTTGTGGGCGAACTTCCACTCCAGGATGGCGCTGGCGGCCCCGGTGGCGCAGTCGCCCGTCACCATGAAAAGGTCGCTGTACTCGTGGATGTCGTCGATGCCCGTGTCGGTCAGGATGCCGGTGTCGCACAGGGTGCCGAAGGTCAACGGGGCCAGGCTGCCCTCGACGCTGAAATCGTCCGGTGGGGCGCTGTTGTTCTGAAGGTAATAAGAGAACAGACCGCGGAAGACGAGGCGCTTGATCAGGAAGCAAGCCTGGTCGCCGTTTCCGGGGACGATGGGATTGCCCCAGCCGTCCTCCACGTTGGCGACGGTCAGATCATAGAGGTCAGCGCCTTCGACCAGGGGCGAGGCCAGGACCAGGTGCACGATGTTGGTCTCGACGTCGTCGCGGTGGGCTTCAAGAACGGTCAATTCGGCACCATCGGGCCCCAGCAGCGTGTAGTTGTCGGGGTTGGAGGCGATGATATTGACCAGGCCTTCGCTGAAAACGACATCCAGCCCTGAGCCTATGGGATACTCGGTGGGCATGACGCCCGTGACCACGGGGGCCACATCATCGAAGGAAACGAGCACGGTGTGGTTGTGATAGATGCTCGGCGCGCAGGGGGTGGTGGGCGCGAAGATCGTGAAGCTGGGGTTCGAGGTCTGCTCACCGTCGTTGGCGAAGAAATCGAACGCCCCCCGCGTGGTGTTGTCCTGGGTGACCCAGGCTTCGACGCCCACGGTGGAGCCGGCGGACACTCCCAGGGTGCTCAGAAGTATGCTGAACTCGCCAAAGGTGGTACTGGTGATCCAGTCCAGGGCGCCGGGTCCCTGGGTGACGAACTCGACCCAGGCCGCGCCGTCCCAGCGATAGCCCGCCTGCCAGTTGTTGTCCAGATTGCAGTAGACGATGAAGTCGGGCTTGTTGACCGCAGCGCTCCACTCGATCTGACGGGCCCAGGGGTCGGTGGTGCCGCCCTCGGGGGTGCCCACGTCGATGGCGATGCCGATCTGGTTGCCCGACCAGCTCCCCTTGTCGTAGCCGTAGCCCAGATACAGGTTGTTGGCGCCGTTGGTGACGTAAAGTTCCAGCAGATCGATCTCGGAGAACTGGGTGTCGGCCCCGTCATTCTCGATCAGGTTGGCGCTGGCGAAGTCGTTCACGCCGTCGATCACGATTTCCTGGGGTGTCTGGGCGCTGGCGGGCATACCCGCCAGTACTCCCCACAGGACCAGCAGCAGGGCCAGGCGATAGCTATTTGACTTCATTTTTTCCTCCTGTTTCGGCAGCACATCACTTGATCAGGACCACCTTGCGCGTGATGGCCTGCTGGCCTGCGCGCAGCCGTGCCAGATAAACACCGGACGCCACGCGCCGGCCGTTTTGGTCTTCATGATTCCAGGTCAGGCGGCCTTCGCCTGCGGCGACGATCTCATCGAGCAGGGTGCAGACAAGCCGTCCCCGCAGGTCGAAGATTTCGAGGGCCACCCGGGTTTCCCCACCGCCGGGAATGGAGTAGGCGAAGATGTCCTCACCGGTCCGGGGCGTCAGCCGATTCAAGGTCAGTCGGGTGACCGAGGGTTTCGAGTCCACGGCCGAGATGGCCAGATGGTCGGGAACCCCGTCCCCATCCTCGTCCAGATTCACGGTCCAGACGTTGTCGATCACCGGCAGGGTGGCGCCCAGCCCGTTGGGGACCACGTCGCCGCCCAGAACTCCATCGGGCTCGGGATCCCAGCACAGTGAGGCCACCAGGGAAATCCGGGCGCCCGGCGGCACCCGGTTGTCCCCCATGCCGTAGAGCAGATCCCAGGGAATGGCGATCTCGCTGCCGCCGTTCAGGCCGTTCAGGTGGTCGGGATCGAAGGCCATCGTCAGGTTGGAGGTGCGGTTCCGGGCATGGGTGGCCGATTCGATGTCCCAGAAGCTGTGCGCGTCGTCGGGGCCCTGGTGCTGGTAGGCGGCATACATCCAGTCGGCCCGGAAGCCGGGGGCGGTGAAGACGGCCCCGCGTTCCCAGACGTCCAGCTGCGTCAGATCGGTTTCTCCCAGTTCCCCGTCCGGGTCCGTGTCCAGGTACAGGATCCAGCTGTTGCTGTGCACGATGCCCTCGATCCCCACGTACAGGTAGAGTTCGTCCCACAGCACGTGCACCCGTTCAATTTCATTGTCGCTGGTCCACTGGCTGTCGTTCTCGTCGTCCAGCACCGGGCCGTACCACTCGTCGGCATCGAAGCTGCCGTCGATGCTCACCGCCAGGTTCTCGTACACGATCACCTCGCCGGCCGTCCACAGGTTGGGGTTGCCCTCGTCGTCCTCGATGCCCCCGGGTTCCAGCACCACGCGCAGGTTTTCCTGGTCCAGAGCGTTGATCTGGTCGAGCGCCGCCGGGTCGAAGGAAAGCAGCACGTACCAGACACTGCCGATCAGGGCGGGAGTGGAAATATGATCGCATTCGACCTCGGGGATCCCGTCCCCATCGTCGTCGAACCCCAGGCGGGTGACATCCATGGTGGATTCATCGATGATCTGATCGAAGAAGAGACGCATCTGCCCCGCCGGATTCCAGGTGGCCCAGGCAATTCCTGGTCCGATGGTGTCCTGCAGGGCCGCGGCACAGGCCTGCAGTTCGGGCACCTGGCTGTCCACGGGTGCGGACGTGGGCCCGGCGTACAGGCGCACCTGGAAGGTGCCGTGGCTGATGATCTCGTCGCCTTTCATCAAGGTGCCAGAGAAGTCCCGCTCATGGCCCGCGCCGCCATCGCCCAGGACCCAGCCCACCGTCAGGCCGGTGTGGGGATTATGCTGGCCCATGTAGGCATAATTGAAGCCGGACCACACTCGCTGCATGTCGGCGTTCCAGACCAGGTCGACCAGGGAAGGTGACCATCCACTCTGGACCCAGTGCGGGGTGGCCCCCACGCGGTACACGGCTTCCAGCCAGGGATCGCCGGTGTGCAGAGAGATCTCCTTGCTCACTTCCGAGTACGTGGCCCGCAGCGTGACCCCGCCGTCCGAGGCGTCGTCGTCCAGGATTTCCAGATCGTAGGGCTGGTGCTGGTAGTTGGGTCCCACGTCGCTGAAGGCGGCCACGTGGTTGTCGTCGTTGAAGTCGGCGGTGGTGCCGGACCAGTAGGCGTTGTCGATGCCGATGGCGGTGTCCACGTACCCGGGGCCCTTGACGAAGAGGTGGGTGCAGCGCCCGCCGGTGGCCTCGAACACGGCGAACAGGCGGTCGTTGTGCAGGATGGCCTCCTGGAATCCGTCGTTGTCGATGTCGCTGAAGTAGGCGGCCGTGGTGGCGGCGTACTGCCCGTCGGCCCAGCGGGCGCCCTCGGCGTAGATCATGGCCTGCTTGATGTGCCCGGCGTAGTTGTGTTGCCAGCCGGAGATGGGTCCGCCCAGCCCGTCGTGCCACCCGGTTTCGTAGAGGTTGGTCATCAGCACATACCAGCCGGCCTGACTGATGGTGTTGTCGGGTGCGGTGACCAGGGCGTTGTAGGCGTCGTTCCAGAGGGTGCCGTAGTTCTTGCAGTTGCCATCGCTCCCGGCACAGTTGCCCAGACCGTCACCCCCGGTCACGTAGGGCACCCAGCCGGCCCAGTGAGTGTACCAGGAGTTGTCGCTGCCGCCGTAACCGCTGGTGCCCCCGATTTCCCAGTAGGTTCCGGGTGTCGGAGCAAAGGATTGCCCGGTGAAGTCGGGGTTGGCCACCGCATCGGCCAGCTTCCAGGTGGCCAGCCAGGCGCTTTCCTGGCTGCACTTGTTCACGAACCAGTTGTAGGTTTCGTGGGCGTTGGGGGTGTCGCTGGCCCAGCTGCCCATCTCGGCCACGGCCTCCCAGTCCTCGGCCATCACCGCGATGCGGTACTGGCCCACACCCGAGCTGGCCATGGCCGTCAGGATGTCCAGAGCCGCCTGCCCGTTGCCGCCGATGATATTTCCGGTGAAGGAGCGGTCGCGGGGGATCAGGCGCAGACCATTGCTGTCGAGGGTGTGGATCTGGTGGTTGTCATGGCCTTGCAGATGCACGTCATCGTCCAGGATCACGGCGCCCACGCCATGATTTTGCCAGTTGTCGCCGACCCAGTCGCTCACGCCGGCCGACGGGTAACCCGTGGTGTTCAACCAGACGCGCTCGGGCACCCAGGCGACGGTGGGCGCGTAGCCGAAGCGCTGACTGATCATCCGGGTTTCGGTGTGAACGGCCCAGCTGTTCATGTCGTCGTGCACGAAGGGCATGATGTGCTGGGCATAGGCCGAGGTCAGCATACCCACCCAGCCGGCGGCGGCACCATCGGCCAGCCAGCTGTTGAAGTCCAGGGGGTCGCCCTGGTTGAAGGCCCATTCAGCCGCGGTGATGAGCGTGCCCGACAGATGCACGTTGATGGGCACGGCCAGAGCTTGGTGAATTTCCAGGGCCTCGTCGAAGCCGCTGCCGGCGAGGTCGTCGCTGCGGCCGTGGAACACGTCGGTGTAGCCCAGTCCCTGGTTGCCGTGCACCACCAGTGCGCAGTTGGCCTGGATGTCGCGGGTGCGGCCGGGCCAGTACTCGGCGGTCACCGTTTCCCCGGGCAGGGTGGTGATGGTGAAGCGGAGAGGGTGTTCGGCCGATGCGGCGTCCAGCAGGTCTGCGGCCAGGGGCACCCACAGCCCATCGGCCTGCCGGCTGACCCGGGTGGTGGCGCCCCGCCTGGGATGAGGGGTGAAACCGTTCCCCTCGGCCTTCAGGGTGACCTGCTCCAGCAGCTGGTCTTCGGCCCTGACTTCCCAGGGGATGTCCGTGCGAGAGAGATTACCCCTTCCCAGGGCCCGGGCAGTTTCCTCATCCTGGGCCAGGGAAAGCATACCCACACGCAACCAGGGCTGATTCTGGCTGTCGCGGTGCAGCACCACCGAGAGGATGTCGGCCGCCGGGGGCAGGTCCGGTGCCTGTCCGACGCTGTTGACGGTGAGGACCTGGACAGGATAGGTTGAGAGGGGAGCTGCACCGGCCAGTCCCAACAATCCGGCCAAGAAAACCAGAATGGCAGGCAGGGCCAAGCCCAGGCGGCAAATGGACGCCATGGTGAATACTCCCGTTGGTGGGCAAATTTGGGCGATTTCCCCCGCATTGTACCACGCGGGCCTGGCGGAAAACAAGGGAGTCAGGCTGCACGCCACTTCCGAGGAGGAGAGGCCTCATGGCCACACGGATCAAGATCTGTTGCATCACCAGCCCGGAAGAGGCCCAGCTGGCCATTCGCCTGGGCGCCGATGCCCTGGGGTTGGTGTCGGCCATGCCGAGTGGCCCCGGGGTGATATCCGAGGCCCTCATCGGGGAGATCGCCCAGGCGGTTCCGCCGCCGGTGGGCACCTTCCTGTTGACCAGCAAGACCACGGCCGGAGAAATCGTCTTGCAACAGAAGAGGTGCCGTACCGGAACCATCCAGATCGTGGACCGGGTGCCTCCTGCCGTTCACATGGAGCTGCGCCAGGTTTTGCCGGGGGTCTCGCTGGTGCAGGTGATTCATGTGCGGGGTGACGAGGCGGTGGATGAGGCTCTGGATTGTGCCCTTGGGGTCGATGCCCTCCTGCTCGATTCAGGCCAGCCGGATTCGCCCACCCGCCAGCTCGGGGGGACAGGGCGCACCCACGACTGGTCTCTGAGCGCCGAGATCGTGCGCCGCTCTCCGGTGCCGGTTTTCCTGGCGGGAGGGTTGACGCCCGACAACGTGGCCCAGGCCATTGCCCGGGTGCGACCGTTCGGGGTCGATGTGTGCAGCGGAGTGCGTCAGGAGAACAAACTGAGCGAGCCGAAGCTCGCCCAGTTCATGTCAGAAGTGCAGAAGGCCGGCTAGCTGAGCACGCCCCTGGCGGCCATGGCCCGAGCATACAGGAACAGCGCAATGGAAATCAGGGCGATGAACACGGTGAAAACGATGCTGAACGGATCACCGTTCACTTCCAGTCCGTTGGACAGGAAATAGTTGTGGATGGTGGTCAACACCATGGCCACCAGCGACACCAGGAACAGCCCCACGCTCAGGCGCTTGGCGAACAGAAGCATGACCGAACCGGCCAGGGCTCCCCAGACGGCGATGGCCCAGGCCCCCTCCACCCACATGGGGAAACCGTAGAAGAATTCCAGCTGTTCTTCGGTGAACTGGCTCATGTAGGAGGCGTTCCGGGTCTGGGTCATGAGGTAGTCAAAGGCGCCCACGGCGTTCCACAGAAGACTGACAACGCCGACCACCCACAGATGCTTGGGTCGGGGGGAGGTGGGGGCGGATGCGTTCATGGGTTCTCCTTCAGGATGGCACAATAGTCGACCAAACAAGTAGTCCATTGAACACCAAAAGCCGCCGGTCGTCAATGGAACCGAGTTGACCGTCCCGCGACCAAGCGGTATGGTCCAGGTCCTGCATTCACCTCCACCGCATCCCATCAATTCAGGGGATTCCCATGGCCCTTCCCTCTCTGGTTCCCATCGGTATTATCCACACACCGCATACCAGCACACGCGATATGCCCATCCAGCCTTCAGGTGCGAAGGGTGTCCTGGGCACCGTGGACATTTTTCCGGAATACCAGGCGGGCTTGCGCGATCTTGACGGATTCTCCCACGTGATCCTGATCTACGCCTTCCATGCCGCCGAGGGTTTCAAGCTGGAGGTGGTGCCTTTCCTGGACAACCAGCCGCACGGCGTGTTTGCGACCCGAGCGCCTCGACGCCCCAACCCTCTGGGCTTTTCGGTTGTGCGGCTGGAGGCGGTGGCCGAGGGACGGCTCCACATCGCCAACGTGGACATTCTTGACGGCACGCCTCTGCTGGACATCAAGCCCTTTGTACCGGCCTTCGACGTTCCGGAGGTGACGTCGGTGGGGTGGCTGGAAACCTCTTCGGAACAGGCGGTCGAGCGCCGGTCTGACGATCGATTCGGACCCGAACCCAGAGAGGATCATCATGGTTGAATCCAAGGTTGACTCCAAGATTGATCATGGCTGCGCCGATTGTGGTTTTCGGAAGAAGTACGATCAAAACCCTCGCTCCATCCTGGGCCGGATGTGGCACTGGCATGCCGGTTGGTGCCCGGGCTGGAAAAAATACATGGCCAGTCTGACTCCGGATCAAAGGCGTGATCTGGCCGATCGGTACCATCTCCCCCGAGGGTGAAAAACCCGGGTCAGACCCTCCCTTTTGTGCTGGATCTGTGATACAATTTGCCGCCCAATCGCTATTACGACCAGGAAAAGGACCGGATATTGAGCGCCAAAGGACAACAACACGGGGCGGATTTGTCTTCCAGCAAAACGCCCCAGCCACTCATCTGGGTTTTGATCACCGTATTTTCTTTGGCGCTGAGTCCCTACTTTTTTCCCCTTCTGGCTTCCGAAGTTTTTTCCGACTACGTGGACATGTGGGTCGATGTTCCCATGGTGGGCCTGGTGGCTGCCTATGCCCTGATCAGGCGGCCTCGTACCGAATCGGCCCGCGAACGCGGCTTCTGGCTGGCCTGGGGTCTGGGTTTCGGCATCTGGTGCGTGGGCCGGGTGGCCTGGCCTCTGCTTTACGACCTGGGACTGGCCGTGGATCTGGCCGCCGATTTCCTGTTCCAGATGTTCTACGTGGGGATCCTCATCGCCATTGAAATCGATCCGGCCGGTCGAACACCCACTCCCTTTCAGGTCAAGCTGAAGCGTTACACCCTGGCCGGTGGTGTGCTTCTGATGGTGACCGGCTACATCTATTTTGCCCTCATCCCCGGCCTGTCCAGTCCGGAAACCTATGAAAGCTGGAAGCCCTCGGTGGTGGGCTCTCTGGTGTTTGACCTCTACGTGGCGGTGCGCCTGGTCGTGCGGCTGAGGCAGTGCACCTCACCTCACTGGAAACGGGTGTACCGCTGGCTGGCCCTGGCCTTCTGCTGGTGGGTGGTTACCGACGCTCTGGATGTCCTCTGGCTTTATCTCGCCATCTCATCTCTCGATGGCGGGAATCTGCTGGATCTCTTCTGGTTCGTGCCCTACGCCCTGGCCGCGGTGGGCACCATTCACGGTCGGAGGGAAAAGAGAGAGGGCCCCTCCGTCACCATAGAGCGAGAGCCCCTGGTTGCCGCGGGACCGCTGGGCGGTACGGGCCTGATCGCCTATGCGTTTTCCATGCTCTTTGTCCACAACATCCTGGAATTGACGGGTCTTCTGGACCGCTCTCTGAGCCATCTGCGCGGCGCCTTGCTGGCGGTGGAATCCGTGATCATGGCGGCGCTGGTTTTCACCGTCTACCGCATCATCATGCGGGAAAACCGCACCCTGAGAAACCGCCACAGGGAGGTCTCCCTGTCCCTGGAGAAGGCTAACCTGTCCCTGGAGCAGAGAGTTCAGGAGCGGACCAGGGAGCTGGAAGACGCCAACACCCTGCTGGCCGAAGATATCGAGGAGCGGCGCAGGGTGGAGGCCTTGTTGCGCTCGGCCGAATCCCGGAATCAGGCCTTGATCCAGGCGGTGCCCGACACTCTGGTTCTTCTGGATGCGTCCCACCGCATTCTGGAGGTCATTCCCGGCCTGCCGGGAACTCCGCCGCTGGATTTGAGCCACCACCAGGGTGAGAGCTTCCTGGAACTGGTGCCGCCCAATAGTCGGGATATCATTCTGGACACCCTGGATTTGATCGGAACCACGCCCCACCTGCCTTCGGTTCCCATCCTGGTCCAGGGGCCCCGAGGCGAGAAATACCTGGAGCTGCGTTTTGGACGATGCGGCCGGAGAGAAACCCTGGTCCTGCTGCAGGACATCACCGAGCGCCGCAAGATGGAACTGACCATGCAGCAATCCCAGAAGCTGGAGAGCCTGGGGGTTCTGGCCGGTGGGGTGGCCCACGATTTCAACAACCTGTTGACCAGCATCATCGGCAATGTCCAGCTGGCCAGGGATGGAGAGCCGGTGGAAGGGGAAACCGGCCGCTTTCTGGAAATCATCGAAGCCAGCGCCCTGCGTGCGGCCAAGTTGACGGGCAACCTTCTGGCCTACGCCGGCGGGGCCCATGTGGAACTGGAGACCTTCGACCTGCGCAAACTGGTCCAGGACCTGCAGTCGCTGATGGGGTCCACGGTGCCCCGCCTCATCCAGCTGAACTGTCACCTGGCCGAGGAGCCACTGTGGATCAAGGGCAACGAGGCCCAGGTTTCGCAGATCATTCTGAACCTGGTGAGGAACGGCGCCGAGGCCATGGAGGGGAGCGCGGGCACCCTCGAGCTGAAACTCGCCGCCGTTCAGGTGGGTGAGGAGCCCTTGCTCCACCGGGTGTTGCTCGATAAACACCGGCCGGGGCCGTATGTCTGTCTGACCGTGCGGGACGCTGGGTGCGGGCTGGATGAACGGGAACAGCAGCGGATTTTTGATCCGTTCTATTCCTCCAAGGGGCCGGGTCGGGGACTGGGTCTGGCGGCCGTGCTGGGTATTCTCGATCATCATGGGGGAATCCTGACCCTGGAATCGGCCCCGGGGCAGGGATCCTGCTTCCAGGCCTATTTTCCCCTGGCGGCCGAGAGGCCGCCGGTCGAGGTGACCACCCGGGAGGATCGACCTCGGCGGTTGCTCGGCAGAGTGCTGGTGGTGGACGACGAGGAGGAGGTCCGCAACTTCGTGGCCACTTGCCTGCGTCGGTTTGGTCTGGAGGTTCTGCTGGCGGAAGACGGCGTCCAGGCCGTGGACCTGGCCCGGGATCCCCGGAGCAAGCTGGCAGCCATCTTCATGGATTACTCCATGCCCGAGATGAGCGGGGCCGAGGCTCATCAACTGATTCGAGAGTTTGCGCCCCGGCTGCCGGTGGTGTTGATGAGCGGTTTCGGGGAGGCGGAAATCCTGGGCCAAATTACCTTGCAGGAGCACACTTTTTTCCTGGAAAAACCGTTCGAAGTGAAGAGACTGAAGGAGCTGGTGGAACGGGTGCTGGGAGTCATGGCCCGGAACGCCCAATCCTGAGCAAGCTGATGTGCCCATGCGGCCATTTCCATTTCCCAGAGGGGTTCTCATGCGTCGAGTCACCGGAATCGGGGGCGTGTTTTTCAAGGCCCAGGACCCTCCGGCCCTGGGTCGGTGGTATCAGGAGCATCTGGGCATCGATATCCAGGACTGGGGAGGAGCGGCGTTCCGGTGGCAAACACCCGAGCACCCCGAGCCCCACGGTTGCACCGTGTGGAGCCCGTTCCCGGCCGACACCGAGTACTTCCAGCCCAGCACGGCGGCCTTCATGATCAATTTCCGGGTGGAAAACCTGGAAGCCCTGCTGAAGGTGTTGCGGGAAGAGGGTTGCCAGGTCGAGGACAAGACCGAGGATTCCGAGCTGGGCAAATTCGGCTGGGTCATGGATCCTGAAGGAAACAAGGTGGAACTCTGGGAACCGCCCGCGGGTCCCATGGCGGAATAAGGTTTCCGAATACCAACATGTGAGGAATGATCATGAGCTCTGTGCATTACAGAACAGGGGCACTGGTTCTGGGGGTCTTCATCTGTCTGGGTCTGGTGTCCCTGGGATTCATCCTGGGCAAGTCGGCCCTGGACATCAAGGAGTATGAGCGCACCGTCCAGGTCAAGGGCCTGTCCGAGCGGGAGTATCCCGCGGATATCGTCATCTGGCCCATCATGTTCACGGTGGCGGACAACGACCTGACCAATCTGTACGCCACCCTCGAAACCAGCACCGACAAGATCCGGAGCTTCCTGACCGCACGTGGCGTGGGGGCCGAGGAGATCACCTTTTCTTCTCCGGCCATCACCGACAAGTCGGCCAACCAGTATGGGGGCGGACCGGCGGCCGAGTTCAGGTACACAGCCCAGCAGACGGTGACGGTCTATTCCCATGACATCCCGGTGGTGCAACAGGTCATGGGGCAGGTGTCCCAGCTGGGCAAGCAGGGGATCGTGATCACCGGGGGCTATCAGGCCCAGACCGAGTACCTGTTCACGCGGTTGAACGAGGTCAAGCCCGAGATGGTGGAAGAGGCCACCCGCAAGGCTCGCGAGGTGGCGGAGAAGTTCGCCGAGGATTCCGACAGTCGGCTGGGCAAGATCAAGCGGGCCACCCAGGGCCAGTTCAGCATCAACGCGCGTGACACCAACAACCCCCACATCAAGAAGGTGCGGGTGGTGTCCACTGTGGAATATTACCTGTCTGATTGAGGGGGAACTGCGTTTGATTTCAGCCAGCAAAGCTTTGCGACTGATGAAGGAGGGCAACGCCCGCTTCCAGGCGGGGCATTCGATAATGGACGCAGGGGCATGGCCTGCTCGGCGGGCCGAAACCGTGGCCATCCAGCAGCCCATGGCCGTGGTCCTGGGTTGCGCCGATTCCCGGGTGCCGCCCGAGCTGGTGTTCGACCAGGGCCCCGGCGATCTGTTCGTGGTCCGGGTGGCCGGCAACGTGGCGGGATCCACGCCCCTGGGCAGTATCGAATTTGCGGTGCAGCAGCTTGGCGTACGCCTGGTGGTGGTTCTGGGCCATACCGGCTGTGGGGCCGTGCAGGCGGCGCTTCAGGAAAGGGCGGGCCCCCCCCTGGGGCTGTCTCCCCACCTGGGTGCGGTGGTGGCCGAGATCATGCCGGCTCTGGCGGATTTCCCCGCCCAACTGGTGGAGCCCACGCCGGAAACCATCGCGTCCAACGCCTTGCTGGCGACGGCTAATCTCACGCAGAAATCCCCTGTTCTGGCCCGTGCGGTGGAGGAGGGGAACCTTGCCGTGGCCACGGCGGTATACGACCTGGGGACCGGAAATGTCCGATTTCTGACGGATGACTCCGGTGCTGAGAGCAGCTAACCTGTTGTCTCTGTAGAGTTTGGGGTATTGAAAGCAGTTGTCAGCGGTCCCGGACGGCGAATTCACCTTTTCAGCGTGCGGCTAACTGCCCATCACCAAACAACCTTGGAAAAGGAGCCTTTTCCGGGTTGCGGTGTGAAACCGGAAATGACTAGTATCAGCTCATGAACAGCCGCTGGATTACACGAGGGGCCATGCCCTGCCTATTGCTGGCCCTGGTTTTTCTCTTTCCCGTGTCGGGTGCCCTCCAGCCGGGCCTGGCCCTGGCTCAGGATACGTCCACCTCTGCCCCGCTGATGACACGTTCTCTCTCTCCCGAAGTCATGCTGATCATCGAGGCCGATGGGACCATTCTCTTCCGCCACCTGCCCACCGGTGAAGACCTGCTGCAGGCCTCCGTGCCGGTGGCCGAGGAGAGAAGGCGCTTCCGCACGCGTGAACCTGCGGCCTCGCCGTTCCTGGATCTGATCAGCGAAGGTGAGCCCGGGGGTATGCGGGGGTTTTCTGCGGGGGCCGATGACGACGGTGACGGAGTCCAGGACGAAGATCGTCGAGACGGCCAGGACAACGATGGCGATGGACTGGTCGATGAGGATTTTGCCGCCATCGGTCACGACATGGCGGTGGTCGATCGGCCCGAGGGGCTGGGCGCCGTGCACCTGGAATCCTATCGGTGGAGCTACCCCGAGCTGCAGGGAGCTGTGTTCCTGTCTTCTTCCTCATCGCGGGCGGATCTGGCGGCATTGAAGGTGACCACCGGCGGCCAGTGCTGGGTGGAAACCGACATCACCGGAGTGCGTCACACGACCACCGGCCGCCCGGTGGCCCATCGCAGTCATCCGTTCGTGACGCGGTTGGATGTGCCCACCAGCGCCGGCCATACCCGCCCCCTGTGGCTGGCGGTGATGGTGCTGGGAGACCGCCCGGGTTACCTGGCCCTGGGTGGAGACGGCGGCTGCTCTCTCGACTTTCCTCTCTCCACGGATTCTCTGCCGCTGGTGTTCTGTGTGGCCTCCAGCTGGCTTCAGCTGACCACCACCTTGACCCAGGCCGACCTGGTCTACCGCGGGGTCACCGATCCGTTGACCGGTCGTCAGGCCCACTGGATCGTGCCGGGGGCTTGCCCGGCATGTCGCGCCGGGATCCTGCCCGCGTTCAGTTTCCAGACGGACGAGCCTCAGCGGCTGGTGTTGCGCATGAAGGTGGACAAGGGGAAAGCTTTCCAGGTGGACCCGGATCTCTTCAGCCTGAGCGGGCAGGCGCTGGGCTCTCCGCGTGAAGTCACCTGGATTCCGGCTGCGGGTTCCTCCCTTCCGTTGAACTGGGGCAGCATGGACACCGGTCGCTTGCTCCACCATGAAGGCGGCCTGCAGAATCCCTATGTGCGGTTCGGATTGCTGGAGGGTCACGGCGCCGAGGGAACGGTCGAGTTCGCATTTGCGCGGCCGGCGGGCCTGACGCTGCCGCCCCCGGACGGGGAAGCGGCCCTGCAGGGTGTGTGGCTGGGCGGACGCACTTTCTCCACCGCAGCAGCGGGTGGCTCGGCAGTCCCGGTTCCTGAAGTTCTCCAGGGCACATTGCTGGAGTCAGAGACCGCATCCGGGGAAGAATTGGCCGATCCGACCCGCGTTCGCCAGGCCATCAGCATGGACCAGAAACGTCCGCCCACCCTTTCTCCCATGCTGCTGGAGGGCTGGCCCAACCCCTTCCACGATGTTATTCAGGTGCGTTTCCGGGTGCCGACCACCGTGGGTGAAGCGTTTGCCTGGGATGATGTGGGCGACATTCCCGAACACCTGGACAAGGACGCGCCGATCCCCTGGAGCGGGGGTTCTCCCACCGCCACGGTCAAGATTTACAACATCAACGGCCAGGAGCTGGTGACCCTTTACGGGGGTAGCGTGGGCGTGGGCGAGTATTCCGTTCAGTGGAACGGATCCGACGCATTTGGCCGCCAGGTGGCCTCCGGGACCTATTTCTGCAAGCTTCAGCTGGACGACTGGAGTGTCACCCGGCGGCTTGTCTACGTGCGTTAACAGCGTTTCCCCCCAATGACAATCCAGTGTTTTTGTTGATGTCTCATTGCCCTAACTGAATATGAAATTCTTTCTCAATAATGTACAATAATTGATTTTCTCCCCCTGATTTTGTCTCCGCATCATAACAGTGTCTCGAAATCGCGAATAAATAATGTCAAATTTCTGTGTTTTTTGATGGACAGGACCTAAAGAGGCGGCGTATTATATATAACGTTGAAAGCGGAAATTTGTATTAATGTTACACCTTTGCGCTGCCCAAGATGACTCCATTTGCTTGGGGGTATTTCTGTGGAAGAAAGACTTGAAGCCTTACAGGAGCCATGGACCAGCTTCGTGATAGAGTTTCCAACCTATCCGAAGCAACTGGTTCATGGTCGGGAAGAGAGCCAGAGAATTCTGTTTCTCTGTCCCCAGTCCGAGGCTAATCCCACGGAGTTGTGCTTGGCGCTGTTCGGTTCCCAGATCCTGATGCATCGTTTGCAGCAGGGGGAATCGACGGATGTTCTGGCGACCACCGGTTTCATTTTCGTCTACTCGGCCGAGACGCCCAATGCGCTGCGGAGCGTTCTCGAGCGGTACCAGACGATTACGAATGCCCCGGTGCTCGTGGCCCAGAAGTCCAATGTGGTGAAGACGGCACATTTTGTGACCGAGTTTCTCAATCGCGTGACCAACCCTGTTTTTGGACAGGGCATGGTGGCAGTGGATCAGAACACCGCCATGGGCATGGGTGGATCGCCCATGGATGCCGATTCGTTCGTGGCCCCTTCGGATGCGGAACTCTGGAACGAGAATTTGCCGGACATCGTTCTGGTTGACGAGGACGGTAACACCGTACACGCCTCGCATAACCTTCAGGACTACCGAGCCGAGTACGCGTGTCGCTTCGTACTGGCTCACTACAGTGAGAACATCAATCGGGACAAGATGGCCGAGATGGTCAATCTGAGCCCCGGTTATTTTTCGAATCTGTTCCGGTCCGAGGTGGGGATGAGCTTCAGTGACTATCTCATCCAGGTGCGAATCGAAAATGCCAAGAGTTTGCTGCGGCGTTTTGACCTGTCGGTTGAAGCGATCAGCAAGAAGTGCGGCTTCAATAGCTTGGCGCACTTCTCGAGGACATTCAAGGACCGCTGCGGTTTGTCGCCGTTGAAGTTCAGGAAGAGTCCTCACCTGGTCAACTGACCAGCTCTTGTTTCGGCTAAAGGCCCTTCCCCTTTGCGCGGGAAGGGCCTTTTTCTATGCCCCTCAAGGGGCTATAATGTTGGCCTCCCATCCCTGATAGACATCCTGCTCGGGCAATGTCCTCGGCGCTTCTCCTTCGGATCGCGCCTGCGGATTTTGCCCGAGCAGGATGTCTATCAGGGATGGGACCCACAACCGGACCCCTTGAGGGGCATAGAAAAACACTCTTCCCGCCCGAAGGGGAAGGGTCTTTAGCGGAAACAAGAGCTGGTGGCGTCATGGTGGAGTTCGGGAAAGCGGGACTGGTGTTCGGGCTGCTGGTGGCGTTGCCGCTGGCGGTCTGGGTGGGTGCGATGTTGACCCGGGAGGGTACGCCTCCGGGGCGTTTCGTGGACCGGTGGTTTCGTCCCCTGGCAATGGCCATGCTGTTCATGCCCATGCTGCGTCGCTTGCAGCG
>JAZBOO010000380.1:0-34433 GCA_036351155.1 Candidatus Krumholzibacteriia bacterium | reverse complement strand
TAGAGCTTGAGGGCTCGCTTGCGGTCGCCGGCAAATCGAGAGCACTCGGCCATGCCAAGCCAGCCGAAAGAATACTCCGGGTCGCGGCTGAGCGCCTGTTCAAAATGTCCCACGGCCAGACTGACCCGTCCCTCGAGCAGGGCCAGTTCCCCCAGATAACGCAGAGGATACAGGCTGTACACCCTCTTTTCCGAGGGGGCCAGGATCAAGTTTTCCCCGTCCAGGCGCAGAGCTTGAAGGTCGGCCTCCAGGCTGGCAGCCTGCTTGTTGCACACCCCGGGCTGGTCCTCGACTGCGGACTGGGCCAGCAGTTGCAACTGGGTGGCCACGGCCTGCAAGCGCACCCGACCATCCTCGGGGAACAGCCCGCGCACCTGTTCAATCAGGGGCCTGGCCTCCTGGGGCCGGCCCAGGACACACAGTCCGGAAGCCGCCTTGACCGCCAGATCAGGCAGCCAGGCCAGCTGCCGGCTTTGTTCCGCGGGAAAGCGCGCCACCAGGCGCCACGCCTGACTCAAATACCCCAGGGACCGGTTCAGTCCTGCCACCGGCAGGACTTCATCTTCCTGGGTGTGGAGGTTTTCGCAGGCCAGACGGTAAGGGAAGTAGGGTTCGGCGGGGTGGGCCTCCAGAGCCTTGCGCAGGATCCGGAGATTGGCTTCCCGCTGTCGGGCGGACCGATCCACCTGATCGTTTTCCGACAGCACCACCAGATCGGCGGTTGTCAAAACCAACCCCTGCGGGCGAGCCCAGTCCAGCAGAGCGGGTTCCAGCTGCTCGAAAATGGGATAGCGGTAGCGGACCTGCGGGACCTGCCGGAAAAGCCGCAAGGACAGGACCTCGTCCCGGCCGCCCCCGTCGGTCTGGTGCCCCACTTGCAGGCGATAGCCGGCCACGCCGGGATCGTGCAGCAGCCGCTGGAATTCCACGGGCCGGACCGGCTGCAGAAACTCGTGAGCCTCCAGGGTCAGCACCCAGTCACAGGTGACCTCCTGCAAACCGGCGTTGCGGGCCGCGGAATAGTCGTCGGACCACACGTGATCCAGCACACGGGCGCCGTATCCTTCGGCGATGATCCGGGTGTTGTCGGTGGACCCCAGGTCCACCACCACCACTTCGTCCACCAGGGCCAGAACCGACTTGATGGCCATGCCGATGGTGGCTTCCTCGTTCCGGGCGATCACACAGAGGCTGACGGTCTGTCTTTTCATAAGGTGTATTCAGTTTCGGTATCGGGTGAATCCTGTTGCCAGTGTATGCATCGGCCGCTGGCTCCATGGATTTACCAGGAATATTCACCGGAACCCGTCCCGAGGTTGCGCAAAAGTCGAGCTGGCCCCAATATGTTGCAGGCAATGACAATCGTTCTGTGACATGGATTTTTCCGGGGTTGATCTTGACCACGCCTTTGCAAATGCCGCCCTTCAGCCACCCATCACCGGACGTGAAAAACGGACGCATGCCCAGCTATGCCTTGCTGGACAACATCCGTTCGGTGTGGAATGTGGGTTCCATGTTCCGCACCGCCGATGCGGTGGGTCTGGGCGGGCTGTATCTGACCGGTATGACCGCCACCCCACCTCGACGGGACATGGAGAAAACGGCCCTGGGCGCCACCCTGACCGTGCCCTGGGATTACTGGAGTGATGCCACCGAGGCCGCCACCCGCATCAAGGATTCCGGCCTGGCCCTCATTGCCCTGGAACAGACCCCGGAAGCGGCACCCTGGGACGATTTTTCTTTTCCCTTTCCCCATTGCTTCGTGGTGGGCCACGAGGTTCACGGTGTGCAGCCCTCCATTCTCCATCTGGTGGATTCGGTGGTGGAAATCCCCATGGCCGGCATGAAGCACAGCCTGAATGTGGCCGTCAGCTTCGGCATCCTCGCCTTCCGTGTGCGCCAGCTCTGGCTGGCCAAGGCCGGCGTCACCGGGGCATCATGAGTTTTCGTTCTCCCTGGCAGTCCTCCTGGTACGTGGCATGGGTCGCCCTGGTCCGCCGGATTCTGCATCCCTGGGGTCAGCTCGAGAACAGGTACATCGAGCATCTGGCTCATCGACAAAATCTTCGCGTGCGGCGTCACCTGACCCGGACACCCGCCTCGACCGTGCTTCTGATCATGCCCCGCTGCGTCAAGAAGCCCGGCTGCCCGGCCGACGTCAAAAACAGTCTGGCCCAGTGCGTGTCCTGCCAGGAATGTCCCCTGGGAGATGTGGCGCGGCTTTGCGATCGCTACGGAGTCACCGCCCTGGTGGCCTTCCGCAGCCACATCGCCTTCGACATGGCCCGCACCAGGCAACCCGACGTCATCATCGCCAGCGCTTGCCACGACCGGTTGATCAAGGCCCTGCGCAGCGTGCCCGACATTCCGGCACTGCTGTCCCCGCTGGTGGGCATGGAGAAGATGTGCGTCGGGGCCTGGGTGGATCTGCCCTGGCTGGAAGACCAGCTGCGCTTGGTGGGCCGGGAGACGGAACCCGCCGGTCGTGCCGTGAGCAACTCATGACTTCTCCGCAACCATGGCAAGCTGCCTGGCAGCTGATGCGGCCCGGCCAGTGGCCGGTTCTGACCGCCCAGTTCCTGCTGGCGGTCATGCTGCTTTCCCCACGGGCCACCGCCGGCGGGTGCTGGATCAACGGCACGGCCCTGATGGTCCTGGCGGTGGGCTGGATCTGCTGGGTGGTCCTGCTGAACGGGGGCACCCTGGCGTACAACAGCGCCTACGACCGGGACACCGGTCCCGTGGCCTACCTCCCCCAGCCGCCTGAACCTCCCGGCTGGCTGCCCGGCGCTGCTCTGGCCTGGATGAGCGCCGGCGTGGTGCTGGGCGCGCTGGTCATCGGCCTGGCGTTCGGCCTGGTGCTGGGGACCTGCGTGGTGCTGTCGGTCCTGTATTCCCATCCGGCCACCCGCCTCAAGGGGCGACCCGGCTGGGACCTGCTGATCAACATGGTCGGCTATGGGGCGGCCACCACTCTGGGGGGATTGCTGGTGGGCAAGGCCGCTTACCTGGGCTTCCCCGCCGGGGCCTGTGCCACCACCGGGCCCAACCTGCTGGCCTTTCCTTCGATTCCCTGGCCCGTGGCCCAGGTGCCGGTGGCGCAGCAGTTTGCCGAGGTTCTGGCCGACGGGCGGATCTATCTGGTCCTGGGATTCGGCCTGCTGTTCGGCTCCTTCTACCCCGGCACCCAGATCTACCAGGCCGGGGAAGACCAGCAACGGGGTGACCTGACCTTGACCACCGCCCTGGGCATTCGCCGGGCGCTGATCGTTTCACTGGGATTGGGGGTCCTGGCCTCCGTGGCCATGCTGTACGCCTGGTGGGGTGCAGCGCGAATGTGGACGGCCATCCTGCCCGCCGCGGCCCTCATGCTCTGGCTGGGGCACCACGCGCGCTGGTGGCAGCAGGCACCACGCTGGGACGATGGTCAGCATGAAAAAGGGATGTACCGCTCCCTGACCCTGTGGGCCGTGGTGGACGCGGCCGTGTTGATCGGCTGGTTATTCCGCCGCTGAGATCAGATGTGCACCCGTCGACGCCGCGAAATCTCCCCGGAAAAATGAGCGCCCAGAGCATTGAACTCCTCCAGCACGCTGTCGATGAGCTGGCTTTTTTCCTTGAGGGGCAGGAAGGCCGACTTGAAGCCATTGAGCACCAGCCCCAGCACCTGATCCTGGGTCAGGTTGTAGTTCCGCACCGCCAGATCGTACTCGTTGGTCACCGTGGTTCCGCTGACCAGACGATTGTCGGTGTTGAGAGTGACCCGCAGGCCCTCCTCCATGAACAGCCGGATGGGGTGACTCTGGTAGTCGGGGATGGCCTTCGTTTGCAGGTTGCTGGCCAGACAAACCTCGACGGGAATGCGGTGGTCGTTGACCCAGTTCATCAGGTCGGTGTCCTCACTCAGATGCGTCCCGTGACCGATGCGGTGGGCTCCACAGTAGTGAAGGGCCTGGTGAATGGACGGAGCGCCGAAGGCCTCGCCGGCGTGGATCGTGATGTTGATGTTATTGTTGAGCACCTTGTAGAAAGCTTTGATGTGGTCCTTGGCCGGGAAGTCCTTCTCGGCTCCCGCCAGATCGAATCCCACCACGCCCCGGCCCTTCCAGTTCACGGCCAGGTCCGCGAGCTCGAGACTGCTCTCGGTGCTGATATGGCGAATTCCGCAAATGATCTGCCCGGTGATGATTCCATACTGCCGCCGGGCCAGGTCCAAACCCTCCTGGACGGCTCCGACGATCTCGTCGTAGGTCAAACCCCGGTTGGTGTGCAGCAGAGGACTGTACCGGACTTCCATGTACCGCACATTTTCCCGGTGGGCATCCTCGGCCAGCTCGTAGGCGATCCTGGTCAGCTCGTCCTTCTCCTGCATCATCTTCAAGGTGATGTCAAAAACCCGCAGGTAGTCCACCAGACTCTGGCAATCATCCGGAACCTGACAGATGGCCCGCGCGTCCTCCACCGTTTCGAAGACATAGCCGGTGTCGAAGCGCCGGGAAAGTTCCAGGACCGTTTCCAGACGCAGTGACCCGTCCAGGTGGACGTGAAGATCGGTCTTGGGCAGGGCGTGAAGGAAAGCGTGGGAAGGGGCAGGGCTGGTACCGGAAGAGGTGCTGGTCATTTTCACCCTCGCACAGGTGGTTGGCAGATAAAAATTATCGATGCGGGCGAAGAATGGTCCTCTAGCGTCCAGGGAGCGACTCATTTCCCTGGGGCCTTTGCACCCACTTCGAATTCTCCCCGTCAAGCCAGCCAAGCCGTCTGGGGAAACCCGCATCGAAAAGTTGTGAGGGACGAACCCCGCCTGGCCCGGCAGAGCCCAGATGGAGTTGTCGCCTGTAGGCTAAGTATACAGACATTTCAGGGTGCATTGCAAGGGCGATATTTCTTGAACTTTTATTCGAATCAACCGGAACGGGTACATTGGGGATTGGACAAGCAAATTCCCAAACTGTATATTCTTGGCACCAACCCCAGACCGTTTCGGGAGCTTTTCATGAGGAGATTGCCAATGACGTTGGGACCCAATCCCAGGCTTTGGTTTGTGCTGATGCTGGCCGTCACGCTGTGCCTGGGCACAGCATCCGCCCTGGCCCAGACCGAGGAGACCGCCGCCGGCACCTGGGTGGCCAAGGTCCCCGGGCCCCAGGGAGAAATCGAACTCACCCTATCGCTGGAACAATCCGGCGACGACTGGTCCGGAACCATCAGAGGTGTCAAGCGGACCACCGATCTGGAAAGCATCCTCGTTGCGGGCAACCGGGTGACGTTCAAGATTCCCAACCCTGAACTGAACATGAAGGTCAACTTCGTCGGGACCCTCGAGGGCAACACGATGAAAGCCACCATGCAGGCCGGAGATTACCCTGCCCAGGATGCGACCTTCGTGCGCCAGGTGGACACCATGGTGGACGAGACGGGGATCAAGAAGTACCGCGTGGGCAGTGGGCCCGCCGGCGTTTGGGTCGGCAAGGTGCGCGCCCCCGATGGTGAAGATTCCCAGGTCATCTTGATGATCGACAAGGAAGGCTCCGACTGGCGAGCCAGTATCGAGGACCCCTTCGTCAACGCCGTCAATGGCGAGGACGTCAAGGTGACCGACACCATGATCAGCTTCACCTACCGTCCCGAAGGCGCCCCCTTCCCCAGCCATTTCTCCGGTACCTACATTGCCGGTGAAGACCGGGTGACCGGGTCTTTCAGTCAGCGGGGACAGAGCCGTTTCGTCAAGTTCACCCGTGACCCTTCCACCATCACCCTGGGCCTGGGCCCCGATGGTGAGCCCATCCTCCCTCCCCGCGTGCGGCACTCCTACAAGTTTGGCCTGACCGGCCGCCTCAGTTTCTGGCAGTCCCTGCATGCGGTGAAGGATGAAACCTACAACATCAACACGCTGACCAAGAGCGCCCTGAACTTTGACCTGGGCCTGAAGTATTTCATTCTGGATGACTTCAATGTGTTTGCCCGGTATTTCCGTGGCGGTCAGGGAATCACCGATGACGCGGCCAAGCTGGCCCCCTTCGAGGGGTTCGGTCTCGGCAGCGACTCCAACCTGAAGCTGGATGGTTTCGAGCTGGGTGTCATGGGTTTCCTGGGCAACATCGTGACCCCGGATTCGGCCTTCAATCCATACCTGACCGGGGCCATCGGCAGTGCCAGCTGGGAATTGACCGAGGCGGGCCGCGGCTCCACCGTGCTGTCGCTGGATGAGCAGGAATTCTCCGGAACCAGCCTCAGCGTGGCTCTGGGCCTGGGCACCGAGTATGAGCTGAATGCCAACATGTGCCTGGAATTCGAACTCCTGTGGCGCTTCTTCATGACCGAGGACACCGAGAAGTGGGCCGATAACGACAACGTGTGGAGCAACACCCACGCCTGGTCCTTGTCCGCCGGCTTGACCTACGGCTTCTTCTAGACCACCTGAGTGGGAACAAGAAAAGGGCTCCCGAGTAATCGGGAGCCCTTTTTGGGGAGATCGATGGGGGTCAGATGCGTCGTCCCGTGGCCAGAAAAACTTCCGGCCAGGCAATGGCCTTCCCGGTGGGATCCTTGGTGGCGGGTCCCTCCTGGTCTACCCGCCGTCCCCGTACGAGGAAACCTGACAATTGAAGCCTGGCCTGGCAGAAGAAATCCTGAAGCTGGTCCCGCGAAAACCCCAGCCACCGGTGGGCCAGCTCATCCCTCATCCATTCTTCCCCATGCGGGCAGAACCCAGTCACCATGATACGGCCCTGCTCCGTCAAGACCCTGGTCATCTCGGCCACTGCCGCTGCGGGGTCAGGGACATGATGCAGAACCATCGAGCAATTGATGGCATCGAAGGTCCCGTCCTGGAAGGGAAGGCCGGACACGTCTCCGTTGCAGAACCGGATGCCGCTCAATCCCTCGGTACGACTCAGGTCACCGGCACGGGCCAGCATGGCGGCAGAGCTGTCCAGGGCCACCGTCAGGGCCACATGGCGATCGAATACGGGCAACATCGCCCCGGTGCCGGTCCCGATGTCCAGCACCCTCAGGCGAGGATCGACCAGGGCGCCGAGGGTATCGAGGCGAATGTCGGGATGTTCATATTCCTGGCGGATTTCGTCCCAGCGGTGGGCAATGCCCGCGAAGAAATCCCGACGGCGGGCCTGGCGTTCGGCCAGCACTCCGGACAGAATCCGGTCATCACCTGCGGCCTCGGCCACCAGGGAGGCGGTGGCCAGGACCAGGCGGAAAAGATCTTCTCCCGGAGCGAAGGTCTGGGGGTCGGCGGTTTCGTACCAGCTGAAGGTGCCTTCACGGCGCTGGGTGATCCAGCCCTGGTCTCTCAGCACGGCCAGATGCTTGGACACCCGGGGCTGACTCAGACCGGTGGTCCGGACCAGCTCCTGCACATTGAGTTCCCGGCCCGCGAGCAGGCGCAGCAGACGCAGACGACTGGGATCGCTGACCGACTGGAACAATGCTGCGGGGTCGTAGGTCAAAACGTCTCCCTGGCCATGGTGGGAGGGGGTTCCCCTTCAAAAATTTCTCGTTTTCGTGCCCTCCAAGGAACACCATTCCTTGATCGTTATCAAGTGATTTTAAATACCGGACCCCGGGTTCCTGACCATTTTTTTGCCGAACAATCCCCGAGTTTCCCCGTATGAGAGAGAATGAACACCCGGATCAAGGGAGCCGGGGTTCGCCACGTTGTGGGTCTGCACCCCGACTCGCAGGCCGGTTCTTGACGCACCTCGACCTGGGAGTCCCTGATGTCTCTGTCAGTCAGCGGCAATCGCCGTCTCATGGTTCTTTCCCCCGTTTTCCAGACCTTGCTGTTGACGATAAGCCTGTCTGCTGCGCTGTCTCTCGCCGCCCCGCCCTTTGAGCCCAACATTCAACCCACAGTGAGCACCTCGGTGGCGGTCGGAAAGATCCATATCGATGGCCACCTCGATGAGCTGGCCTGGCAGCAGGCCGGACGCGCCCGGCAATTCGCCGAACGATATCCCGACGATGGGACCCAGCCTCCCGTCGAAACCGAGGCCTTGATCACCTATGACCAGGATCATTTGTTCGTGGCCTTCATCTGCCACGACGATCCCGAACTGATCAGGGCCACCCTCTGCCAGCGGGACCAGTTCTTCAACGACGACGCGGTGGGTCTGCTGCTGGACACCTTCGGCGAAGGGCAATGGGCCTACGAACTTTTCGTCAATCCCTACGGCATCCAGAAGGATCTGATGTGGACCTATGTCCAGGGGGAAGATCGCGGGTTCGACATGATCTGGCATTCGGCAGCCCAGATCACCGACATCGGCTACACGGTGGAAATGGCCATCCCCTTTGCCAGCATGCGTTTTCCCGCGGGAGACGTGCAGTCATGGCGGCTGGATTTCCAGCGGGAACACCCCCGCCAGAGTGCCCGCGAATACGCCTGGTCCGGATATGACCGGAACGACCAGTGCTACCCCTGTCAGTGGGGACGCGTCGAGGGCATCACCGGAGTCCAGGCCGGCAAGGGGCTGGAAATTCTGCCTTCGTTGATCGGTTATCAGACCGGCAGGATCAGGGACTCCCTGGATGCCGACTCGGGGCTGGAGAACGAGGACATCGAGGGGCGCGCTTCGGTGGGCATGAAGTATTCACTCACCTCGGACGTGACGGTGGAGGGAACCTACAATCCCGATTTCAGCCAGATCGAGGCGGACGCTGACCAGATCGACGTGAACACCACCATCCTCCAGCGCTACCCGGAACGGCGCCCCTTCTTTCAGGAGGGAAACGACCTGTTCCGCACCTATTTCAATTCCTTCTACACCCGGATGGTCGTCGACCCCCTGGTGGCCACCAAGGGTACCGCGCGCTGGACCAAGACCAGCGTGGCCTACATGTATGCCCGAGATGAGGCTTCGCCCTACATCGTGCCCACCGAGGAGCGCTCGTACACCCGCTCGCTGGGCAACTCGGACGTGCATGTTCTGCGTGCCCTGCACAGCCTGGGCAACAACTCCCAGGCAGGCGTCATGGCCACCGGACGCAACTACGAGGACGGCGGACAGGGTACGATCCTGTCCGCCGATGCCAATTTCCGCCTGACCAGCACCCTCAGCTGGCTGGGACAGTTCGTGTTCAGTGACACCGAGGAACCCGAGGGCGTGGACATCCGGTCCGGTGAGACTTTTGCCGAAGGTAGACATACGGTGGATCTGGACGGCGAAACCTACACCGGCAATGCCTTCATCACCGAGTTGCGCCGCTCGGCAGAACACTGGAATTTCACCCTGGACTACAATCAAGTGGACCCCACCTATCGGACGCAGACCGGGTATGATCCCTGGAACGATCAGCGCAATGCCTTCATCTGGAGCAACTACCACTTCACCTTCGACGAGGGTTTGGTCCAGCGGATCACCCCCGGCTTGTGGGTCAATGGCCGGTGGAACTACAACGGCGACCGCAAGTGGCAACACGTGAACCCTTCCGTCAACGTGCAGTTGAGATGGGCCCAGACCAATTTCGGGATCGGCTACACCAGCGGGTCGGAAACCTGGAGCGGAGTGGCGTTCGACAACCTGTGGAGATGGAACGGCTACTGGAACAGCCGGCCCAGCGACCGCTTCGGCTACTACCTGGAGATGGCGGTGGCCGAGAACCCGGCACTGTTCTCGATCGCCCGCGGGGATGAAAAACGGGTGAGCCTGGCCCTGGACATCAAGCCCGTGGACAACCTCATCATCGAACCCAACCTTGATTTCATTCAGAGCAAGGACAACAGCACCGGCGAGCTTCTGTTCGAGCAGACCATTGCCCGCATGAGATTGCGCTGGCAGCTGAACAAGGAGCTGAGCCTGCGGCTGGTTGTTCAGCACAACTCGTCGGAGAATCCCCCGTTCCGTGACGAGGCCGTGGCCGGCAACTTTCCCGACTACCACATGTTCTTCGGGGGCAAGTGGGAAGTGGATCCGTTGCTGACTTACCGGGTGAACTCCTTCTCGGTGTTCTACCTGGGCTCAACTCACGACTACCGGGATTTCAACGCCGCGGCCACCGGCACCTCGAACCTGTATCGTCAGACGGCCCGGCAGTACTTCATGAAGGTGCAGTACCTGTTCCAGATTTGACGCCTCGCTGCCAGGCGTACCAGAGCAGATCACTCAAAGGGAGGACCGGCAAGTCGGGAGCTTCCAGGGCCAGACCGTCGGCGATCTGGCCCAGGCATCCGGGATTGCTGGTGAGCACCAGGTCGGCTCCGCTGGCGGCCAGGTGCCGGGCCTTGCGACGCCCGATTTCCTCGGACAGGTCGCCATGGCGCAGCCCCCAGGCCCCGCCGCTGCCGCAACACACCTCGGCTTCGTGGGGTTCGACCAGGGTGAGACCGGGAATGCGTGCCAGTAGGCGACGGGGTTCGGCCACGATGCCCTGGCCATGGCGGGCATGACAGGGATCGTGATAGGCCACCTTGAGGGGGACCGAGCCCAGGGCCGGCCATTCCAGGCGATCCAGCAGAACCACCGCGTCGGTGGCGGCCTCGGCCAGGGCGGTCCCGTACTTTTCCCGCAGTTCCAGCCCGCACCCGGCCGCCTCCACCAGCAGAACTCCGCCATTTTCCAGGACGGTGCTCAGAGCCGCCGTGTTGATGGTCCTCAATGCGGAAGCTCGCTCCGAACGGCCGGTGTGCGAGGCCAGGGCGCCACAGCATTCCTGCCCAGGGGCCAGGGTCACCTGGCAGCCCATTCCTTGCAGCAAATCGCGCAGGCGGCGACTGGCATCCGGCAACAATCCCGCATTGGCACAGCCCTCGAAAAAGACCACCTGGTGGATGGGGTCCGGGGAGTGAACAGCCCGGCCGAGCAGAAAGCTCGAGGCATGACCACACAGCCTGTCCAGGATGGAAACCAGGGCAGAATCCGGGCCCGCATCACGGGGCACCGAGCCCAGCAGGCGTGTCAAACCGGACACCGGTCCGGAAGCCAGGCGGGGGCGCCAGCGAGGACCCGCCACCATTTCCAGGGCACCCCGGGTCCAGCTCGCCGTACGCCGCAGACCGGCCAGATAGGCCGGTTGATCCAGTCGCGAAACGACAGCCCGACCCAGCCAGCTACTCTCCCAGCCGTGACCTGCCTCGTCGTCCTGCGCAAACGCGCGCTCTTGCCCATACTCCAGCAGGCTGAAAGGCACGCCTCCCGGGCAGGCGGTTTCGCAGGCGCGACATCCGATGCATGAATCGAAGGCCGGCAGGAAACCCTGCGCCGGAGGGTCTTCGGGATGGTCAAGCATTTCACGCAGCAGGGACAGGCGGCCACGAGGGGACTGAACCTCGTTTCCCGTGGCCACGTAGGTGGCGCAATGAGGCAAACAAAGGCCGCATTCCACACATTGCCGCAGCAGGGGGTCCAGCCGGTGGCGCACGGCCTGTTCCCGGTGACTCATGAGAAGTCCTCGCCTTGGAGCCAGCCGGGACCACCCAGGACGCCCTCAGGATCGAACAGGCGCTTGATTTCCCGCAAAAGATCCTGGGGGACATTGGGGCCCGGAGCGGGCAATGGCTGGAAGCCGTCCGCTCCCAGGACCGGGTCCTGGAAGCCCACAGCGCCCGCGTCCCGGGGCATCGCCAGGGTGGGGACCCACCACGTGCCGGGCCGGCTTTGCCAGACCACAGGGCCGGGGAACAGGGGCAGAAGGGCCCCCTCCGCATGGTCGGCCACAGGATGCCAGCTGGACCAGTTGCCGGCGGTGCTGAGCCAGCCAGGAAGGTCGGGCCCATCCCAGAGCCTGAACGCCTCGGCAAAGGGCACCAGCTGAGGTGGCAAGACCTCAAGACCGGGTACGGACCTGGCCAGGAGCTCGCCCCAGGAGTCCAGATCCCAGGGGCGATGACGGCCCGCCGCCACCAGCACCCCGCCACACCGATCCTCGTGGAGGATCAGGGTGCAACCCGAGGTGCCGGCGGCACGTCGGGCCAGCAAATCCAGAAGCTGGCCCAGAGCGCTCGCTGATGAGTTCTCTGCCAGATTGAACCGCCACAGACCCGCCTGCTCCGGCGCCGGCCGCAGGGCCCAGGTCGCCGCCAGCGGAGTGGCAAAGTGACCACCCGCCCCACACAGGGCATGGGTCAGATCATAACCGGCCACGTTCTTGTACACCGGCGCCCCGCTGTGGAAAAGGCAATCATCACCCGTGCGCGCCCAGAGCTCCAGGAGTAGATCGCGCACCCCCGCCCCCTGCAAAAGAGCAGGGCCAGCGCCCAGGTGATTGATCAGGTCGGCCATCGTAACATCGGGAAGCCAGGGGCCCGGAAAGCCCAGAGGAATCCACAGATTGCGCTCCAGGGCCTCCTCTTGCAGCTCTCTCAGGGAAAGGTGCGCCGGTGCGGTGACCGTCAGGCTGTCCCAGGTGAAGAGGGCCTGCTCGGGAACGGGGGGCATCTCCGCCCACTCCGCCGTGGGCGGGGCCAGAGCCTTGCCGGGGTTCAGCAGGTTGGCCGGATCGAAGACACTCTTGAGACCCTGCTGAAGCCGCGCGCTTTCACGATCGGTTTGCCAGGCCAGGGCGTGCAATTTCTCGACCCCCACCCCGTGTTCACCCGTACAGCTGCCCCCCAGCTGAAGGGCGGCTTGAATGATCTCGTCGGCCGCCGCATGGGCACGCTTCGTTTCATCAGGATCGCGGTTGTCGTAGTGAACCCCGGGGTGGAGATTACCATCCCCCGCGTGAAAAGCGGTGGCAATTTCCACCCGGTGCCTGGCCTTGATCACCTGGATCTGTTCCACCAGACAAGGCAGCTGGCCCAGGGGAACCACCACATCCATGGTCACGTAGCTGGGGGCCAGACGGCCCACGGCCCCGAAGGCCTTCTTGCGGCATTTCCACAGTTCCAATCGCTCCGCTTCGCTGGCGGCCTGGCGCACTTCGCGAGCTCCGGCAGTCAGCAACAACTCCCGGGCCCTCTGGCGGTCTTCGGCCACCTCGTCCGCCGATCCGGCCAGTTCGCAGATCATGGCCGCCGCCACATCGGTGGGAAAACCGAAGGCAAACGCCTTTTCCACCGCCTCCAGCATGGCCCGGTCCACCATCTCCACGGCCACCGGCAGGAGCCCCGCTCCCAGCAAGGTCACCACCGCGCCGGTGGCCTCGTCCAGGCGCGGGAAAAAGGCCAGCAAGGTGGCCACCGCCGAAGGGTCTGGCACCAGTCCCAGCCGCGCCGCGGTGATCACTCCCAGTGTCCCCTCGCTGCCACACAGCAAGGCGTCCAGCTGGAAGCCCCGCTCCTGAGCCACCGGCCGACCCGTCACCAGGGCGCGGCCCTGGGCATCCACCCAGTCCAGCCCCTGCACATGCTGCAACGTGACTCCATGACGCAGACAATGGGGACCGCCGGCGTTCTCGGCGATGTTGCCCCCGATGGAGGCCGCCGACTGGCTGCTGGGATCCGGAGCGAAATGCAATCCCAGAGGCTGGGCGGCCCGGGTCACCGCCGTGTTGAGAACGCCCGGCTGAACGGTCACCGTGAAGTGGCGGGCATCGATCGGGCCGATGGATTCCATGCGGGAGGTGGCCAGCACGAGAGAGCCGTCGGCGGGCACAGCGCCCCCGCTCAGACCGGTTCCTGTGCCCCGGCAAACCAGGGGAATCCCCGCCTGGCGGCACAGATCCACCACCTGCTGGACCTGCAGGGCCGTCCGGGGCAAGGCCACGGCCCAGGGCTTCCCCAGATGCAAGTGCGAGGCATCCCGGGAGTAAACATGGCAGGACGCGGCGTCATCCAGCAGACCCTGGGGTCCGAGAACCTGACGCAGTTTCATGAGAATACGGGAGCGGTCGGACATCAGCCCCCTCCCCGCCGGGCAGCCTCGACCGCCTCCAGCAAGACCTGGTGCCCCGGGGACAGAGGGAAAAGGACACGTGCCCAGGCCGGCACCGTGGTCCCCAGTCCCACCACGGTGGCCGCTTCGGGCAGCAATTCGCCCGCCTGAGGCCCCACCAGATGCACGCCCAGAATCCTGTCCGTCTCCGCGTCCACCACCACCTTGGCCAGGCTGCCCTGGTGGATGCCGGCGGATTCTCCCGCCAGGTTTTGAAATGTGGCCCGTCCCACGGTGACCAGGTGCCCCGCTGCCAGGGCCTGGTCCTCCCTGAACCCCACAGCGCCCAGCTGAACGGGACCGATGGAGTGACAGCGCGGGGCAAGATGGTACCGGAGAGGTTCCGGCTGCTCTCCGGCCGCATGGTCCACAGCCACCATGGCCTCACGGTGAGCCAGATGCTCGAGCCGCGGCGAAGGCACCGCGTCGCCAATGGCGTAGAGCCCGGGGGTGGCCGTTTGCATCATGAGGTCGGTCAGGATATGACCTTGCCTGTCTTGCACCACGGTGACCGAATCCAGGCCAAGTTCCCGGTGTGCGGGCTGGTGCCCCACGGTGATCAAAAGGGCGCGATCCTCTTGCCGCTCGAGGCTGCCCTGGAGCCGATCCTTCAGCTGGATGGTGACCCCCGCGGCGTGGGCTTCGGCCCCGGCCAAGCGGTGCCCCGTGCGCAGACGCACCCCCTGGCTCTCCAGGTGTCCGGTCACAACCTTCACACACTCGGCGTCTTCGTCGGGCAACACCTGTTCCTGCAACTCCACCAGGGTGATCGTGCAACCCTGCCGGGAAAGGAGCGAAGACCAGGCGCAACCAGCGCTGCCGGCTCCGACCACGGTCAGGGAAGAAGGCGGATCTTCTTGCGGCCGGAGATCGTGGGGAAAGAGGAGGCGCTGCCCGTCGGGCTGGACGCGGGAAGGGCAGGCGGGGACTGACTGGGGAGCCAGGATGATGCGCGGCGCCGAAAGCTCCGGGAACTCCGAGTCCCCGGTCACCAGCACACAGCCAGGCCCATCCAGGCGCCCGGAACCCCGGATGATCTGAACTCCCCCCTTGTCCAGCAACTGGGCCCCGTGCGAGGAGGTCACCAGGGCGGTTTTCATCCCGCGACCGGCAGCCCGGCACGCCGCGGTATGACTGCCAGGGCCGGACCCGATCACCACCAGGTCGAAGCCGAAGGCCATATCAGCTCTCCGCCACGGGATCCGGCTCGTCACCCTGGTTCTGGTCTTCGTCCTTCAGGAAACCCAGCTTGCGGGCCAGCCAGCCCAGGCTGTCTTCCAGGACACTGGTCATGGTGGGCAGAAGCACCGTGGTCAAGATGGTGCTGACGAACAGTCCTCCCATGATGACCAGAGCCATGGAATAATAATAGACCCCTCCCAGAGAGGGTTTCTGAACAGCAATGGGCACGAGCCCGATCAGGGTGGTCACCGCCGTCATGATGATGGGCCGCAACCGCTCCCGGCCACCGGTCACCATGGCCTGGTGACGAGGCATCCCGTGGCGCCGGTACTGGTTGATGTGCTCCAGCATGACGATCCCGTTGTTGACCACGATCCCGATCAGGAGCAGCAATCCGATGGCCGCCGGCTGATCGAAATCCGTGCCCGTGAAGTACAAGGTCCACGCCGCCCCGGCGATGGCAAAAGGCAGGGAGATCATCAGCGCAAGGGCCTGCCGCACGGACTCGAACAGACCCGCCATGACGGCAAACACCAGCAACAGGGCCAGACCCAGGTTGTAATAGAACTCCTGGGACTGCTCTTTTTGCCGTTGCTGCCACTGGCCGAAGGTCCAGGAATAGCCGTAGGGAAATTCCATGGCCTCCATGGTCTGGGCCACCACGGGCATGAAATCTTCCCGGGTTCCGCCCTCGTAGCGGGCATTGACCCAGATGCTGGTCAACCTGTTGTCCCGCTGAATGCTTTCTCTCCCCGGCACCTGCAGGAACTCGGCCACCGCCGCCAGGGGAACCTCTTCGCCGGTCCCGGATCGCAGGGGCAGGTTGCTCAGCTGGCCGATGCTTTCGGTTTTCTGCTCATCCAGGGTCAGACGCATTTCGCGCTCGCCGTCGGCCGTCCGAAAACGGCGTAGCCGCTGCCCGCGATAGGTCAACCCGATGACCTGGGCCACCTGGTTGGGCGACACCTCGTAGCGGTTCACCAGATCGCGGTCGGGCTGGATGTGCAGTTCCTGCTGGGCTTCCTGATGCCGGGCCTCGACCTGAACCAGTCCGGGAATGGCTTCCAGCCGCGCGGTCGCCTCCTCGGCCAGCTCCAACAACACGCCCGTGTCATCGCCCACGATCTGGAAGGCCAGGCGGTTGCCCCCGCCCCGGTGCCGACGCCAGCCCGCCCGGTTTTCCTCGACCCGCAGCTGAACACCGGGGATTTCCGGCAAAACCTCGGCCAAGCGTGTGCGCACCTTGGCCAGATTCTCATCGCTGGCCTGCCCCTCTTGCAGGTAAACCCTGGTGAGGGCAAAGCGGTCGTTCCAGAAACTGTAGATGGACCGGGCCATCAGTTCCTCGCGGTGAGGCTCCAGATCCTGCTCGATCCGGGACACCAGTTCCTGCTTCTTCTCGAGACTGAGTTCCTCGCTGATCCGATAACTCACCTGCACGAAAAGCTGCGGCTCGCTGGTCTCGAAGTTCATGTCGATGTGGGTGAAGGGATACCACATGGACAGCACGAAAAGGATGCCCAGCCCCAGCCCCACGTACCAGCGCCGGAGATTGAAACGGAGCAGACCGACGTACCGGTTTTCCAGGCCGACCAGCCACTTTTCCTTGGGCCGTGGCTTGCTCTTGATGTACCGACTGGTGGCCAGGGGGATGAGGGTCTGGCTGATGAAGAGACTGGCCAGCAGGGTCAAGCAAACCGTGATGCCCAGCTCCTTCAAATAGATGTTCATCTCGCTGGGTTTGTTGAAAATCAGGGGCAGAAACACGATCACCGAGGTCAGGGTCGCGGCCACCACGGCGGTGGAAACTTCGGCGGCACCACGGCGGGCGGCAGTCTTCCGATCGGCCCCGTTTTCCCGATGGCGGAAGATGTTCTCCATGACCACCACGGCATTGTCCACCAGCATGCCGATGCCCACGATGAGCCCCAGCAAGGTCAAGGTGTTCAGGGTTTTGCCTGAGGCCCAGATGATGCCGCAAGTGACGATCAGGCTGAACGGAATGCAGGTGACGGCCACCACGGTGGTGGCAAAGCGGCGCAGGAACAGGAACAGGACCAGGGAAGCCAGGATGGTCCCGAATACGCCCGTCTGTGTCAGGTCACCCAGGGTTTTGCGGATTTCCTGCCCCTGGTTGAACCAGACCAGGAAATTGACCCCTTCGAGCTCGGGGTCGTTGTTCATGGCATCGATCTCGGCCTGCAGGGCGTCGCACACCGCCACCGTGTTGGCTCGCGACTCCTGGGACACCGTCACGCCGATGGCGAAATGCCCATCCAGGTGGCGGCCGTATTCCAGGGGGGGTTCCTCGTAGACCACGTCGGCCACGTCGGAAAGTCGCAACCCATCCGAGCGCAGCGGCAAATCGCGGATGGTTTGAACATCGTCCAGCGAGCCGATGGTGCGCAGGGTGTAACGCGCATCGCCGGTGGTGATCTTGCCCAGTGATTGATCGAAGTTGCCCGACCGCAAGATCCGGGACACATCCCGTACATCGATTCCATGCAATTCCAGGTCGCTGATCCGCAGGTTGACTCTCACCTCGCGCGGATTGACGCCGTCCAGGCGCACCTGGGCCACCCCCGGCACCCTTTCCAGAGGCCGAATGATCTTCCGCTCCAGCAGGTCATAGCTTTCGCTGAGATCGCGAGGAGAGCTGAGCCGCCCCTCCAGAATGGGCGCATCGCTGTCCTGGCTGTCCCAGCTGGTGGAGACCTGGATGTCCTCCATGTCCTCGGGCAGATCACCCCGGATTCGATCGATCTGCTCCCAGACCTCGACCCGAGCCACGTGCATGTCCGTGGACCAGTCGAAGCCCAGTCGGATGCGTCCCCCATCGCTGCCGCAACGCGACCACATGGTCTGCAGGCCCTTGACCGAACCCACGGCATCTTCCACCGGTCGCACGATCATGCGCTCGACCTGCTCGGGCGAAGCGTTCTGATAGGGCAGCTGAATGAACAGCTCGGGCTCGGTGATGTCCGGCATGAAGGCCAGCGGCAGCCGGTTCATGGCCACCCCACCGAGCACCACCAGACTGATGATGACCATCAGGGCGGTCACCGGGCGCTTGACGGCAATTTCGGGTAGGGTCATGGCAACTCGCTCACGGCCTGCGGGTCGGCGGCGGGGTCATCTTCGGTGCCCACGCGCGACGGAACCAGATGGTAGGCGGCGGGAATCACCACCAGAGTCAACAAGGTACTCAGCAACAGCCCACCGGCCACGGTGATGGCCAGCGGCGATCTGAGCTCGGCACCCTGTCCCCAGGCCAGGGCCATGGGCAAAAGGCCCAGCACCGTGGTCAGGGTGGTCATGAGAATGGGGCGCAGCCTGAGGTGTCCCGCCAGAATGATGGCCTGGTCCTTGGCCGCCCCGGCCCGACGCAACCGGTTGATCGTGTCGATCAACACGATGGCGTTGTTCACCACGATACCCACCAGCATGACCGCGCCGATGAGCACGATCACCGTGATGGTGGTCCCGGTGACCCACAGGGCAGCCACCACGCCGATCAGAGCCAGGGGAATGGTGAAAAGCACCAGGAACGGATGCAGGAAACTCTCGAAGGTGGAGGCCATGACCAGGTAGACCAGGAACACGGCCAGGATCAGGGCGAAACGCAGACTGTTGAAGCTGACTTCCATCTCCTTGTTCTGCCCCCCCAGTTCGATACTCAAACCGCCGGGAACCGCGCTGGCCGCCAGCTGTTGCTTGACCTCGGTGATGGCCGCCCCCAGGCTGCGGCCTTCCAGGTTCGCCGAAACCACGGCGGCACGCTGCTGCTGCAGCCGATGGATTTCCGCCGGGCCGCGCGACTCGGAAATGTCCGCCACCGCCAGCAAGCGCAATGGCTGGCCGTCGGCCCCGGGAATGACCAGATTGCGCACATCGGCCAGCGACTGACGGTCTTCTTCCCGGTTGCGGATACGGATATCGATCTGGCGATCTTCCTCGCGGAAGCGGGTGGGGACCACGCCCAGGACCCTGTTCTTCAGGGTTTCCGACAGGACGCCCATGTCCAGATCCAGGGCCGCCAGGCGCTGGCGATCGAACACCACCTGCAACTCGGGATTTCCGGCCTCCAGGCTGCTGCGCACGTCCACCAGGCCGTCGATGTTCTCCAGCCGCCGGACCAGATCCAGCGAGTAGGCCCGGAGATCGTCCAGATCATCGCCGAACACCAGGACCTCGATAGGGGTCTTGAGGCTGAAGTAGCTGGGCCGCCCGAACTTGACCTCCAGGTCGGGCAGATCCACGAAAGCCTGGCGGAGGCGCTCGGCGGCCATCGCCTCGGCTGCCTGATCGGCCTTGTCCTTCATGGCCAGGTTGAGCTGGCCCAGATTTTCGGCCTTGTTGTTCACCGACACCCCACCGGACACCTGGCGGCTGCCCACGGTGGCGTAGTAGATGGCCAGGGACGTGTCCTCGGCGGCGGCCTTTTCCATGACCTGGAGGGTGCGGTCCGTGGCCGCCAGGGAAGCTCCTTCGGGTAGCTTCACCTCGAAGAAGAATTCGCCCTCGGTGAGCTGGGGAATCAGTTCCGTGCCCAGGAAGCGCACCGCGTAAATGGAGGCGAAGAAAAGTCCGAAACCGATGATCAGGGTCAGGGCCGACCGGGTCAGAGCCCCGTCGAGCAAACGACCATATCCGCGAGAGAACCAGCCCAGGCTCATGGCATCCCGCACCTCGGGGATCTCCATCTGGGTTTCTTCCTCGCCGTGGTCGGTTTGCTTGACGCCGATCTTCACTCCGGGCCGGGGCAAGCGGCCACCGGCAGCACTGAGCATGGGAATCAGGGTCACGGCCACCACCAGGGAGGCCAGCAGGCTCAGGGTGACCGTCAGGGCCTGGTCCCGGAACAGCTGCCCGGCAATCCCCTCCACAAAAACGATGGGCAAGAAAACCGCCACGGTGGTCAAGGTGGATGCCACCACGGCCGGGCCCACCTCTGTGGTGCCCAGCACGCCCGCGGTGACCAGGTCGTGGCCGTCTTTACGCTTGCGATAGATGGATTCCAGCACCACGATCGAGTTGTCCACCAGCATGCCGATGCCCAGAGTGAGCCCCCCCAGCGACATGATGTTCAGGCTGATATCCAGGCGGTACATGGCGATGAAGGTGGCCACCACACTGACGGGAATGCTGGTGGTGATGATCAGGGTGCTGCGGCCATCGCGCAGGAAGAGTATGAGCACCAGGAAGGCCAGCGCGCCGCCCATGAGGGCGCTGTTGCGGACCTCGTTGACGGCCTGCTCTATGAAATGAGACTGATCGAACAGGATGGTCATGGTCACGCCAGGGGGCAGCTTGCCGTTCTGCCACTCGGCGATGCGTTCCTGCAGACGGCGCGCCACCGCCACGGTGTTGGCATCGCCCTCCTTGTACAGGGAGATCTCCACCGATTCCAGACCACGAACCCGCGTGATCTCATCCCGCTCCTTGCTGCCCCGGAAAACCTCGGCCACATCGCCCAGCCGGACCGAGGCCCCATCCTGGTGACGAATGATCAGGTCGGCGATTTCCTCGGTGTCGTCGAACTCGTTGATGGTGCGGATCAGGTACTGGCTGTCCCGGCCGCGCAGAGCTCCACCCGGCAAGTTGACGTTGCCCACGCCCACCACCTGCTGGATCTGGTCCAGGGAAATGCCCAGGGCGGCCAGACGGTTCTGGTCCACCTCGATCTGGATTTCCTCCTCCAGGCCGCCCTTGACCTCGGCCGCTGCCACACCCTTGATGGTCTCGAAATCCTGCTTGATCTGCTTGTCCGCCAGACGGCGCAGCACACGCAGATCGCCGGGTCCGCTGATGGCCAGACGGATGATGGGATCCAGGCTGGGGTCAAAGCGCAGGACCACCGGATCGGTGGCTTCCTGGGGCAAGACCAGACGGTCGATCTTCTCACGCACTTCCATGGACAGGATATCCATGTCGGCCCCCCACTCGAACTCGAGGGTGACCTCGGACACCCCGGGTCGCGAGACCGAGTGGATGTTCTGCAACCCGCGCAGCACGCCCACGGCTTCCTCGATGGGCCGGCTCACCAGGTTCTCCACTTCCTGGGGGGCGGTGTCCGGGAAATCGGTCTGGATGGTCAGCGAGGGATAGGTGATATCGGGAAACAGCTCGAGAGAAAGGCGCTGGTACGCCACCACGCCAAAAGCGACGACAGCCAGCGCGGCCATCACCACCGTCACCCGGCGGCGAACCGCAAGATCGACCAGTCCCCTCATGATGGGGTGTCCAGGATCTTGACGGCAGCGCCATCCTTGAGCGACCGCTGGCCGCGGGTGACAACCGCGTCCCCGTCGGTCAGCCCTTCCAGGATCTCCGTGTGATGGTCATCGGTGAACCCCACCACGACCGTGCGGCGATGGGCCACCATGCCGGGTTCATTTTCCTGACCACTCTCACCAACCACATAGACCACCGACTCACCCTTGTCCGTGAAGACCGCCCCCGAAGGCACCAGCAAGGTGTTCCGGCGCAACTCGGTGACGATGTTCACCTCGGCAAAATCGCCGGGACGCGTGCCCTGGGGGTAATCGGGAACCTCGACCGTGACCTTGATGGTGCCGCTGGCCGGGTCGATGACCGGGCTGATGAGCTTGATCCGCCCCTTCAGCTCCTCGCCGCTGCTGTCCAGAGACAGGTCCACGGTCTGATCTTGCTTGAGCTTGTTGAATTCACGGCTGGGCACGTGAACCCGGGCCAGCAGGGGGTGAAAATCGGCCATGACCATGACCTCGTTGCCCACTGCCAGGTTCTGCCCCACGTCCACCAGCCGGGAAGTGATCCGGCCGGCAAAGGGCGCACGCACGGTGGTGTAGGACAGGTTCAAGCGGGCCAGGCCCTCTTCGGCCTCGGCGTTGGCCAGGTCACTGCGGGCCGCCTGGAATTCCTCTTCGGTGGTCAGGTCCTCGGCCAGCATGGCCTCGAATCTCTGATAGCGGGAACGCAGATTGCCCGTGGTGGCCTCGGCCTGTTGCAACCGAAAACGGTACTCCTGGTTGTCCACCTGCAGCAGGGGGGCCCCTTCGGTAACCTCATCGCCCTCCTCCACGAAGAGCTTGCCCACCAGGCCGCTGACGCGGACCAGAATCCGGGCTTCCTTCTCGGCCTCCAGCGAGGCAGTGGCGCGATAGTAGCTGGCAATGTCCCCCCGCACGGCGGGCGTCATGGCCACCGGAGTCGCCTCCTGGGCGGGCCGCTGGCCGGGGTTTCCGCCGGCTCCAGGGCGGCCCGGTCCGGGCTGTCCAGCCTGCTGGCTGTTCTGGTCGCCGGTACATCCGGCCCCGGTGAGGATGATCGCCGCTGCCAGAAAGGTGACCTGGAACAGGTGAGCAGGGCGTGACAACAGAAGATGCAATTGCCGCATAGAAGAAAATACCTTCCGGAAAATCGGGAGAACCTGGAATCGTCACGGGACTTGTCAGGATATTATTCTAGCGTGATTGACGCCAAAAGCAAGGAACGGCAAGGCCCGACCGGGGTTTCCTGCCGATTGACATGACCCGGGGCTGCTTTTATTGTGGAGCTAATCATCTTCCGATGTGCGAAATCGTCTTGAACCTACACGGGACCCCATCTCTGGTCCCCGGGAGGAACCATGAAGATTGCCGTTTGTGTGAAACAGGTTCCGGATTCGGAAACCCGGATCAACCTGGCCGCTCCGGCCGCCCAGCTGGACCAGTCCGGCTTCACCCGTATTCTCAACCCCTATGACGCTTATGCGGTGGAAGAAGCCGTGAAGATCAAGGAAAAGGGTGGCGAGGTCGAAGTGACCGCCATCACCATCGGCCCGGAGACCGTCAAGGAGACCCTGAAGAAGGACTGCCTGGCCGTGGGCTGCGACAAGGCCGTCATCATTTCTGATCCCGGTCTGGACGGGGCAGACGAGAATGCCATCGCCACCGTGCTGGCTGCGGCCTTGAAGCGCGAGACCTATGACCTGATCCTCTTCGGGATCAAGGCCATCGACGGCGACAGTGGCCAGGTGGGCATCCTGGTGGCCGAGAAGCTGGGCTTGCCCCACGTGTCCACCATCACCAAGCTGGACCTCGGTGAGGGCACCCTGACCGCGCACCGCGAAATCGAAGGTGGCAAGGAAGTGGTCGAAGCCCCCCTGCCTGCGGTGCTGACCTGCCAGAAGGGTTTGAACGAGCCCCGCCTGCCGAGCCTGCCCAACATCATGAAAGCCGGCATGAAACCCCAGGAGACCCTGACCTGTGCCGACCTGGGTATCGAGGTACCCGCCAACCTGGTGACCTTCAAGATGTACTCGCCCCCCGCTCCGCGCGGTGAGTGCAAGCTGGTGGCTGCCGACGATCCGGTGGCCGCCGCCAAGGAACTGGCGCGCCTGTTGAATGAAGAAGCCAAGGTCATCTAATCGGGCACTGCCCAGGGAGTAATACAATGCCGAACATTGCCGTATTCATCGAACAGCGGGACGGTGCCCTGAAGAAGGTCGCCTGGCAGATGATCAGTGAAGCCCGCCGCCTGGCCGACAGCGCCGGTGGCGAGGTGTGGGGTGTTTTTCTGGGGCCCGATGCCGGACCGGCCGGCGCCGAAGCCGCCAAGTATGGAGCCGACAAGGTTTTCTCGGCCAGCGACGACGTCTTCACCACCTACAACAGCCAGGCCTGGGGCACGGCGCTGGCCACCTTTTGCCAGGCTCAGAATCCTGACCTGCTGATGCTGGGCGCCACCGCCATGGGGAAGGATCTGGCCCCCACCGTGGCCGCCAAGCTGGGCTGGGGATGCGTGAGTGATGCCGTGGGTCTGAAGTACGAGGGGGGCTTCGAGATTCGTCGTCCCATCTTCGCGGGCAAGTGTTTCCTGGATGTGGCCCCGGCCTCCGGGGGTGCCGTGGTGGCCATCCGGCCCAACGCGTTCGTGCCCGAAGAGAAGGCCGGCCCCGGTGCCGCCGAAACCTTCGACGCCGGTGTGGCTGGGCTGGACCTGAAGGCCGTGGTCAAGTCGGTGGAAGCCGCCGGTGGCGGCAAGGTGGAACTGACCGAGGCCGAGATCATCGTGTCCGGTGGACGTGGGATCAAGGGTCCGGAAAATTACCCGCTGATCGAGAAGCTGGCCGAAAGCCTGGGCGCCGCCGCCGGGGCCAGCCGGGCCATCGTCGATGCCGGGTGGGTGGACTACAGCCACCAGGTGGGCCAGACCGGAAAAACCGTGGGGCCCAACCTGTACATCGCCTGTGGAATCAGCGGGGCCATCCAGCACCTGGCCGGCATGAGCAGCAGCAAGTGCATCGTGGCCATCAACAAGGACGCCAACGCCCCCATCTTCAAGGTGGCGGACTATGGCGTGGTGGCCGACCTGTTCGACATCGTGCCGCCTTTGACCGACGAGGTGGGCAAGATCCGCAGTTAAACCCGGCTCTCCGTTTTACTTGCAAATAGCAACCACGTCCCCAGGGGCGTGGTTGTTTTTTGGCGGTCACCGTCATGGGTTGAGCATGATGTTGCGAACTCATTTTCACTTGCATATCATACTGAAATCTCCCGCGGGTGCCTCAGCCACTCGCCACCCAACCCAGGAAGAAAGGAGGTCGCGGTGTTCTTTATTGACCCACCGAGAAGAGAATGAACTTCAACCTGGGGGATTGAAATGAAAAACCGTCAAATCATCAGAATGTTGACCCTGACAACCTGCCTGCTGGCCACCGTCGCCCTGGCCGGACCCATCGCCCATCTCGAAAACGATTCCTCCCCTCCCATCACACCATCCAGTCCGGACAAGTGCCTGACCGTCTGGTGCCAGGAGCCGGCAAACCTCTTCGGTATCGAAAGTCAGATCTCCGCAAACCCACCCGAAGTGGTCACTCAGATTGCCGATTTTGTCCCGGCCACCGATGAAGCCATCACCATGATGAAGTGGTGGGGCGGCGTGATGCAAGGTGCTGGCCCGGTGGATAGCTTTGTCATCACCTTCTTCCGTTCGGCGGGATGCACCGGACCTTCGGGCGAGGCGATCTATGTGCGGTCGATTCCCAGCTGGAGCGAGGTCGATCTCGGCGAAGGCACTATCGAATACACGGCCACCTTCTCGGCCGTGCCCATGGATGCGGGTGAGAACTACTGGGTCAGCGTACAGGCCCTGATGGATATTGACCCCGGCGGCTACTGGGTCTGGCACAGCGCAGAGCTCGAACTCTGCCCCGCCATGGCCAAAGCCCCGAGTTACGGGATCCTGGACTGGACACAGGTTTTCCCGTTCATTTTCCCCGATGTCCCCGAGCTCGTGGAACGGGCATTCTGTTTGTACACGGATGGGGCCGTGACCACCGTGGCCGTCCCCTGGGGAAGCCTCAAGGCTTGCTATCGATGACAGTACTGAGCTGAAAAAACCCGGCTCACCGAATGGTGGGCCGGGGCTTTTTGGGGACGGGCCGTCCTCCCCAACCCGCCTGGCACACGATCTGCAACTACCTGAACGAAATTCCGAAGCAGGCGCGGACTCATCCCGACTGTCCGAGCCCCAGAAGACCGGGCCCAGGCCACGTTTTTCCACATGGCGGCCCAAATACAGGTCAGGTAGCAGATTGTCGACACCACTGGTTGCGGATCCCGTGCACAGCCCCCTCCTTTCCCTGGCCATGATCGTCAAGGACGGTGGCCAATTTTTTGCCTCTTTGCTGAAGAATGCCCGCCCCTGGGTCGATGAAATAGTTATTGGCGACACCGGCAGCTCGGACGACAGCGTGGCTGACGCCCACCGCCACGAGGCGGAAGTGTTGACAGTCCCCTGGACCGACGACTTCGCCGCGGCGCGGAACACGGTCCTGGACGCCTGCCGGGGTCGCTGGATCCTGATCATGGATGCCGACGAGCAGCTGGCCCCGGCGGACTGGAAGGGGCTCCGCACCTGGGTTGAAGCCCAGGATCACGCCCAGCAGCCCGTGGCCGGGGTGATCATGACGCGCAACTATCTCCCGGGACGCAATCATCGCCGGGGATGGCTGCCCAATCCCGAGCCCGACCCCCACGCCCTCCTGGACGGCAATCCCGCGGTCGGTTTCGTGCCCACGGCCAAGGTCCGGATTTTCCCCAACCGCTCCGGCATCCGGTTCGAAGGCCAGCTGCATGAAACCGTGGAAACCAGCCTGCGCAACCAGGCCATCCCCACAGTGCCTCTGGATATTCCGGTGCATCACTTCGGGATGCTCCCGGACATGTGTACTCCCGGCAGCCTGGAGAAAAAGAAACAGCAGTATCTGCGCCTGGCGCGCCGCAAGGCCAGCACCCACCCCCACCTGCCCTGCGCCTGGGCTGAGCTGGCCGACTGTGCCATGGCCTGCGGGCAGGATGATCAGGCCCTGACGGCCATCGAGCGGGCCCTGGTGCTGAACCCACTGAACCCCGATTACCGCCTGACCGCCGCCGCCATCCACAAGGAGGCGGGCCAGCTGGAAACCGCCCGCAAACACCTGATCACGGCCATGAATTGCGGTCCGGTTTCCGGTCAGGTGGCCGCGGAGATCGCCCATCTGCAGGCCCAGATCTGCCTTCTGAACAATGAACCGGAGGCGGCCGGCCCCTATCTGGACCTGGCCTTGAAACTGGTGCCGGGTCACGGGTATTTCCTCAACACCCTGGGAGCCTGGCACCTGCAATGTGGTCGAGGACAGCAGGCGCTGGTGGCCCTGCAGAGAGCCCGGGCACAGGTGCCCGGAGCCATCGATCCGCTGCTGAATCTGGTCGTTTTGTTCATGGCCGCAGGTCAGCCCGAAAAAGCGGAAGCCCATCTGCGCCAGGCAGATGGGCTTGAACCGGACCACCCCAGGGTGAAGGCGGCCTGGTCCCGGTTTGAAGCAAAATACCAGGCCACCTGCTGAGACCCGGCGATCAGTTCCCGATCTTGTTCCAGACGGACATCATGTTCAACCCTGCCGCTTCGGCGATCTGCGCGTGCTTGCGCGCCCCATCGTTGTTGCCCAGGTAGCTGAAGGCAATGCCCAGATAGGCATGGGCCAGCTTGTTGTCGGGGTCCAGCTCCAGCGCCCGGCGACAGGCTGTTTCGGCCGAGGTGAACTGGCCGAACTGACAGAAGAGGCGGCCCTGCCGGGCAAAGGCCAGGCTGTTTTCCGGATCCAGGGTCAGCACCTGACCATAGGTGGTGAAGGCTTCCCGCCGTTTTTCCTGCTTCTCGAAAACCTGTCCCAGGCTGAGCCACAGATCGGGTTGTTCCGGATGCTCGGAGATGAACTTCAGGCAGGTGTCCTCGGCCAGGGGCAACTGGTTGGCTTCCAGATGACCGGCCACCAGACGGACCATGGGCGCGGGATCACCTGGGGCCAGGGCAACAGCCTGACGGTAGCTGTCCAGCCCGGACTTGGGCCAGCCCAGCTGAAAGTAGAGATCTCCCATTTGCAGATGCCCCATCACGTGGGTGTCGTCCAGAACCAGGGCTTCGCGGGTGGCCGCCTCGGCCCGACCCACCAAACCCTGAGCCTCGTACGCTTCACCCAGGGCCACCAGCAGGTTGGCCGAAGGCAGCGCCTTGATGCGGCCTCGCTCCAGGACCTCGGAAGCCTCCTTGAAAGCACCATTGCCGCTGAGGAACCGGGCGTAGATCTCGTAGGAGCTGGGTTCCAGAGGTTTTTCGGCGATCAGGGCTTCACCCTCCACCCGTGAACGCACGGCCGCCTCGGCGGGAAGGCCTGCCGTCAGGCAAAAAGCAACCAGAAGGGTGCCCAGGAAAATTCGGGCCGAATTCCGGGTAAAATGGCAAAACATGGGATATCCCCCTGCGGAAGTGGAAAAGACCGGAATCAAGCGGCCGCCACCAGGGACGACAGGCTTGTTATCATCCCCGCCCCATCAAGTTTGGTGCCACAAGGGAACGAGGATCAGAGGCGCGCCGCCACCTCGGCCACGGCCTGGTCCGCCTCTTTCACGATATCCTCGAGGATCTCGCGCAGGGGTTGAACCTTGTGCATCATCCCCACGGACTGCCCGGCCATCAGAGATCCGTGTTCCACATCGCCATCCACGGCCGCGTTCCGCAGAGAGCCCACCCAGTACTCCTCGACCTTGAACTGGGCCTCGGTGCGATTGATGCTGCCGGCCCGGAGTTTTTCCAGGAGTTCGAGCTGAAGCTCCCCGAAATGGGTCATGGCATGGTTGTTCAGCGCGCGCACCGACACCACCGGCAGCTTGGCGCTGTACTGGGGTGTACTGATGGCCTCCCGGGCCCGAGCGCGCATGAACACTTCCTTGAACTTGGCGTGCGCCCCGCATTCCTCGGCCAGGACAAAGCGGGTGCCCATCTGGGAACCGGCCGCGCCCATCAGGGCCAGATGGGCGATCATCTTGCCGGTGGCAATGCCCCCGGCCACGAAAATGGGCACCTCGGGGAACTGGAACAGGATTTCCTGCAGAAGCACAATGGTGGACACGTGGCCGATGTGCCCGCCGGCCTCGCTGCCCTCGAGAATAAGGCCGTCCGCCCCGTAGCTGATCATGCGCTTGGCAATACTGCTGGTCGAGGCGAAGCACAGCACCTTGGCGCCGCTGTCCTTGGCCTTCTGCACCTCGGCACCGCGGGGAATCGAGCCCGCGAACACGATGTGGCTGACCTTCTTTTCGCAGAGGATGTTCAGATGATCCAGGTAGTTCGGAGCAATGGTGATGACGTTCCCGGCAAAGGGGCGATCGGTCAGGCGCTTGGTCTCGTCGACGGCGTCGGCGAACATTTCCGGGGGCATGTTGCCCGCGGCCAGCACTCCGAAGGCGCCCAGGTTGCTCATCAGCGAAACCAGCTTGGGGTCGCTGATCCAGGTCATGGCCCCGCACATGATGGGCAGTTCCGAACCAAGGAACTCCTTGCCGCGGCCCCAGACCCGATCGAGGCGTTCGGTGGATTTCACGATTTCATGGGCCGACATGGCAGTCCTCCTTGAGTCGGGCAGGCTCCGCGGCGCGGATTTTCGGCGGAACCGGGAAACGGCCCGCCGAGGAGCAGGCCGTTGGATTGGCGGCAAAATTCCCGCCATTCATAACAGATCAGGTCCCCTTTGGCAACCGCCCCGGTGGGCGCTCAGTCCGCCAAGTTGGCCAGCATGACCTCCGCGATGTCCCGGGCCTGCAGCTGCTCGCTGCGGTCGGTTTCCTTGATGGCATCGCCCAGCATCGTCAAGCAGAAGGGACAGGCCGAACACACCTCGCTGGCCCCCGTCTCGGCGGCCTCTTCAATGCGGTTGTGATTGATGCGCGTGCCCAGATCCTCTTCCATGAACATCCGTCCGCCGCCCGCGCCACAGCAGAATCCTTCCCGGCGGTTGCGGGGCATCTCTTTCAGCGTGATCCCGTCCACGGCCGCCAGCACCTGGCGCGGCGCCTCGTAGATGTCGTTGTGGCGTCCCAGGTAGCACGAGTCGTGGAAGGTCACGGCGGTTTGCGCGCCGCCCTTCAGCTTCAGCTTGCCCTGCTCCACCAGTTCGCTCAGCAGTTCACTGTGGTGCACCACTTCCACGCCTTCAAGTCCGAACTGGGGATACTCGTTGGCGATGCTGTTGAAGCAATGAGGACAGGCCGTCAGGACCTTCTTGACCTGGTACTTCTCGAAGGTTTGCACGTTCTGCGGGGCCTGCATCTGGAACAGATATTCGTGGCCCACACGGCGGCTGGGATCGCCGCAGCACCCCTCCTCGGTGCCCAGCACGGCATAGTCCACCCCCGCCTTGTTCAGCAGCGTGCAAACGGCGCGCATGACTTCCTGGTTGCGGGCGTCGAAGCTGGCCGCACAACCCACGAACAGCAGGTACTCGGCCTGCCCCTTGTCGCGCATGCGCGGCACGTCCAGATCGCCGATCCAGTCCTCCCGCGCCGCGGCGCTGGCATTCCAGGGGTTGCTGTTGTTCTCCAGACCCTTCAGGGCGTTCTGCAGGGCGGCAGGCACCTTGGCCTCCATCATGGTCAGATACCGGCGCTGGTCGATGATGTTGGGGATGTGATCGATCATCACGGGGCATTGCGTCTGGCAGTAGCCGCAGGTGGTGCAGGCCCAGATCGACTCCTCGTCGTTGACCTCGCCAATCAGGGCGGGACGTTCCACCGAGGCGGCCAGGGCACGAGCTTCCTCGTCCTTGCCCGCCACCCGCAGCTTGCCCACGGCCACCAGATGCTCGCTCATGGCGTAGGCCTGGTCACGCTCGTCCACGATGATGGCCCGCGGACTGAGGGGCTTGCCCGTCAGATCGGCGGGGCACTGGTCGGTGCAGCGGCCACATTCGGTGCAGGTGTACATGTCCAGGAAACGGCGCCAGCTGAAATCTTCCAGCTTGCCCACCCCGAAGGTTTCCTTGCCCTCGAATTCCATCTTTTCCAGAACCATGCCCGGGGTAAGGCGACGCAGGAACACCGCCGGCAGGGCCGTCAACACGTGAAAATGCTTGCCGAAGGGCAGGAAGTTCAGGAAGGCCAGCACCAGGATGCAGTGCGCCCAGAACATGCCCGTCATCCAGCTTTCCACGGTGGCCTCGCTGGCCCCGGCATAGACCCCTGTCATCAAGCTGGACACCCAGGCCCAGCCGCTCTCGTGAGCGGTGGGGTTCAGAACCAGGACGGCGGCATCGAACAGAATATCGGTGACCATCAACGAGCCGATCCAGAACAGGATCAGCACGGCCTCGGCGCTCAGGTGCAGACGCCGGGGCTTGGTGATCAGCCGGCGCCACCCCGCATAGCAAAGGGCCAGGATGACGATGAGGCTGAAGGTGTCCTTGAGCAGCGCGTAGAACTGGCCCAGCACGCCGCCGAATCCCGGCAGGTGGTAGGCCGGGTCGTAGCCCTTGCCCAGCAGAGTGATCGTGCGCAGGGAAACCACCAGGAACCCGAAGAAGATCCCGGCGTGCATCCAGCCGGCACCCTTCTCGTAGAGCAGGCGTTTTTGACCGAAGCCGATGGTCAGCAGGGCCCGGATCCGGGCGCCGACCCGGTCGAAACGGTGGTCGGCCTCGCCTGCTCGCATCAGGTAGTACCGGTCAGCCATGGTGCCGATGAAAAGGGAAAGCGAGGCGAACAGCAGAAGGGACATGAAGACTGGATGCACGGGGATCCTCCCGGAAACTTGCAGGCGCCGATTCACCTGGACGGCCAGATCCACGGGGTGCGGACCTCATCTGAATGCCTATTCAGAAATTCTAAGCCATGCCTTGCCCGGGGAGAAGAAAAAATGTCTGGTGAGAGCGAGTTTCAGCGGTAGATGGCCTTCAGAGGTGTGAACTGTGGAGCGGCGGGCTGGTCGATGGGGAGATGGACGACGGGTTCCTCATCAGCAGCGGCCCTCCGGGAGCCGGAAAGGCTGGGCCAGATGACCAGCAGCACACCCAGCACCAAGGTCAAGCTGAGCAGGCCCGGGAGGCCTTTGCGTCGAGAAAAAACGGGGAAATCCGCCAATTCAACCCACTCCCAGATTTACACCCATCCCTGTTCCCGAAAGGGGACTTGCAAGGAGTTCTAATAGTGAAAAACCGGGCGAGGTTTGATGAGATCAGCGTACATCAGGTCGGATTTCTTTTCCAGTTGATTTTTGGGTTTTCTTTATTTTCACCAGGCTGCGCCCGTCCCAGAACCAACGACGGGTTTACATCCGCCACACTTGTGGGTAGATTTGGCGGGTCCAGGAAAAGGGGAACCCGGCGTCACACGGCCCGAAAGGACAGATAATGACCAGCTCAACGGACTTCACGAACCCGACCGATGCCCAGATCAAGTCCCTGCTGTCCGGCCTGAAACGGGTCGCCGTGGTGGGTATTTCGGCCAAGGAAGATCGTGCCAGTCACGGGATCGCACGCTGGTTGGTGGGACTGGGCCTCGAAGTGGTGGGCGTCAATCCCGTTTTGAAGGAACCGGTGCTGGGGCTGGAGATTTACCCCGAATTGAGTGACGTCCCCGGCAAGGTGGACCTCGTGGACGTGTTTCGCCGGGGTGAAACCGTGGATCCGATCATCGATCAGGCCATAGCCCGCGGCGATGGAGGCATCTGGCTTCAGGAACAGGTCGTCAATGCGGCAGCTGCGCAGCGTGCTCACGATGCGGGCCTCTTTTCCCTCATGGACCGCTGCATCTACAAAGAGTGGCTGCGCCTGATGAACGGGTGACCATGGGAAAACCACCCCTTCTCCCCCCTGAATTGACCATGCCCAACCGCCCCTGCAATCTGGTGACGGGGGCTCTGGGATTTGTGGGTCGGCATCTGACCCGCAGTCTGGTCATGGCCGGATTGCCCGTGGTGGGCGTTGACCGGGTGGCTGATTTCGAACAGTTGCCGCCCCGGCTGGGCGATTTCGTCCGGCAACCTGCAGACCCGGCCTTTCCCGGTTTTTTCCGCTACGAGGGCCCTGCCGGCACCCTGTTCTACGTTTCCTGCAGTCTGACCGATCCCGAGGCGGTGAGCCGGCTGGTCCAGGATCTGCACCCGGTCATGATCTACCACCTGGCCGCCCAGAGCAGTGCCGCGGCCAGCTTTGACGACCCTGTGGGCACCCTGAGCAACAATCTCCTGGGCACCCAGAACCTGCTCGAAGCCGTGCGCGCCCTGCCTGAAGCCACCTGGCCGGTGGTGCTCTCGGTGGGATCCTGCGAGGAATACGGGCCTCATCCCCGGGAGGCCTATCCCCTGACCGAGGAAACGGCCCTGAACCCCCTCTCCCCCTACGCGGTGAGCAAGGCGGCCCAGACCTTGCTTTGCCAGCAGTACGTGCGCTCCTGGGGATTGCCGATCATCACGGTCCGGGCGTTCAGTCACACGGGGCCTGGCCAGGACCCGCGATTTGCGTTTCCCGCCTTTGCCCGCCAAATTGCTGTGGCAGAAGCTGGTCTTAGCTCGAGGGAGATCGCCACCGGCGACCTGTCCGCCGTGCGGGATTTCTTGCACGTCAAGGACGTGGTTTGCGCTTATAGATTGTTGATGAAAGACGGGGAGCCTGGCCGGATCTACAACGTTTGCTCAGGTGAACCGTTGACGATCCGAAAAGGACTGGACATCATGATCGCCGAGGCGCGCTGTCCGTTGACCGTGGTCACCGACCCGGCACGTCTGCGGCCCGCCGACACGCCGATCATGGTGGGGGATAATTCGAAACTCAGGAACGAAACCGGGTGGGCTCCCGAGTGGAGCATGACCCAAACTTTAAGGGACCTCCTGGATGAGGCCCGCAAGGAGATGGCATGATCCGCATTTGCATGGTGGGAACCGGATATGTGGGGCTTGTTTCGGGCGCCTGCATGGCGGACTTCGGACACAAGGTCAGCTGCGTGGACATCAACGAGGAGCGTATCGAAGGGTTGCGCAAGGGCGTGATTCCCTTCTACGAGCCGGGACTCGACCGCATGGTCCTCAAGAATGTCGAAGAAAAGCGCCTCACCTTCACCACCAGCCTGGAAGAAGGCATGCGCGATGCCGACGTGATCTTCATCGCGGTGCAGACCCCCATGTCCGGCGGTGGCGAAGCCGACCTGCAGTATGTCATGAAGGTGGGCGAGGAAATCGGCGCCCTGATGGACAGCTACAAGGTCATCGTGACCAAGAGCACCGTGCCGGTGGGAACGGCCCGCAAGCTCAACAAGGTCATCAAGGGCGCGCTGAAAAAGCCCATCGAGTTCGACCTCGCCAGCAACCCCGAGTTCCTTCGTGAAGGCAGCAGCATCGAGGACTTCATGCGGCCTGACCGGGTGGTCATCGGCGTGGAATCGGAAAAGTCCGAAGACCTGATGCGGGAGATCTACCGCCCGCTGTTCCTGCTGGACACACCCATCGTCAAGACCAGCATCGAGACCGCCGAGCTGATCAAGTACGCATCCAACGCGTTCCTGGCCGTGAAGATCTCCTACATCAACGAGATCGCCAAGCTGGCCGAAGCCGTGGGTGCCGACATTTCCGACGTGGCCAAGAGCATGGGCCTGGACAAGCGCATCGGCCCCAAGTTCCTGCATGCCGGCCTGGGCTTCGGCGGCAGCTGCCTGCCCAAGGACACCAACGCCATCGTACACATCGCCGAGGAGGCGGGCACCCAGATGTCCATCGTCAAGGCGGCCATCGGCGTGAACGCCACCCTGCCTCAGCGCGCCATGGCCAAGGCCGAATCCCTGCTCAATGGCGACATTGCCGGCAAGACGGTCGCCCTGCTGGGCCTGGCCTTCAAGCCCAACACCGATGATATCCGGTCGGCCCCGAGCATCGACCTGATCAAGCTGCTCAAGGAAAAGGGCTGCACCGTGCGCGGGCACGATCCCGCCGCCATGGACAACTTCAAGCTCAACAATTTCGACCTGGTCTACTGCAATTCCCCCTACGAGGCCTGCGAGGGCGCCGACCTCTGTATCCTGGTCACCGAGTGGAATCAGTACCGGATGCTGGACTTCAACTGGCTCAGCGAATCCATGACAGGAAATGCTTTCCTGG
>JAZBOO010000379.1:0-5273 GCA_036351155.1 Candidatus Krumholzibacteriia bacterium | reverse complement strand
GACTTCTCAACGACAGGCGAGGATACGTCAATGAACCGATGGATCGCGAAAAGACTGCCCTGGTATCTGTCCGTCCTGGCCGTGCTGGGCATGTTTTTCATGCTGGCTTCCTGCGGACGTGAAGCTCCCGTGTACCAGCCTGGAAATATCCTGGTGACCTCCACCCCTCCCGGAGCCACCATTTACCTGGATGGTGTTGAAACGGATCTGGTCACTCCCGCCACGCTGGAGGGCCTGGTCCCTGACAACTATGTGATCAGCGTGGAGCTCGAAGGCTTCCAGGTGGACCCGGTGGCTCAGACCGCCGTGGTCTCTCCCCTGCGCACCACCGAGCTGGCGGCTTTCAATCTCTCGGCCACCACCCTGGCGGTGACCTCGTCGCCCGTGGGCGCCACCATTTTTCTGGACGGCGAAGACACCGGTCAGGTGACCCCCGCCACCCTGGTGGGCGTGCCTGAAGGCAATGTCGAGATCACCCTGGCCCTGCCGGGCTACCTGGTCTCCCCCACGGCCTTCACGGCCAGCGTGATCGCCGGCCAGGCCAACCAGGTTCCCGAGGACACCTTCGTCTTGCGCGCCACCCACACCGTCCTGTTCGAGGGTTTTTCCAACGTCAGCTGTCTGGGCTGCGGCGACCTGGCCATCAACATGGACGCCTTGATGCACCGTCCGGGTTACGAGCTGGACAAGGCACTCTACATCAAGTACAGCACCTTCTGGCCTGCGGTCAACGACCCCCACTATCAGTACAACCAGAGCGAGAACAGCGCGCGGATCACCTACTACCAGAATGATCTGGCCGCGGGAATCCCCATGCTGAACCTCGAGGGGGTCAAGATCACCGGCTCCTCCTCGGCCAACACTCCGACCACCGATGAGGCGGCCGACTTTTTCGATGCGGCCTGGCCCACCCAGCCAGGATTTCTGATCGATCTGGACGCCGACTTTTCCGGTTCCAACATCCCGGTCACCGTCACCTTGACCGCCCTGGACGATGTGACCCTGGCCGACAAGGTCCTGCATGTGGTCCTGGTCCAGACGTTGATCGAGTATGACGAGGCCCCCGGCTCCGAAGGGGAAACGGAGTTCCACTACGTGTTCCGTGACGCCGCCGATGCCGTGGACGCCCTGACCGACCTGACCGCCGGGAATACCCAGACCATCACCACCAGCCTGGTGCGCGATCTGTCCTGGGAAGAGGACCGCATGCTGGCCATCGCCTTTGTCCAGGACGACTCCGATAAGTCCATCATCCAGGCCGGCTCCACCGGCTTGACCGAAACCGCTCGCGCGGCCCTGTTCACCAGTGAAAACCCGAACCGCTCGCAAACCACCTCCGGAGGGGAATAAAATGATCTTCGCCCGATTCATGCGTACCGTACTTACCCTGGGCATCCTGGGGATTTTGGCCATGGCCACGCCGGCTCTGGCCGCTTTCGGACTGGACTGGGAGGTGCCCGACCAGGGCGCTGTCGCGGAAATCGGCGTCCTCCAGTCCTTCCATTCCACCCTGACCAACACCGGAGATGAGTTCGACACCTTCACCGTGACCATGGTGAAAGCCATCCCGGAAGAATGGGTCGGTTCCATTTGCGTGGGAGAAACCTGCTATCCCCCGTTTGTGACCTCCGTCATCGTGGAACTGGGCGCTGGAGACTCCGCATTTCTGGACATCGACATCACGCCCAACGTGGTCACGGGAGAGGGCTACTGTGCCGTGACGGTGACCAGTGCCGGCAACCCCAGCATTCGGCCATCCTACAATTTTTCCGTGGTCAGCACCGGCCTGGAAGTGCTCGTGGTCACCGACGACACCACCCCCAGCCTGGCCCCGTACATCACCGATGTGCTCGACACCACGGACAAGACCTACGGCGTCTGGAAAAAAGTGGAGATGGGTGGGCTGTCCAACCTCGATCTGGACCATTTCAGCACGGTGATCTGGTCGGCCGGTGAGCTGTCCGGTGGACTGGACGATGACGACCGTGCGGCCCTGGCCTACTTCGTCCAGCATGGCGGCAACCTGTTCCTGAGCGGGCGCGATCTGGCCTACGAGGCCTGCGACTCCGGCAGTCCCTACTACAGCGCGGCCAGCAAGTCCTGGTTCAACATGATCCTCGGCACCGACCACACGGGCGCCGTGCCCAGCATGTTCACCGAGGTCCAGGGTGTGGCCGGAGATCCCTTCACCGCCTCCCTCCTGCTGGGCATCAGCGGCGGCGATGGCGCCGACAACACGGTTCAAACTCTCGATGGCGTGACCCCCATCGGCACGGGCCTGCCCAGCCTGCGTTACTACAATGCCGGTGCGGGTGAAACCGCCGCGGTGCGTTCCCAGTACGGCGACGGCATGACCTACTTCTGTGCCTTCGCCTTCGAGGCCATCAACTCGTCCGCCGGGCGCGAGTCCCTGCTCGGTGGCGCTCTCGACTGGTTCGATGGTCTGCTGATCCCGGTGAACGACGACATCGTGCGACCCTTGCTGGTCAATGCTCCCTACGCGGCGCCCAATCCGTTCAATCCCCAGACCAGCATCAAGTTCGAGGTCGGTGGAGAACGCAATGTGCCCCTCGAGGTCACCATCTACGACCTGAAGGGGCAGGTGGTCCGCCGCCTGTTCAACGGACAGGTGACGCCGGGCCTGCAGGACATCGTGTGGAACGGCCGGCTCGATGACGGCCGCAATGCCTCGACCGGGGTTTATCTGGCCCAGGTCCGGATCGATGGAACGACTCGTGAACACGTGAAAATGACCCTTGTGAAGTAAGGAAGGATCCTGATGAACAAGCGTAGCTTGGTTCGTTTCGGGTTGGTCTTTCTGCTGGCAGGCGCCATGGGACTGACCCAGGGCGCCGTGGCCAGTGACAAGCCGGCCAACTGGACTCTGGGCACGGCCGACGGGGGCACCGTCAGCTTCCACGACACCCTGGCCAAGGGCCCGGTGGTGGTCAGCTTCTGGGCCTCCTGGTGCAAGCCCTGCCTCAAGGAAATGCCCCACCTGAATGCCTACGCCAAGGAATATGCGGGACAGGTCAGCTTCCTGGCCGTGAACGCCGATAACAGCAAGAGCGTGGCCAAGGTGGCGCCCTTCCTGTCCTCGGCGGGACTGGACCATCTGGTGGTCCCCCTGGACACCGGCGGCACCGTGCAGTCGCAGCTCCAGGTCGGAGGGACCATTCCCTTCCTGGTGATGTATGACGGACAGGGTCGTGAGGTCTACCGTCACGTGGGCTACAAGCCCGGTGACGAGGTCGAGCTGAAGCATGAAATCGACCAGTTGCTGGCGCGTGGCTCCCAGCCCGTGGCCACCGACACCGCTCTTCCTCAGTGGACCGAGGCCGTCACCGCCACCAACAAGTTCAAGTACTCCTACTCCTCCGAAACGGACAAGGAGATCTTCGACAACTGGCTCGACATCAGTTACCAGTTCGGCGGTTTTCGGACCGGAGCCATGCTGCGTTCCGAGGCTCCCAACGAGTTCGGCGAGCGGGGCAACCGCATCGAACACCGGTTCTTCGAGTTCGCCAGCAGCGACTTCCAGGTGCGCGCCGGCCACTTCTTCGGCATCTTCGGGCGCGGACTGGTCTTCAACAGCTACGAAGACCGTGTGGTGCGGATCGACACCCGCCTCGATGGCATCATTGCCACCTACCGCAAGAACAAGCTGGCGGCCACCCTGTTTTCCGGATCACCCTCTGTCCAGCCCGTGGACGTGCGGGGACTGGACCTGGAATACGATGTGGCCAGCGGCCTGAAGCTGGGCTTCAGCGGTGTGACCTACCGACCCGACGACTACCTCAGCCCCGAGCAGAAGGTCAACCGGGAATTCTTTTACGCAGCACGAGCCCGACAGAACTTCGACTTCGGCGATTACTACGTGGAGTATGGCCAGCGGAACCTGAGTGACCAGACCCTGCTGCCCGAAGAACCCGACGATGGCGAGGCCCTCTACGCCAACGTCAACCTGTACCGCGGCCCGGTGTCCTTCAGCTGGGAACGCAGCTTCTACAAGAGGTATGCCGTGGTGGCCAACGCCGACGGCAAGACGGCCCTGAACCGTCCCCCCTCCTTGACCCGGGAATTCACCTGGACGCTGTTGAACCGTGACCCCCACAACCTCGATCCCGCCGACGAGCGAGGCCACAACCTGGACTTCATGTTCTCCGAGGGTGACTGGACGGCCCTGGTCAGTGGCGCCCGCCTGAAGAAGCTGGGTGGCGAGACGGTGTACGAACTGGGCTACACCAGCGTGGCCCGGGACCATGTCGGTCCGTTCAAGGTCACCGGGGGTTTCGCCTACCAGGAAGCCGAAGACATGCGCCAGAGTGTGGTCGGCGAGCTGATCTGGAAGGTCACCGACACCTCGTCCTGGACCCTGCAGGCCGAGCACCAGCACGTGCGTCTGGCCGGGGGCTTCGGGTACGAGCTGGGCGAGTTCGACAACCAGTGGTTCAAGCTGGAATACGAGCGGGCGCCCAGCTGGGCCATCTCCGCCTTCTTCGAGACCAGCAACAAGTACGACGAGCAGCGGCCGATCACCGAGAAGGAAGGCCCCTTCCCGGCCGCACAGATCGCCTACACTCTCAGCAACGGCGGCAACCTGAACCTGTGGTTCGGCAAGCGGCAGGCCGGCTATCTGTGTTCGGGTGGTGTGTGCAAGTTCGAGCCGGCGTTCGAGGGTGTGGAGTTTTACGGGCTGTTCCGCTACTAGACAGACCTCGACAAAAATAACCGGATGTCCTCGGCCGATCCTGCGGATGCGGCCTGCGGATTTCCGGTTATTTTTGTCGAGGCCTGTCCAGTAGCGGACAAACTATTTGGTATAGATAGGATGGTCCGTGCATGCTCGAGCCGACAGGGGACAACTTGACCCCATCTTTGCAGAAACCCGTTGAGGCGAAAGTTGTCAGGGTGCGCCAGCAGTGGAAAAAGTCGGGATTGGCAGGGCCGTGGTGTATCCGTAGATACATGAGGTCCTGCCAATCACGACTTTTTTCGCTGATGGGGTGCCATGGCAACAACTTCAGTGGTTTCGGCCAACGGGTTTTTGCAATGATGGGGTTGAAAAGGGTTTTCTGGTATCCCGTACACCTGGCCTGCCACATCTGGCAGAAACTGGTGGATCTGACCTGGCATGTTTTTCCTGGCACCCGGAAGTATCTCATGGAATTCGGGAGCGACCGGGCCACCATTGTCTACCACCATCTCCTGAACTTCGGCGTCCCACCCCACCTGGACAACCCCGTCACCTATGCCGAAAAGATGAGCTGGCT
>JAZBOO010000378.1:0-8780 GCA_036351155.1 Candidatus Krumholzibacteriia bacterium | reverse complement strand
CTGCTGGTGGGGTTGCTGGCCGCGCCCCAGGACTCGCTGTTCTGCGTGGGCGACGAGGACCAGTGCATCTATGCCTGGCGAAGGGCCACGGTCGAAAGGATCATCGAGCTGGACCAGGTTTACCCTGGTCTGGAACGCCATGCGCTGATCCACAACTACCGGTGTGGACGGCGCATCACCGCGGCCTCCCGCCGCCTGATCAAGCACAACCTGGTGCGGTTCCGCAAACCCCTGGTGGCCGGAGCCCGGGAGAAGGGGAAAATCGTGGCGGTGTCGTGCCCCGATCGCCGGCAAGGCGCCGAACTGGCCGCTTACCTGATCAGCGATGCCCCCGAAGGTTCAGCGGTGGTTCTGGCCCGGACCTCGCGCCTGCTGAAGGAAATACTGGAAGCCGGCCGACGGCTGGGATACGGAATACCCGCCGTGGAACTGGCCACCATCCATGCGGCCAAGGGGCGGGAATGGGATCGGGTCATCCTGTACGGAGTGGACGAGGGACAGACCCCCCACGGCAAATCCGTGACCGGCGATGAACTGGAAGCCGAACGGCGTCTCTTCTATGTGGCTCTGACCCGGGCCAAGCTGCGGCTGGAAGTCATCTGCACCACCGGACGGGTCAGCCGTTTCCTGAAGGAGGCGGGAATCAGGCCCAGACCTTTATAGAAAAGGCCGCGACTCAAGAGCCGCGACCTTCATGATGTCCCCGGTCCAGGATCTACTTCTGGAGAGCCTTGATATCCTCGGGCAGATCGAAGGTGCCCTCGGGAATCTCCGGATTCCAGGTGATCTCCTCGGTGGTGATGACCAGCTCCTGCATGCCCATCAGGACCTGCTTGGCCACGAAGGGCACCAGCAGGCCGCCCACTTCGCGGTAGTCCGAGGGATAGGCGTCCATGGAGATCACACCCATGTCCGATTCCATGGTCATGGACTGCTTGACCAGCAGGTAGGTCTTGGCGTCAAACCAGCTGGTTTCGATGCTGCCCACCTTGGGTGTCATTTCCACCTTGAAGCACGGCACTCCATTGATCGTTTCGATGCCCACGGTTTCCGCGTCGATGTAGAAATCCTGCCAGCGCAGCAGCAGGTTGAAAGTGCCCTGGCGTTCGGCCACGGCGGCCTCGTCGCCTTCCTTGATCTTGGCGCCGGTCATCATCGTCTTTTCCCACTGAACCGAACCATCAGAACCACTCTCGATGGTCCCGAAGGCCTCGCTGTTGATCATGGTGTAACCCAGGTTGGGGGCCTTCTGGTAGGTGGTCAGCGGAGCGGTCACGCCCATGGCGGGCATGCTGAAGGTGCCGGTCAGCTTCAGGCTGTCGTACTTCTCCATGGCCTTGCGGCCACCGGTGGCCTCGATGTGCTTCTCGATAATTGTTTCGGCCCTGGGCAACTTTGCGGTCCGCTCATCCGCACGAGCATCGGCCACCGCCAGACCAAAAAACGTCAAAACCATCACCGAGCACACGAGCAGGTATTTACGTTCTTCCAGAATCTTTCGCATGTACTTCACTCCCCATTGAGCCCGAACGGGCGCTGTCACTGTTGCTGGGCGTCAATCCAGGCCATGGCGGCCTTCAGGACCGGATCCCCTTCATTCAACCAATCTTTGCGGCCATCGGACACCGGCTGATCCGGCGTCACGCCTTGACCTTCCAGCTGCTGGCCCCCATCTGAAATGTAGTTCGCGATGGCATACTGAAAGCCATCACCGTTGGGCAACTTGTCGATGATCGAAGGCAACGCGGCGCCGGCACTGGTGGCGCCGAACAGGCGGGCACGTCCCAGGTCCTGCATGCCGCCGGCCATGATTTCCGACGTCGAGGCGGTGATCTCATCAGTCAAGATGGCCACCGGCCCGGTGTATCCATTGGCGCGCGGGTTGATGGCGAACTTGAGATCGCCTGTCCGCATGGTCATGACGCCCAGCTGGTGCCCCTTGTCGGCAATGAACCAGCCCGACATGCCCATGGCCATGGCTCCCAGCCCGCCGGGGTTGCCCCGCAGGTCGATCACCACACCGGGCGCCTCCTTGAAGCTGGCCAGGGCCTTGTTGTAGGCCGGCATGACTTCCGTGATGCCCAGAAAGTAATTGAATCCGAAGTACCCCGCCCCATTGGGTAATATTCGCGTCTCGTGGTAAACACGGGTGGCCGGCAAATTGCCCATGGTGAACAGGGTACCGGGGGCTTCGACCAGTTCCAGGTCGACCGTCACCTCCTGGTCCTCGGCATCGCGCAGGGTCATGGGCAGGGTTTCGCCCACCTGGCCTTGCAGGCGATTCTGCATGGCCATGGAAAGCAACATGCGCTTGCTGGATTTTTCGGTGATGGCCGAGTCCAGCCTGGCCGCGCGAGCCCGCAGATCCAGGGACCGCACCTTCAGCACCTCGGTGCCCGGCACCACTCCGGCCGCGGCGGCAGGCGTATCCGGCCAGACGCGCGTCACCAGAGTTTGACCATCGCGCACCCTCACATCCATGCCCGTGAAACCATCGCCACTGGGGACCTCTTCGCCGTCCGAGGCGGCGGCCACGTCGTCATACAGGTCGGCGGGGAAGATCCCGAAGTGGGAAACCTCCAGCCGGTTGATCAAGGTGTTCAGGATACCCCGGGCTTCGCCCATGGTGGTAGCGGTAACCATGCGGGGCCGCAGCTCCGCATTGACCGCATCCCAGTCCAGCCCACCCAGTTCCGGGTCCCAGTGTTTGTCGCGGATGGTGGTCCACACCATGTCGAACGATTCGAGGTTCAGCTGCCTCTGTTCGGGCGTCAGGACAGGAACGGCCTCGTCCTTGATCTGGGCCTTCTGGCCGCAACCGGCCGCCAGGATTCCCACGAGCAACAAACAGATGGTCAAAGACAATCTCTGCCGACCTGGCAGTCGGATTCTCCGCATGGTTTTTCCCTTGTTGAATATCCCCTGAACGGCCCGGCCACCAGATGGCGGGCGCTTTTCACTTGTTCATAGAATAAGCATGCCTTAGCCTCATGTCCCCACCTTTTTTCAGGAGAAGCTCATGAAGCCACGATTGCTCGCCATGCTCTTGCCGACCCTCCTGCTGGGAGCCCTTTGCCTGGGATCCTGTTCCGACAGCACCAGCCCCGAATCGGGCCCGGCCTACCTGAAAGGGACCGTCACCGATGCCGCGGGCCAGCCTGTGGCCGGCGCGGCCATCATGATCAGCTTGCGGCCCTCGTTCGAGGACATCCTGCAACCGGATCCTGTCGGCTGGCCAGACAAGGATCTGCCGCCCTCTACCCTGCAAAGCCTCCGGGTATTCGATCCCTGTGACCAGATTGTGCGCACCCTGTGTGATGGGGATTGCGGGGGATCATCGGTCATCGCCTGGGATGGGCTGGACGAGGACGGAATGCGCGCGGTGGAGGGGCTGTACTTTTACGAGGCGGCCTCGGCAGACACGGTGATCCGGCGCGAATTTGTCCTGATCCACCACTACACGGAATGGGACCTGGACGATTGCGAGCATCACGCCCTCACCGGCGACGATGGAACCTTCCAGATCAGTGACGAATGCCTGGGCTTCGGCGTCGAAACCACGACCACCGACGAGGAAGGGAACATCATTGACACCCGCCCCATTCAGCGGCTGGTCAACGTTCACCTGCTGACCCCCGGTGGCACGACGACGCGGCGCGACTCGATCATGTGGCCGGAGAAGGGTTTCCGGGAGCTGGATTTTTCGGTGACCAGGTAGCTACCCTTTTTCCAGCTCCCCGACCTTCTTCTCCAGGTCGCGCAGCTGCTTGCGCATCTCGCTCACCTTCCGGCCGGCCGCCATGTTGCGCGTGTAGTCGGCCATGGGCTGGGCGGGCATCCCCGCATACACCCCCGGTTCGCTCACGTCCTTGATCACCCCGGCCTTGTGCACGAACACCGCGTCGTCGCAGATGGTCAGATGGTCGATGAACCCGGTGTCCCCGCTGGCGATGACCCGGTTGCCCAGGGTGGTCGAGCCCGCCACGATGAGGCCCGCCGTCAGCAGACAGTCCTGCCCGATCTTCACGTTGTGAGCGATGTGGCAATGGTTGTCCAGCTTGGTGCCGGCCCCGATGCGGGTCTCGGCATAGGCAGCGCGATCAATGCAGTTGCCCGCCCCCACGCGCACCCGGTCCTCGATCACCACGATCCCCAGCTGGGGAATGCGGTAGCTCTTGCCCTTCTCGTCCTGGGCAAATCCGTAGCCTTCGCAACCGATCACGCTGTTCGAGTGCACGATCACCTCGTTGCCCAGCCGACAATCGTAGCCGATGGTCACGTGGGGATGGATCACGGTGCGTTCGCCCAGGGAGGCCCCGTGTTCGATGACCGCCCCGGCCATGATCACGCACCCCTGGCCCACGGTCACGCCCGACTCGATCACGGCCTGGGGGCCCACGATCACGCCCTCGCCCAGTGCTGCCGTGTCATGGATGACCGCCGAGGGATGGATGTCCGGCCACTGCCCCGGCCGCAGGTTGCGGTCCACGTACTTCTGGCGCAGCAGGGCCTGGGCCAGTCCCACGTTGGGGCTGATCAGGAGGGCCAGATCGGCCATCTCGGCCAGCCCGTCGGCCAGGCTCGCCGTGGTCACCACACAGGCCGGCTTGTTGCGACGCACCGCCTCCAGAAATGCTGGTTTGTCCACGAACACCAGATCGGCCGCGCCGCAGCTGTCGGCCGGAGCAATGCCTTCGATCAGCGGGTTACCGCCGCGGTGCTCCTGAAGGAGGCTGCCGTCCTGCCAGTCCGCAAAGATGTCCGCCACCAGGCGCTTCATCACAGCTCCTCCACTTCGTTGACCTCCAGGGTGACTCTCACCCCGGAACCGGGAAAGTGACGCCCCAGCAGGTCGGCCAGCCGGTCGGCCAGAACCTTGCGGAAGGTGGCTTCCAGGTCGTCGTCCTCGAACACCTGCCAGGCCAGGTCACCGATGGCCTCGGTGCCGCAGTAGGCGTGCAGCTCCAGGTACATGCTGTAGCCCATTTCCTGGTCGCCGTAGCTGTCCAGCAGGATCTCGATGGCGAATCCATCGTCCGGGACCAGATCGCCCCCGCGGGTGCGCACTTCGCGTTCCCAGAAATCGGAAACGCGCTGCACCAGGGAGAGCCGGAACTCGCCGTCCTCGGTGCTGGGCCAGAACGCCCCCAAGGCCGCCGGATCCTCGTGATGATAGTCGATGGCAATGTCAGCCTTGATTTCGGCCGGACAGTTGTCCCTGAGATCTTCGAAATCCTGATACATGGCGCCTCTTCGGGTTTGGGGTATGGTCCATAGTAAACCACCGGGCGCATCAGTAGGCAAGAATGGAGCGCCGGCTGTGTAATCTTAAACAGGACAATGATTAGCGTCTTTTTGTTGTTGATGATAGAATGTCAGCTTATTCTCCCGCCCTCACGTTGATAAAAAGGAGGCTTGCCGTGAAAACCATTCGCGAATTGCTCAAGGTCAAAGGCAACCCCAAGGTCCATTGCGTCAGCACCGAAGACACCGTGTTCGACGCGGTGACCTGCATGGTGGAAAACAACATCGGATCGGTCCTGGTCATGGAAGATGACCAGATCAAGGGCATCATGTCGGAACGGGACTACCTGCGCTTCATCACCGCTCTGGGCCGCACGGCCCGCGACACGCCCGTGACCGAGCTGATGACCGCCAAGGTCATCTACCTGACGCCGAGCACCAGCCTGGACAACGCCATGGCCATCATGACCGAGTCGCGGATCCGTCACATTCCCATCCTCGAGGAAGGTCAGTTGCTGGGCATCGTGTCCATCGGCGATCTGGTCAAGCAGATCTCGGCCGATCGCGAGATCCATATCAAGACCTTGACCCAGTACATCAGCGACGCCTATCCCGGCTAGCGGTCATGGTTAGCCACCATGGCAATCGAGGATGAACTTCGCCGGATCGGTGATGTATTCATACCCCGAGTAAATGGTGTACAGGCCATAGAGGATGACCGCCACCGCAGCAATGCGGATCATGGTGTGGCGCAGGCGACTGCGCTGGAACAACCCCACGAAAAAACCCAGCGAGAAGAGAGCCGGCACGGTGCTGAGCCCGAAGACCATCATCACCACGGCACCCCACAGGGGGCTGCCGGTGCTGGCCGCGGTGATGGCAAAGAAGTAGACAAAGCCGCAGGGCAAGAAGCCGTTCAGCATGCCCAGCAGGAACAGGCTGCTGAGCGAGTTGTCCTGCAAGAGGGCCCGGAACACCTTGCCGAACCACTTGTTCTCGGCCACGGGACTGGAAAACAGGGTCAGAAACTTGATGCGGCCTTCGAGGCTGAGCCCGGCCAGGATCATGGCCACCCCCGCCACCACCAGCAGGGTGCCATTGGCCACGTTGCTGAAGGTGGTCACCCCGCCCAGATAACCGAACAAAAACCCCAGCATGGCGTAGGTCAAGGTGCGGCCCAGGCTGTAGGTCAGGTGGGCCAGGGCCTGCCGGCCGCGCCCCCAGCCGCTGTCGATCTTGGTGGTCGAATAGGCGATGACAATGCCGCCACACATACCGATGCAGTGACCGAACGCCCCCAGAAACGCGATGGTGATCACCGAAACCAGGTCAATCGTTTCCAAGGAGCTCTTTCCTCGTGTAGGGGTTGGTCAGGTTCTCGCCACGGGCCATGAGGCGAAACATGGTGTCGAAATCCACCCGGTCCTCACCCGGTGTCGCGTAGGCCGCGAAACCGTACTCCATGGTGGTCTGGGCAGTGCGTGTAAACCAGGCTTGTCGCCCGTCCATCCAGGTTTCCGTGTCCCGGGTGTAAACCCACAGAGTCATCTTGTCCCGCTGGCGGTTCGTTTTCAGCCACAGGGCCAGGCAGCCCACATCGTCGAAGAACCAGGTGCGGCCATCCGGGGCCACGGCCTGGGCGCTGTCCTGCAGCTGGTCGATGGTCATGCCGCACTGGGTGTCCTGGTAGTGCCCCAGAACAATGGGAACCGCCTCACGCGCCTGGTTGCCCGTCAGGATGGTCAGGTTGTTCTGCTGGCGCGCCCGGCTCATCACCAGCAACGCCATGACAGCCAAAAGCAACACCACCACCAGGACCGGGGCCAGCTTCTTCACGTCAACCACACTCCATTGCGCAGCCTGTAAACCAGGGGATACAGGGTGCAAACCACGGTGAACACTGTCAACAGAACCATACACCAGCGGCCCGTGTCCGCCACCGCCCGCCCCGTCAACAATCGCACCAGCCACCCCGCCATCCCGAAGAAGGTCCCGAAAAACAGGGTGCCCCAGAGCAGGTACCCCACCCAGAAGTACTCGGGCTGCAGCATGCAGAACGGGCACTGGTGCGTGGGCAGCTGATACACGTAGGTGCCGAAAAAGTAGACCACCGCCAGGTAGCCCAGCACCAGAAAACCCAGATTCGCCAGAAAGTTCAGGACCAGATAGCGTGCCGCCGACAGCACCATCGCCAGAAGGTAGACCAGATAAAAAAGAGGCAGCAGGATCTGCGTGTCCAGCCCCCAGGGCAATCCACCTGCCGGACTGGCCACCCCGTAAATGATGGAGCAGCACTGCACCGGAGTCAGGGTGGAAATCCCGGTCAGGTAGAGGACATCCAGGACCGTCTCGACCAGCACCGCCCCGGCGATCACCAGAAACAGGCCCAGCTTGGGTTTCAGATGGGGGAATTCGGTCGCTTGCACATCCCGGCGGTTGACCAGCAGCCACACCCCCGACAGCACCAGCACCCCCAGCTTCCAGCCCAGGAGGGGAAAACCGTATCCGTTGGCATTGATCACCCCGGCGGCACACATGGCCCCGGGCACCACCGTGGCCAGACGGTCCAGGGTATGGGCGAAAAAAGGCAGCAAAATGATCTTGGCACCCAGCGCGAACGTGATGACCAGCCCCACCAGATAGGCCCGCTTTTCCCGCGCATACTGCCGGTCACTGGTGGCCTGGAAATCCCAGTGGCGCAGAATCGGCACCGCCACTGCGGTGGCCACCATCAGCAGAATCAGCAGCACTCCTTCGAGCACCAGAAAGGTGATGACCTCGCCCGTCAGGAGGATCATCGGTCCACGATCTTTCCACCCGCCAGGTGCACCACCCGGTCCACGCACTTCAGCTTTTCCAGGCGGGGATCGTGGGTGGCCATCAGCACCGTCTTGCCCGCCTCTTTCAACGCCATCAGGATGGCGGCAAACATCTCGGTGTTGGCCTGATCCAGGTGGGCCGTGGGCTCATCGCAGAGAATCAGCTCAGGGTTGGTCACCAGCGCCCGGGCAATGGCACAGCGTTGCCGCTCGCCTCCCGACAGGTCGCGCACCGTCTGGCCCGCCTTGTGGGCAATGGCCGCCTGCTCCAGGGCCTGCGCGATGCGCGCCTGTTCGTCCCTTGACGACAGCTGGCTGGGCACCAGAGGCGCCAGCAGGTTGTCCTGGACCGTCAATTCAGGAAACAGATTATGGTGCTGAAAAATGAAGCCCACGGTGCGGTGCCTGAACCGGGACGCGTGGGCATCGGGCAGCTTCGCAATGCTCTGGCCCGCCACCTCGATCCGCCCGCGGGTCGGCTTGATCAACGCCCCGACCAGAGACAGCAGGGTGGTCTTGCCGCTGCCGCTGACTCCGGACAAGGCCACCAGTTCTCCGGCGGCCACCGTCAGGTCCACATCCTTGAGGGCCGCGCATTCGTCGGGTCGGCCGGCGTTGTAAATCCTGTCCACGCCCTGCAGGAGGATCATTTCATGACCTCCACCGGCTCGGTCACGGCCAGCTTCCACACCGGCACCAGAACCGCGGCCAGGTAGG
>JAZBOO010000377.1:0-2881 GCA_036351155.1 Candidatus Krumholzibacteriia bacterium | reverse complement strand
CCTGCTGGTGCGGATCCGGCAAGAAATACAAGCAATGCCACTACGCCGAAGACCGGAATTATTTCACCAGCCAGCAAAATGAGGGATGCCAGGGCCCCACCTGAGGCCGTTGACCACCCGTTTCAGTTGAAACCTTCAGATCAGTATAAAGAGACCCCTCACTCAAGCCCCTACGCCCTTGGCCGATACGTCCTACACGGGAAATGGGTATACGCCATCCTCTCCCCCTGGAATGGACCATGCCTGCGGGCAAGGAGGATCTCTTTTGCAACTCGCCGACCAATCCATCCTGACGGAACTGACCGCTTCAGGTAAACTGCCGTCCCCCACCGGTGTGGCCCTGCACATCCTGGAACTGTCCCGGGATCCGGATTCCAGCACCGAGGACATGGCCATGGTCCTTCAAGGAGACCCGGCCCTGGCCGGCCAGGTCCTGAAGTACGCCAACAGCGCCGAAAGTGGATCGCGCGAGGAGATCTCCACCCTGAACGATGCCCTGGTGCGTCTGGGCATGTCCATGACCCGTCAGCTTTGCCTGGGCTTCTCGGTTCTGTCGAACGCCCGCAGCGGGCCCTGCCCCTCCTTCGATTACCAGCGCTACTGGGCCCACTCGCTGGCCATGGCGGTCAGCTGTCAGGCGCTCAGTTCCCGCTTGCGCTCCGTCAGCAGTGACGAGGCCTTCACCTGCGGCTTGCTCTGTGGGATCGGGCGGCTGGGTCTGGCCAGCATTTACCCCATTCAGTACGGGGAAATCCTCGACGGATGGAACGGCGTTTCAGGGATCGAACTCAAGGCCATGGAGAACCAGGCCCTGTCCATAGACCACGGCCTGGTCAGCAGCGTTCTTTTCAAGGACTGGGGCCTGCCGGAATACTACTCCGAAGCGGCCACCCTGTTCGAGGAACCAGAAATCACCGATGCGGTGGACGGCACCGAAGGCAAGGGCAAGGGACACAAGCTGGCCCAGATCCTGCACTTCGCCAGCCTGGCGGCGGACATCTGCCTCGAGGGAGGCGTCGAGCGTCATCCCCTGGTTCTACAATTTTTGAAAGTGGGCAAGCAGTGCGGCTTCGGTGAAGAAGACTGGTCGACCATGTATGACGACATCATGGCCGAATGGGCCCGCATGGGCCGGGTGCTGAACGTGTTGACCAGCAACGTGCCCTCCATGGGGGACTTGATCCGGCGGGCCCGTCAGTTCCGCCAGGCGCTGCCTGACCGCAAATCGGGGGACCCTGCCAGCGTAGTTTCCTCGGGGACGACCAGCGTGCCTGCCACCCAGAGCGAGGGCGAGGGAGCACTCAACGAACAGGCCGGGCTGGAAATCCTGGTGGTCACCGACAGTCCGGTGGACATGCGCATCCTCGAAAAGAAGCTGGGCAGCCAGGGACATCACTTGACCCAGGCCGTGGATGGGCAGCAGGCCCTGGAACTGGCCTTGCAAACCAGTCCTCAGCTCATCTTGACCGACTGGATGATGCCCCGGATGAACGGGCTGGACCTGTCGCGCACCCTGCGCCTGAGCGAGCAGGCCGCCAGCACCTACATCATTGTCATGACGGCTCAGGACGGGAACGACGAACTGGTCGAGGCCTTCGGCGCCGGCATTGACGACTACGTGACCAAGCCCATCAACCATCGGGTCCTGGCGGCACGGATTCGCGCGGCGCGCCGCATCATCGACATGCAGGAAGAGATGGAGCACAGCAAGGAAGACCTGCGCCTGACGCTGGCCGAGCTGGGCATCGTCAACCGGCGGCAACAGGTGCTGAACCAGCAGCTGGAACAGATGGCCATGGAAGATCAGTTGACCGAGCTGCCCAACCGCCGTGCCGGTTTGAAAAGACTGGACCAGGAGTGGTCACGGTCCGAGCGTAACGGCGAACCGCTGCTGTGCATGATCCTGGACATCGACCACTTCAAGAACGTCAACGACACCTACGGCCACGACGCGGGCGATGTGGTCCTGAAAGCCACGGCCGGCGTCATGAAGCACCAGATGCGCGACAGTGACACCGTTTGCCGCTTCGGGGGTGAGGAGTTTCTGGTGATCTGTCCGGGGGCCGATCTCGAGGTGGCCAAGATGCTGGGCAATCGTATCCGCAAGGCCATCGAGAACAACATCATCGACACGCCCGAGTTCAAGGGCCATGTGACGATCTCCATAGGCGTGGCGGGGCGTTCTCCTGATCACGTGTCGGCCAAGGACATGATCAAGGACGCCGACGAGGCACTTTACGCAGCCAAGGAAGCCGGGCGGAACAAGGTCTGCATCACCATGGCGGACTAGCCCATGGGCTAGCCCTTGGCCTCGAACCGCCGCCGGATATCCAGGTGGAAATCGGCCATGGGTTTGACGTTCTGGTCCACGTCCAGAACCTTCAGGCTGCGCGAAAAATCATCCGGATGCACATGCATGATGTAGCGGTATCCCCCGCGCCCATCGGACAGGCCGGTGCTGCTGGACACGTTGATCTCCGCATCGCACAGCTTCTGATGGATGGTCACCAGGGCCCCGAGCTCATCGTCCCCGTGAATCATGAAAGCATGGTGGGGGCCCACGAGGCGCAGACCCTGGTGGCGAGCCAGGTCGCCCAGCCAGGTCGAGTTCAATGGATAGATGACAAGCTGGGTGCGATCCCTACCCACCGGGAAGGCGTTGAAGGCCAGAAGGTTCACGTCCTCCTGGGCCAGCATTTCCAGGAACTTGCAGCCTTGGCCGGGCGCGTCCTCGACGGTCGTGTAGAAATAGTCGACGGAGTAGATGTTGGCCGACATGGGTCTCTCCTTCACTAACGGCATGGTGCCGTGCCGCCGCTCCCCCAGGGTTGAGGGTTCGGCCGTGGCGAATGGTCGCCAGCCGGTCCATGCAGTCGTGGTG
>JAZBOO010000376.1:0-2346 GCA_036351155.1 Candidatus Krumholzibacteriia bacterium | reverse complement strand
TTTCTACAACCATTCCCGTCTCCTCGAGCGGGCCGCCAAGATGAACGACGAACTCGGTGCAGGCTCCCTGACCGCCCTGCCCATCATCGAGACCCAGGCCTCCGACGTGTCGGCCTACATTCCGACCAACGTGATCTCCATCACCGACGGCCAGATCTTCCTGGAGAACGACCTGTTCTACCAGGTCATCCGGCCCGCCATCAACGTGGGTATCTCGGTGTCGCGTGTGGGTGGCGCCGCCCAGACCAAGGCCATGAAGAAGGTGGCCGGTTCGCTGCGTCTGGATCTGGCTCAGTACCGTGAGCTGGCGGCGTTCGCGCAGTTCGGCAGCGACCTCGACAAGGCCACCCAGCGTCAGCTGACCCGTGGTGAGCGCATGGTCGAAATTTTGAAACAGGACCAGTACGTGCCCATGCCCGTGGAAAAGCAGGTGTCGATCATCTTCGCCGCCAGCAAGGGATTCCTGGACTCGGTGCCCATCGATGATGTGGCCGCCTGGGAGAAGGACTTCCACGCCTACATGGCCGAGAAGCACAGCGGTGTGCTGCACGACATTTCCAACAGCGGCAAGCTGGAGCCCGAGACGGTGGAGCACCTGACGGCGGCCATCGAAGAGTTTGCCAGGACGCGATAGTGCGCGGATAGGTCCGGATTAAGTCCGGATTAGCACAGGTTTTTTACCAGGAGGTCACCCGTGGCGGGAGCCGGGGTCAAGATACTGAACAAGCGGATACGCTCCGTCAAGAGCACGCAGCAGATCACCAAGGCCATGAAAATGGTGGCGGCGGCCAAGTTGCAGCGTGCTCAAGGCAAGATGCTGGCGGCGCGACCCTATTCGCAAAAGCTGACCGAGCTGATGACCCAGCTGGCCGGCAAGACCGACCTGGCTGATCCGCTGTTCCAGGTGCGGCCTGTGGCCAAGCGCCTGTTCCTGGTCGTGGCCTCGGACAAGGGGCTGTGCGGCAGCTACAACATGAATGTGTTGAAGTTGGCGCAGAAAGCGATCGACGCCAGTGTGGCCAGTGGTGTGGAGACCGAGATCTACGCCGTGGGCAAGAAGGTGGCCGACTTTTTCCGCAAGCGGGGCTACACCATCCACGCCAGTCATACCGACTTCGGCGGCGAGATGAACAGCGAGCGCGGCATGCGCGTGGGCGACGCCCTGGTGGGCGCCTTCCTGGACGGGACCTTCGACGAGGTGCGGACCATCTACAGCTCGTTCGTGTCGACCATGACCCAGCAGCCGATCGATGTGGGCCTACTGCCCATCGCACCCGAGCAGGCGGCCGCCACCGACGAGGAAGAGGACGACCGCGCCGTGGATTACATCTGGGAGCCCAGCCAGGAAGAGATGTTCGCCGTGCTGTTGCCGCTATACCTGCGCAACCGTGTGTTCATGACCCTGAGCGAGGCCTTCACCAGCGAGCATGCCGCCCGCATGACCAGCATGAGCGCGGCCACCGAAAACGCCGGAGAAATGATCAGTGCCCTGACCCTGCAGCGTAACCGCGAGCGTCAGGCCGCCATCACCGCCGAACTGCTTGATATCGTGGGCGGCGCCAACGCCCTCTAGAGTTTTTTCATGGGGGGTGAGCTGCGGCTGTGCCCCACGAAGTGAACGAAAGCAAGGAGAAAAAGGAAATGGCCGAGAACTACGGTAAGGTCCAGCAGGTCATTGGCCCCACAGTGGACCTCGAGTTCGATTCGGATCACCTGCCGAACATGCTCAACGCGATCCACATCGTGGACGAGGAGAAGGGCATCGACCTGATCACCGAGGTGGCCCAGCACATCGGCAACAACGTGGTGCGCACCATTGCCATGGATGCGACCGACGGTCTGGTGCGCGGTATGAAGGGCCTGGATACGGGTGCTCCCATTTCCGTGCCCGTGGGCGATCAGTGCCTGGGGCGTCTGTTCAACTTGCTGGGCAAGACCCTGGACGGCAAGGGCGACCTGAAAGAGCCCGAGAAGAAGTCGCCCATCCACGCCAAGCCGCCCGAGCTGACCAACCAGGGCGTGGCCAACGAGATCTTCGAGACCGGCATCAAGGTCGTGGATCTGCTGGCCCCCTACGCCAAGGGTGGAAAGATCGGACTGTTCGGCGGCGCCGGTGTGGGCAAGACGGTGATCGTGCTCGAGCTGATCAACACCATCGCCACCCAGCACGGCGGCTACTCCGTGTTCTGCGGAGTGGGCGAGCGTACCCGTGAGGGTAACGATCTCTGGCTGGAAATGACCGAGTCGGGCGTGATCAACAACACCGCCCTGGTCTTCGGCCAGATGAACGAGCCGCCCGGCGCGCGCCTGCGCATCGCCCTGTCGGGCCTGACCATGGCCGAGTAC
>JAZBOO010000375.1:0-7397 GCA_036351155.1 Candidatus Krumholzibacteriia bacterium | reverse complement strand
ATGCACCGTACGGGATAGAGCAGGCGGGCACCGCCGCCTCGGTGATCGACCAGGTGGACATCGCCAACACCACCTACACACCCGTGCTGTACTCCATCTCCGCCGACCCCACCGACACCAACGTGACCTTCACCAACGTGGGGTTGCGGGCCATCGGGATCATTCCCGAGGTCGTGGGGGTGGATTCGGTGCTGCGGATCCGCAGCCTGGGGGGATTCGACGCCATCAGCTACTATCTGGCCGGCCGCTTGACGGTGGCCGAGGGCGCGCACTTCCGCATCGAGCCGGGGGTGACCACCAAGGTGGCCCTGGGGGGATACGGCTATGATTTCATCATCGAGGGCAGCCTGCAGGCCGTGGGCACCCCCGACAGCCTGATCGCTTTCACCAGCATCCTGGACGACAGCCGCGGCAACCCTGGCGATACGGCGGACGACGGGGCCAACACTCCGGCGGCCAGCAACTGGGGATTCGTTTACTTCGGACCCACCAGCATCGATGCCGACTGTCGGCTGGAGCTGTGCGAGTTCGCCTTTGGCGGGTACGGGTACGGCAACGAAGCCGACGCGGTGGTCTGGTGCGACTCGGCGGCGCCCATCATCATCAACAACAACTTCGAGACCAACAACATCGGCGTGTGGACCAGCGGCAACAGCACGGCACTGATCCAGGACAACACCTTCTTCAACCAGACCTCGGTGTGCCTGGCCACCAGCGTGCTGGCCGATCCGGTCTATGCCGACAACATCTTCAACCAGAACGGCATCCATGCGGTGGGATTGATCAACGAGACCCTGTCGGCCAACGCGACCCTGGAAAAGATCGCCATGTCGGGTCTGGACCCCTACCCCTACTACAACCTGGGCACCACCACCGTGGGGGTGAATACCCGACTGACCATCGAACCGGGCGTGCTGATCAAGGTGCGCGACAACAGCGATGTCATCGGCGTGTATGGCGCGTTGCAGGCCGTGGGCACCGCCAGCAATCGTATCACCATGACCAGCATTCGCGACGACAGCCAGGGCGGAGACAGCAACGTCGACGGGTCCGACACGTCGCCCTCGGCGGGCAACTGGCGAGGCCTCCATTTCTACGACAGCCTCATGGATGCCAGCACCTCGGTGGTGTTCTGCACCTTCCGCTTCGGCGGGTCCGACTTCATCATGGACCTGGAGAGCTGCAGCCCCAGCATCGTCAGCAACCAGATCGAACTGTGTCACTACGGCATCCGCATGCGCAACGACTCCAGCCCCAACATCTACAACAACAACTTCCAGGTGCTCACCTGGATGCCCATCGAGAAATCCATCCTGGCCACCCCCACCTTCGGGGGCAACACCCTGAGCAACGTGAACACTCCGGCCATTGCCATCCGGGGCGAGAACATCGGCCAGGACATGACCCTACGGAAGTACAACTTCGCCGGTTACACCAACATCACCCAGGTGCTGACCGCAGGGACCTTGACCGTGCAACTGGGGGCCACGCTGACCATTGAACCCGGTGTGGTGCTGAAGATGCTCTCGCAGACCTACACTCCCTTTGCCAGCCACATCAGCGTGTACGGTGCCCTGGTGGCCGACGCGGACGGGACCGATCCCATCATCCTGACCTCGGTCAAGGACGACCCCGTGGGCAATCCCGCCGACACCAACAGCGACGGCAACGCCACCATGCCCGCCACCGGTAACTGGAACCGCCTGTACTACGACGAGGTGAGCGACGACAGCGTGAACCTCCTGCGCAACGTGCAGCTGCGCTACGGGTACTACGGCACCAATGACTACGGCATGGTGTGGATGACCTCGGCCGCGCCCACCTTCATCGACTGCACCTTCGAGTACGCGGGCCACGGCATGGGCATCCTGGGCTCCAGCGCACCCGTGGTGACCGACTGCGTGTTCGACCACATGACCAGCACGCCCGTGCGCCTGTCGCTGATCAGCAATCCCGTGTTCAGCGGCACCACCTTCGGGCCCGGAAACGGCTACAACGCCCTGGGTATTCACAACGAAACCCTGGCCCAGAACGCCACCGTCCGGCGGCGCAATGTGGCCCAGGTGGCCAATATCCCCTACGTGCTGCTGGGTCCGGTGATTGCCGGTTACAGCTCGGTGTTGACCATCGAGCCCGGGGTGATCATCAAGGGAACCGGGTCGGACATCACCATCCGGCGCGGGCTGATGGCCCAGGGAGGCACCGACCAGGACGACCAGATCGTGTTCACCTCGGTGACCGACGACTTCTACGGGGGCGACACCAACAACGATGGGTCGGCCACCGCCCCGGGGCAGACCCGGTGGGGACGGATCATCATCCAGAACGAGGCCATCGACGACAGCACCCTGATCAGCAACACGGTGTTCCGCTACGGCTACAACAACTCGACCTACGGGACCATCGAGATCAACAGCGCCAACCCCGAGTTCGACAGCTGCCAGTTCGCCTACAACGGAGTGGCGCTGGACTACAAGGGCACCTCGGGTGATCCCGGCGAGGGCTGGATCCACAACTGCGACTTCCTGGGCAACACCTACTACGCGGTGCGCAACCAGGGGACGGCCTTCACCGTGGACGCCACCGGCAACTGGTGGGGCCACGCGACCGGCCCGCTGGACGACAGCGACGACACGGGTGCGGGCGGCTTCTACAACCCCGGCGGCCTGGGCGATCCCGTGTCCGATCGGGTCGACTACAGCGGCTGGGATACGGTCGGCATCAGCAACGTGCTGATGGGCGATGTCAGCCGCAACGGGGACATCCGCGCCTACGACGCCTCGCTTGTGCTGCAGGAGCTGGTGACCGGCGGTTTGCTGGGCCCCCTGCAATTGGTCCTGGGCGACGTGAACTGCAGCGGCGGATTGCAGTCGCTGGACGCGGCCTTGATCCTGCGCTACGTGGCCGGCCTGGACACCTTCTTCCCCTGCGCCCTGGACAGCACGGCCACCAAGGGCTACCGCCTGTGGGCCGAGCACTACCCCGGCAGTGACAGGCTCGACTTCAATGTGCATTTGCCCGACGTGGAGCTTTCCGGCGGGGAATCGACCTGGGTGACCATTGGCCTTGAAGGCAACGGTGAGCTGTACGGTCAGGAGTACCGCATCGGCTTCGATCCCAGTGAAGTGACGGTGACGGGTGTGGAGCTGCTGCCCAACGCCCAGGGCGCCATGCTGGCCTGGAACGTGGTGGGCGGCAACGAGCTGCGCATCGCGCTGGCCAATGCCGAACCGGTGGAAGTGACCGATTCGGTGCGCTTCCACCTGACCGCGCACGACGATCTGCCCGCGGGCCAGATCCTCGACCTGGACCTGACTTACGCCATGCTCAACAACGATGTCTACGGGGCCATCACCGGCGTGGAGGACACCCCCGAGGTGCTGACCACCCGGCTGTTCCAGAATCAGCCCAACCCCTTCAACCCCAGCACCACCATCCGGTACTCCCTGTCGGCGGCCGAGGGGAGTGTCCACGCGAAGCTGGTGATCTACGACGCCCGGGGCCATGCCGTGCGCACGCTGGTCGATGAAGTCCAAACCGCAGGGCCGCAGCAGGTTATGTGGGATGGCCGTGACGATCAGGGTCGTCAGGTGGGCAGCGGTGTCTACCTGTACCAGCTGGTGGCCGGCCGGCAGCAGATCAATCGCAAGATGGTTCTCTTGAAGTAAAGGAGGTGACGGCATGATAGACCGAAGAACAATACTCCTGTGGGCGATCCTGGTGATCGGCCTGCTCTGCGTCGCCTCCTCGGCGGCGGCCGTCGCCCTCGTGGTGGGCGATGGCGCCGGGGTGTCCGGACAAACCGTGCAGGTTCCCGTGTACCTGACCGATGCGCCGGATCCCGCCTACTCGGTAGAGCTGGAACTGGAATGGTACCAGTACTACTTCACTCTGGTCGGCGTGGAAACCGCCGGCACCGAAAGCGCTGCCTGGAGCATGGAATGGTCCACCGGTCCCGGACAAGGCCACGTGGCTCTGGCCGGGGCCAGCCCCATCGTGGGCGGTGGGCTGCTGTGCTACCTCGAGTTTTCTCTGGAACTGGGGAACGGCAGCGGAACCATTTATCTGCGAGATGCAGTGATCAACGAGGACCCGGTGCCTCCGGCCATGGAAGACGGGTCCATCAGCGTTTCGCCGTTGCCCACGGTGGATATCTATCCGGACAGTGGACTCATCCCGGTGGGTGAGACCTTGAGTTTCAACACCTACAGCGGGGTGGCCCCCTACACCTACACCAGCAGTGACCCGGCGGTGGCGGATTTCACCGGCGGCGACAACGTGCTGGTGGGGTTGACCGCAGGGACCGTCCAGGTATCCACCGAGGATGCCAACGGCACCACCGACACCACCACCGGCGTGATCGAGGTGCGGCCCTTTGTCCTGCGCGCCCTGAACATGTCCACCACCGAGGGCCGAACCTTGCAGGTGCCGTTGACCTTGATCGATCCTGGACCCTACGGGATCTACTCGGCCGAACTGGATGTGCACTGGAGTGGGTCGGCGGCCGAATTTCTGGGGGTGCAAACCGCCGGCACGTTGATGGCCACGGCAGGGTGGTCGGCACCCGAGTTCCAGAGCGGACCCGGAACCGCCACCATCGTGGCCGCGGGAGCCAGCCCGCTGCCCGGTGCCGGCATCCTGTGCTTCCTCGAGTTCCGGGTGCAGAGCAGCTTCTGGCTGTATCTGGAACCAGGGCTGTTCAACGAAACCTGGCAGGCCTTCGACGTGGACGGGTACATCACCGTGAACCCCCTGCCGGACATCACGCTGGGCCCCAGCGGCATTGACTTGCTGGTGGGCAACGAGATCCAGCTCGAACTGGGCGGCATGATCTCCTACCCGGTCAGCTACACGTCGACCAATCCGGGAGTGGTCGATATATCGCCCACGGGCCTGGTCACCGGCGTGTCTGCCGGGTGGACCGATATCTGGATGGAAGATTCCCTGGGCGCCCGCACCAACACCATCCACCTCGAGGTGTTCGATTTCGCCCTGCCTTCCCTCACCACCCGGATTCACGCCGACGAAACCCTGATGGTGCCCATCAAGGTGGAGCGGTCGTTGACGGGGCTGGGCATCACCAGCTACGAGCTGGCCATCGACTACAGCAGTTACTACGTGGAGTACCTGGGCGTCACCGCTGTGGGGTCCGCCTCCGAGGACTGGGGTACACCCCTGGCCGTGGATGAGGGCAACAGCGTCCGGGTTTACCACGCGGGAGCTGCGCCCCTGAGCGGATGCCCCACGGGCCTGGTGTACCTGGAGTTTCACGGCCTGCCCACCATTGGCGGCGGCAACGTCCTGGTCGCCTCCATGGACGCGGCTCTGTTCAACGAAGGTTCGCCCCGCGTGCTGATCAACGCCGGTACCCCGTGTGTGGTGTCGGGGGTTTCCCTGGTGCCCGGAGCCGGGAGCCTGGTGGTGGGCAACCACCCCAACCCGTTCAATCCCGGCACCACCGTGTCCTACGCGGTGGGCGACACCGGGGGCGCGGCACGACTGGCGGTCTACTCCTCGCGGGGTCAGCTGGTCAGGGTCTTGCTGAAGGGGGAACTGGCGGCTCGCGCCACAGGAGAAGTGTACTGGGATGGGCGTGATGATCGGGGCCGTCTGCAGCCCAGCGGGGTGTATTTCTCGCGGATGCAGGTGGGCCCGAACAAGGCCATGGGCAAGATGGTCTTGTTGAAGTAGAAGCTCGCTCGCCCAGCGCAAAAGGGCAGGCCACCGGGCCTGCCCTTTATCTCAATCCACCAGCTCCCCCACCACCATCCCCAGCTCGGTCAGCTGGAAGGGTTTGGCCAGGGTGGCACTGAATCCGAAAGATTCGTAATCCTGCATTTCCGGCACGTTGGTGGCACCACTGGACACCACCAGGCAGGCTGCGGGATCGATGTCCAGCAGGCCGCGCGCCGCCTCCACGCCGTCCATGCCGTCGGGCACCTTCAGGTCCAGGATGACCACCGCAATGGGATCGTCCGTGTTCAGGGAAGATCGGTAGATCTGCACCGCCTCGGCCCCGTCCGCCGCCAGCGCCACCGCATAGCCCAGACGGGCCAGCATGCGGCGGGCGGTTTCACGGACCATCGGGTCGTCGTCCATGACCAGGACACGAGGGGGCTGAGGGCTCATGCAGAAATCCAGACCGGGCGAGGGCGCGAATTACTTGTCGTACTGGCCGGCCTTGACCCGGGCCTCGGCGCGGCTGGCGGCCATGCGGGCTCGTTCACGGTCCAGGTCGGCCTCCATGCCCTTCAACCGGGACTTGGCCCGGTCCAGGGCCTTGCGTGCGCGGTCCACATCGATCTGGCCGGCCGCCTCGCAGGTGTCGGTCATCAGGTTGACCACGTTGTCGCTCACCTCGACGAATCCGGTGCCCACCGAGAAGTGAACCTCGTTGCCCTCGTCGTCGATTTTCAGCAGCACCACACCCGGGACCACGGCGCCCACCAGGGGCGCGTGGTTGGCCCAGATCCCCATGTACCCGGCCAGGCCGGGAATGGTGGCGGACACGACCTGTCCCTCATAGGCCGTCTTGTCCGGGGTGACGATCATGACCTTGAAAGCCTTGGCCATGGTTTAACCTTCCGCCTGCATTTTCTCGTAGTTCTCCAGAACTTCCTCGATGGCGCCGCACATGTAGAAGCACTGCTCGGGAATGTGATCGTACTCGCCCTTGACCAGGCCCTGGAAGCTGCGAATGGTGTCCTCGAGTTTGACGTAACGACCGGCCATGCCGGTGAACACCTCGGCCACGGCGAAGGGCTGAGACAGGAACTTCTGGATCTTGCGTGCGCGCTCCACGGCGATCTTGTCCTCGTCGCTCAGCTCGTCCATACCCAGGATGGCGATGATGTCCTGCAGATCCTTGTAGCGCTGCAGAATGGTCTGCACCTCACGGGCCAGGTTGTAGTGCACGTCGCCCAGGATGCCCGGCTCGAGAATACGGCTGGTCGAGTCCAGGGGATCCACCGCCGGGTAAATACCCAGCTCGGCGATCTGCCGTGACAGCACCGTGGTGGCGTCGAGGTGACTGAACGCGGTGGCCGGCGCGGGATCGGTCAAATCGTCGGCGGGCACGTAGATGGCCTGCACCGAGGTGATGGAACCGTCACGGGTCGAGGTGATCCGCTCCTGCAGCTCGCCCATCTCGGTGGCCAGGGTGGGCTGGTAACCCACGGCGCTGGGCATACGGCCCAGCAGGGCCGAAACTTCCGAACCGGCCTGGGTGAAACGGAAAATGTTGTCGATGAACAGCAGCACGTCCTGCTTCAGCACGTCGCGGAAGTGCTCGGCCATCGTCAGTCCGGACAGGGCCACACGCAGGCGGGCTCCCGGCGGCTCGTTCATCTGGCCGAAGACCAGGGCGGTGTTGTTGATCACGCCCGACTCGGTCATTT